>JBBPZS010000154.1:0-8928 GCA_038198605.1 Chthoniobacterales bacterium | reverse complement strand
GGCGAGGGTCCGGTCATCGATCGCCGCATCGAGATCACCGGCCTGCATGCCGATGGTCGGCGGCTTTTGGTGGAACTGGCGATCACGGCCATCCACCTCGCCGATGCCCCGATGTTTACCGCTTACCTGCGCGATATTACAGAGCGCGTGCGGGCCGAGCGCCGCCGCGACGCGCAATACGCGGTGGCGAGTCTGTTGGCCACGGCTCGCCGGATCGAGGAGATAGCGCCGCGCGTGATCGAGACGATTGCTCAAAGTGGGAGCTGGATTTACGGCGCCCTCTGGTTGCGCGACCCGGAGGACGACAACCTGCGCTGCCATTCCGTCTGGCACACCACGGCACCCGGATTGAAAAAATTCACGGAAGTTTCACGCGCGCTGGTCTTCTCCGGCGAAACAAGTTTGCCGGGCCGGGTCGTCGCTTCGGGCAAGCCAATATGGGTCTCGGATGTGAAAAAGGATACCGCTTTTCCCCGGGCGAAAGCGGCGACTGAAGCCGGGCTGGCCGGCGCTTTTGCCTTTCCGCTCCGAGCGGGGGAGGAGATGAAAGGCGCGCTGGAATTGTTCAGTGCCGAGCCGGGGCAGCCGGATGAGGATTTGCTTCTTCTCGTCGATTCGTTAGGCAGCCAGATCGGGCATTTCATCGCACGCCGCCAGATCGAAGCCGAACTGGAGCGGCAAAAGGAAGTGGCGGAGGCAGCCAACGCCGCCAAGGACCGTTTCCTCGCCACCCTCAGCCACGAACTGCGCACCCCGCTCACCCCGGTGCTGATGTGGGCTGGCGGCATGTTGCACGATCACGATCTGCCCGCGGAGCTGCGCGAAGGTTTACAAATGATCGCGCGCAACATCGAACTCGAGGCGCGCCTGATCGACGACCTGCTCGATCTCACCCGAATCGCGCGCGGCAAGCTGCGTCTCCAGGTTCAAAAAACCGACATTCATGAAGTATTGCGTCATGCGGTCGAGATCGTGCGAGAAGGTGGTTGCCCGCCAGACCTCGATCTGGCGCTGGAACTTGGTGCGACCCAGAACGAGATGTCGGGAGACCCGACTCGGTTGCAGCAGGTCTTTTGGAATCTCCTGCGCAACGCGATAAAATTTACCGGGCCGGGCGGCCGGGTCGTGGTGCGCTCCGAAAACCGTGCGCCGGACGCGATCACGATCGCAGTCAGCGATACCGGTTCAGGGATTGCCCCGGAAAATCTGAGCAAAATTTTCGACGCCTTCGAGCAGCTGAGCCAGCGGAAGGAAGGTCTGGGACTTGGGCTCGCGATCAGCCAGGCGATCGTCGATCTGCATCAGGGAAAAATTCGCGCGGAGAGCGCCGGGCTCGGCTACGGGGCGACTTTCATCGTCGAATTGCCCACGGCGGGCGCAGCCCGGCCTTCCTAGGCCGGCGAACGTTAGCCCGCGCCCGTCTTTTCCGCGGCAAAAGCTACCCCGGAAAAATGCATAGAAAGTCCTTGTTTTCTCTACTTCAGTCATCGCGACCGATACTGGCGTGCGGCAGGTGCCGCCGATCTTTCGCCGCGCGACGCTCACGATGGGCTGGAAGAGCCTGCACATGTGGAAGCAGTCGAACGCCTCGCCCGACTCGTTAGGGAAATGCCCGACTTCGAGTGATGTAGACGCCTCCCTCCGGGAGGCGCGGCCCAGATCCACGCCTACGCCGAAAGCTGCTCACTCCCGCGCTTCGCAGAGCGAAGCGTCTACAAGGCGCGGCTATATCGGCGAAGCGGCTAGATCAGCGAAGGGGACGCGCGACCAGGATCCCGCTATCGCTCCCGTAACGCGCGAGGTAGCTCGAGAGCCGCGCGTCGACCACGACCTTGCCGTAATTTTTCGGCGAAGAGGCATGCATGAAATGCAAGACGCCGTCATTCGCTCGATAGGCCAGGCCGACGTGGGAAGTGGAGTAGAGCCCGGGCCGATCCCGCGAGACAATCCCGATGATGTCGCCGCTTTTCAGTTTCGATTCGATCCGGGCGACGCGATTTTTCGGGATTTGGTAAAGCGGCTGCGCCGTGACCTTGGCCTCCATCCGCCCGAGCGGCTCGAGCAGGGCCGGATTCGCCTTGAGGTAACGATAATGCCGCCAGCCGAAAGTCATTTCTTGCGCGGCGTGGTTCGAGCGGACCCCGCCATGCTGCCGGGTGAGATCGCTCACCAATCCGCGCCGATCGTTATCCGCCAGCCAATCCTCCAGGTAATGCAGCCGGGAAAGATATTCGCCGGTGCATTGCCCGCCGCGGTAACGATCGAGCTCGATGTAATGCAGAAGTCGCTCCGGCGTCCACCAGATTTCCGGATCGTTCAACATCCGGGCAAAGCCGAGGGAGAGCTCGAAAAAGGTCCAGCAATCCATTCCGTAAAAATTTGCCGAAGGCGCTTCGATTCGGTCGTCAATCTCGAGGGTGAAGGATTTGTAGCGGGTCCCGACGAGCGCGTGACCGACCACCGCCGTCCGTTCGCCGATACGGAGCGATTTCCAATCATTCGCCCGCGCCTGCTGCACGAGGTAATCGAATTTATCCTGGCCCTTGAAAACCGTGCCGGCGGGGAGTGTTCCCCCGGTCGTTATGCTGATGCTGGCGCCAGCGCCAAGAAAAAGAAGAAAAGCGAGATAAAATTTTAGCGCGCGCATGCTCCCTCACGTTTCGAGCAATTGCGGTGCCGCGCAAGGCGGAACGCTATTTCGCCGGAGCGGGTACGAGAAGCACGGGACGTTCGCCGGCTTTTAGAACTCCCTCCGTCACACTGCCGACGAGGAGGTTATAGACCGAGCCGTGACCATGCGAACCCATCACGATGAGGTCCGCTGAAATTTCCTGGGCCGTCTTGAGGATCTCCTCCGCCACGGCGCCCTCGCGCTCGTGCGCCGTGGCCTTGAGACCGCTCCCCGCGAGTTCGCGCTGGAGGCATTCGAGGCGGCTCTTGCCCTTTTCGTTAGGCGGATCGGGCGGGAGATAGTCGGGGCTGCCGACGGGCAGACCGCCGGCCATTCCCATCTCCGGCATACCGATCCCGGGATAACCGATGGTCGCAGCCGGAAAGATCGGGACGGCGGCGATCTCCTGCACATGGACGAGGTGGAGCTCTGCCCCGAGCGCCTTGGTCAGCTCGCGCGCGTGGGTCAGCACGCCCTCCATCGCGGGGGAAAAATCGACCGGGACGAGGATTCGTTTCATGGCTTTCTGTGCGCGGCTATCTCCAAGAGAATGCGGGAGGCGCGGCGCAGGGTCAAGCAGTTGGAAAAGACGGGTCGGCCCGTTATCCTCCCCTGTGCAGGATCTTTTCAGCGATGCGGAACCGGAAGTGCAGGAGGACGCCGCCGCTCCGCTCGCCAGTCGGATGCGGCCGCGCACGCTCGGGGAGTTTGTCGGCCAGGAGCACATCCTCGCGCCGGGAAAACTGCTCCGGCGCGCGATCGAGGCGGACCGGCTTCCCTCGGTCATTCTCTCCGGGCCTCCCGGAACGGGGAAGACGACGCTCGCGCAGATCATTGCCGCGCTGACGGAATCCGTTTTCGAGCGGCTGAGTGGCGTGGAAAGCAACGTGGCGGAGATGCGCAAAGTCGTGGCCAGCGCCGCCAACCGCCGGCGCACTTCCGGGAAAAAAACGATCTTGTTTGTGGATGAGATCCATCATTTCAACAAGGCGCAGCAGGACATCCTCCTGCCCGACGTCGAGAGTGGAAACCTGCGCCTGATCGGGGCCACCACTTACAATCCCTTCTTCTACGTCAACAGCGCGCTCGTCTCCCGTTCCCAGGTGTTCCAGCTCGAGTCGTTAGGCGTGGAAGAGCTCGCGCAGCTGATCGACCGCGCGTTGCAGGACAAGGAGCGCGGGCTCGGGAATTACCCGGTAGAAATCGACGCCGCGGCGCAGCGCCATCTCGCCAAGCTGAGCGACGGCGACGCCCGGAAATGTCTGAACGCGCTCGAGATCGGGGTCCTGACGACTCCGCCTAACGAAAAGGGAGTCATTCATTTCACTCTCGCGGTGGCGGAGGAAAGCATTCAGACGAAGGCGGTGGTTTACGATCGGGCGGGCGACGCGCACTACGACACGATCAGTGCCTTTATTAAAAGCATGCGCGCCTCGGACGAGAAAGGTGCCATCTACTGGCTGGCCAAGATGCTCCACGCCGGGGAGGACTTTCGTTTCATCGCGCGCCGGATCGTGATCTTCGCCAGCGAAGACGTCGGCCTGGCGGACTCGCGGGCCTTGCCCCTGGCGATTGCGACCCAGCAGGCGGTCGAGTTTGTCGGGATGCCGGAAGCGCGCATCCCGCTGGCCCACGCTGTCTGCTACATGTGCCGGGCGAAAAAGAATCGCGAAGCCTACGAAGCGTTAGGCGCGGCGACGGAGGAGATCGAGGCCGAGAAAACGAAACGCGTTCCGGAAAAGCTGAAGAACAAGCATTTCCCGGTCAACCCGGAAGATTAGGCGAAAGTCAGGCGGCTTTTTTACGCTGGCCGCCTTTGACCGGGAACAGGATAACGGCTGGCGCTTCGTCGGTTGCCTTGAGGAGCGGAGCCGCCTCGTAGGATAATTTGCCTTCGATCACTTCGGTCAAAGCCACGTCGGCCAACGGGGTGCCGGGCGCACAGGCGACCAGCGGCCGATGCCCGAGCGCGAGCTGACGGACCCGCCGCGAGATGACGTTTACGAGCATGGTTTGCTCGGTGATGACTTCCAAAGCCGAATTAAGGAGATGAGTTTTCATAGGTAACGAACCGACAGAGTCCGCGGCTAACGAAGAATACTTTTCCCTAACGGGAGAGAGAACTTGGAGATGTTCCCGAGAAATCGCAGCAGAGATACTGGCTGAAGGTCGTCGTTATTCACCGGTACACAAGCGCTGTCTCGTGCGACCCTAGCGCTTCGCCAGTGGTGAGATGAGGCAAAGTTGTGGCATGCTCTGTAGCGGCGGACCGCCGAGGCGTGGATCGGAGCGAAGATTCGGCGGTCACAGACCGCCGCTACAACGAAGCACATACCGTTTGGTCATCCGTCACTTCACGACAGACGGAGCATTAGAGCCACCAAAGCATCGTCACGAACAGGTCGACCGCGAGCAGCCGGACGAGGATCACCTGCCAGAGACGAGATTGCGCCGCCTAGTTCCGCCCGGAACGGCGGTGCAAGTCGAGTAGCGCGGCGGGCCGACCTTCGCGAAAGTCTGCGATGCCGTCGGCCGTCGTGACCCAGGAAGCGCTTTTCAAAAGGCTGCATCCGCGGCTCGGGCAGTGGTTTCGTTCCACCTACGGCAGTTTCACTGACGCGCAGCTGCGTTGCGTTCCGTCGATCCTGGCGCGGAAATCGATCCTGCTCACTTCGCCGACCGGGAGCGGCAAGACCCTCGCCGGCTTCCTTGGCGTTTTCGACGATTTTCTGCGGCGGCTCGAAGCGGGTAAACTTTCGTTAGGCGTGCACTGCCTCTACATCTCACCGCTGCGCGCCCTGACCTACGACATCGGAAAAAATTTACGTGCCCCGCTGGTGGCGATGGGGCTGGAGAAGGAACTGCTGATTCACGTGCGGACGGGTGACACGAGCACGAGCGAGCGGGCGAAGTTCCGGCGCAAGCCGGCGCACTTCCTCGTCACCACGCCGGAGAGTCTGGCGGTCATGCTCGCCCAGGAAACTTACGCCGCCCACCTCCTGAGTTGCCGCTACGTCATCGTGGATGAGCTCCATTCCTTCGCCGGGAACAAACGCGGCGTGGATTTGAGCTTGTCGCTCGAACGGCTCGAAGAGTTGGTTGTAGCCGGGGACGCTGTCCCCGGAAAGAAGAAAACCTCGGCGGCGAACGCGGCCGGGGCCAGCGTCCCCGGCGACAACAGCGTCATCTGTCGCGTCGGGTTATCCGCCACTGCTGCCCCGCTGGAGCTGCTGGCGAAATTTCTCGCGGGCGACGGTCGCCCCTGCCGGATTGCGCAGGCCAAGGTGGAGAAGGAATCGATTGTCGAAGTGTTTTCCCCGATTCGCCGCAAACCTTATCCGCCGGCCGGTTACACCGGCATCCGGCTTTATGCCGAGCTGGCCGAGCTCATCCGATCGCGCCGTTCCGTCATCGTTTTCACCAATGTCCGCTCGGCCGCGGAACAGCTCGGGCTGCGCCTGAAAGAGCTTCTGCCCGAGCTGGCGGACCAGATCGAGACGCACCACGCCTCGCTCGACCGCAGTGTGCGGATGGAGGTAGAGGACCGCCTCAAAAACGGTGAACTGCGGGCGGTGGTTTGCTCCACCAGCCTCGAGCTTGGAATCGACATTGGCGCGGTCGACCTCGTCGTGATGGTGGCGACGCCGAAAGGCGTCTCGCGCGCGATTCAGCGCATCGGCCGCTCCGGGCATTCGTTAAACAAGAGCAGTCACGGCGTGCTCGTCGCGACCAACATCAACGACCTGGTCGAAGCGACCGCGACCGCGCAGCTTGTGCGCGAGGCCGTGCTCGACCCGATCCAGGTGTTGGAAAAGCCTAACGACGTTCTCGCCCAGCACGTCGTGGGAATGGCGGCCCTGGCCCCGATCGCGGTCGAGGAGGCTTTCGCGATCGTTAGGCGGGCCTACCCTTTTCGCGCGCTGGAACGCGACGAGTTCGAGCATGTCCTGGAATATCTGACCGGGGGCGGGGCCTCGCTGGAGCGGCAATACACCGGTCTTTTTGGCAAGATCATGATCGCGGACGGAATCATTTCGCTCGCGCATCCGCGGGTGACGCGCGAGTTCCTGGTCAATATCGGGACAATTGTCTCGGAGGGATTCGTCAGCGTCCTGCTCGGCCGGCGGCGGCTCGGTTCGGTCGAGGAAGGCTTCATCAAGCAGCTCCAGGTGGGGGATCTGTTTGTCCTCGGCGGACGCGTCGTTAGGCTAATCGACACCGGAGTGCAGGAGGCTTACGTCGAACGGGCCGATGGCCATCTCCCGACCATCCCGCGCTGGAACGCGGCCAAGATGCCGCTCACTTCCGGCCTGGCCAGGGCGGTGCGCAATTTGCGCGCGGAGTTGAGCGCGCGCCTCCAGACTGGCTCGGACGCGGAAGCGATCGACTGGCTGGTCGAGTCGTATCAAATCTCGATCGCCAACGCGCAGCCGATCGTGGAATTTTTCCGCGCCCAGCTCGTCGTGTCCGAAATCCCGGTCATGGGCAAACTGCTGATCGAGCTTTATCGCGAGGGCGAGCACTCGCACTACTTCTTCCATTCCCTCATCGGCCGGAGCGCGAACGATGCCCTCTCGCGCATCGTGGCCTGGCGAGTGCAGGACCGGATCGGCGGCAACGCGCTCGTCACGATCGATGACTACGGATTTCTCCTTACTCTGCGGCGGTTCCAGGAGTTGCCGCTGGCGCAATGGAAAGGCTGCTTTCGCCGGGCGGAAGCGGAGGAGGATTTGCATGCGGCCCTGCGCGGCTCGGAGCTGGTGAAATGGCAATTCCGCGGAGTGGCGCAGACGGGCTTGATGGTGCCGCGCAACCTGCCCGGCCGGGAACGAAAGCCGCGCCAGTTGAGCTGGAGCTCGGAAGTTCTTTTTCGTGTCCTCGAACAACACGAGCCGGATCATCCGCTGCTCGAGGAAGCGTATCGGCAGGCGACCCACACCTTTCTCGACGCCGAGACCGCCTATCGATTTCTCGACGACGTGCAGGAGTACGAATGGAACCTGCGCGAGCTACCGGCGATCTCGCCTTTTTCCTTCCCGATTTACGCGAGCAAGATCAAGGAAAGCATGATGCTGGAAGATCCGGCGGCGGCGCTGGAGCGGATTTATTTTGAAATGTATGCGCGGGTCGAGCAGTTGACCGGAAATCCTTCTCCTGCTCTTGCTCCTGATCCTGCTCCAATGAAGGAGACGGAAGGCGGGAAAGATTAGGAGCAAGAGCAAAGAGTAGAAGGGGCAGCGGGGCGGCAGACGACGGCGGATTGGTTTGAGCTTTTGCAGGCCATTGCGCTTGCTGCGCACGAACCATTCATATGGCTCAATGTGAAGTGTGCGGAAACGATTACGAGAAAGCGTTTGAAGTGATCATGGCGGGCAAAAAGCACGTCTTCGATAGCTTCGAATGCGCTATTCACGCCCTCGCGCCCAGGTGCGAAAATTGTGGGTGTCGCGTCATCGGCCATGACGTGCAGGAAGGCGATCGCATTTACTGCTGCGCCCATTGTGCGCGGGCCGATGGCGGCACCGACTTGAAAGATCACGTGCCGGGTTGATCCCGGCCGCGCGGTGCGCGGCTGCCGCTATTTTTTTGAACGCCGGCCTTTATCAGCGCCGGCCGCATCAAGATCAAAGCTCACTTTCGCATTCACGCGATACTGCATTACCTTGCCGTTCTCGACCGAGGCTTCGAAGTTTTTGATGTAAATCGAGCGCACGCCCCGCAGCGTTTTGGAGGCTTCCTTGACCGCGCTTTGAGCGGCGTCTTCCCAGCTTTTATCCGACTGCGCGAGCAGTTCGATGACTTTCAATACTTTGGCCATGATATTTTTCTCCTGGTTGATGTGTCCTTTAGGTTCGGTCGTCGGCTGCCGATCGAGTGCAACCGGCTCGTCATATCTCGTCCTCGTCCTTCGAGCACGAGCCCGAGAACGAGCACGAGTTAGGAGGAGGAGAGCGGGAATTGAAATTGTGCTTGGATTTGATACCTTGGGGTCTCCCAAAAAACGGGGGCGTACTGGTTTCGACTGATTGTTTGAAGCGCAGGCGGCATGTCGAGGATGGTTCGTTGGCCTCGTTAAAATCCGGACCAAAAAAAATAAATGCAGATCACCAAGATCTCGCTCTCGCGGCTTAATTGACTGCGATGTCCCGGGCTGGAAGACTGCTACGGCTCGTGACATGGACAGCAGGCTAATCGGACGGCGGAGTGACCGCGCCGGACGGTGAAGGAATTTCGTGGTGGCTCGATGGACGGCGTGT
>JBBPZS010000153.1:0-13446 GCA_038198605.1 Chthoniobacterales bacterium | reverse complement strand
TAAGAGACTAAAAAATAGGATGATTCGTTTCATAAGATTCAAGGACTTCGTGCCGATGAGACGGACGAAAGGAGTGCCGTGAGAACGGCAGACTGCGCTGGTTAGCGCCCTTGAATCAGATGAGGAAGATGCCAGTCACCGCGAGGGGCGGTGGCGAATGGGCAACGAGAAACGGTCGCGATTGGAGCGCGACGTGAGGTGCCGTGGGGAACACGATTGGACTAACGAACTGGCTGGGCGCAGGAACGGTGGCGGGCGCACTGGCCACCGCCGTCGGGGTGGAAGGATGTTGCGCGGTGTCACCCGAGATGACACAGCAGCTCATGGCGGCACAACAGCCATCGATCAGCGAAGCCTGGTGCGCAGCGGGCTCCGGGCAGCAACCCAAACCCGCCGCATTCACCGGCGCCTGCACAAGGGCAAGGCCGATGGCGAGCGCGAGAAGAAGCTTGCCGAACATGCCCATTTAGTAGCACGAATCCGGCCGCAGTCGAGGGTCACGCCCCTTTTGCCGTGGCCTGCGCCATCTCCTTGCGCGCCCGTTCCACACTCCGCGAACGCAAGGTACCGTGCACTCCCATGATCAAAGCGAGCGAGAAATAGATAAACCCGGCCCAGCCCAAGTAGCGCGGCGCGACCAAGAGCGCGATCACGGTCGAGGCGACACCAATCGCAGCCTGGCAAAGCAGACCACCGATTTCCCAGCGCGTATCGACTCTTTCCACCTCAGTCAGGTCGACTTCGTCCCGCTTCCGGTAGCCGTGCCAGTAAAGCAGCGCGAGCGCGCCGAAGACCGCAGTGTAACCAACGCCGTAGATCACGAAGAGAGTCGCCGCATCACTCTCCGTCATCGCGATGCGGGCTCCGGGAAGATTGAGCACAGTCCCGTTAATGAAAATGCCGAAAAGGAACTTCAGCGGATAAATGTAAAGCAGGACGATGAAGAGCAGAAAAAAGGTGTAGAGCCGCGTCATGCCATCCTCGAGCCCGAACCGGCGCGAGAAGAGGTAGTGATAATTCCAGATCATCACCAGGATGGCGAAGCAGATGGCAAAAGCCGGCACACCGCGCATCGTCGCGATCAGGTCGGCGTAGGTCTTGGGCACTTCGAGCGACACGACGAGCAGCGTGAGCGCGAATCCAAAGGCGGCGTCGCTGAATCCCTCCAGCCGCGTCACTTCCTCGCCGCGCACCCGGAAGCCGTCCGCCGGCGGAGCTGTCTGTTTCATCCGCGCCTCTCGCAGCATGTCCTTGTCCTAACGACCGGGCGTGGGATGCACAAGAGTTTTAGGCCGAACGCCGCCTCTTGCGCAGATGGAGAAAGAGAAATGCGGCAAAGATGACGAGCGCAACGAGATCGAGCCAGCTCGTGTAGTTCCATGAAATCTTCGTCTCCTGCACCGCGCTCGCGGCGCGTTCCCCTTCCGGCAAAAGACCGAAAAGACTGAAGAGCAAATCGACCAGAATCCCCGCCGTCACCATCGCGGTGAAAAAAATCCCCACGATCCAGACCGTGGCGCGTCCGCCATAATACTTCACGTAGATGATGATCAGCGGCACCACGAGCAGGTCGGCATAAATAAACGCGACCACGCCGCCGAAGCTGATCCCGTTCGCCCAGAGATGACTGGCCAGCGGAATATTGCCAACCGAACAGACGAAGGAAGCGATCGCCACGAGCGGTCCGACGATCGCGTTTTCGACAAGACGCAACACCGGCGATACGCCCTCGGTCAGGAAGAGCGACTGCCACCAGCTCTTGGGCACGACGGTGGCAATAAAACCGGCAATCAAAAAACCGCCGAGCAGCTCCTTCCAAAGCATCATCCAATCCATCATGAAGGCGCTGGCCAGCGCGCTCCACTTCGAACCCTCGTGCTCATGCTCGTGCTCCTCCTCGTCCTCTTTTCCGCCCGCCTTCTTGCGCGCTTCATCCTTCACGCTCTGCGGCATCACCCAGCGCACCATCAGCCAGACCAACCCGATGAGAAGAAACGCGCCGACAAATTCCGCCAAAACAAAACGCCAACCCATCAGCGTCCAAAGCAAAATCCCGAGCTCGATCACAAGATTGGTCGAGGCAAACATGAAGGCGAGCGCCGGAACCAGCGCTGCGCCCTGCTGGATCGCGCTCCGGGCCGAGGCCGCCGCGGCATAAGAGCACGAACTGCTCGCCGCGCCCAAGCCGGTCGCCGCTGCAACCGACTTCAGCGAAGTGTCGCCAAACGAGCGGGTCATCCGCTCCCGGCTAACGAACACCTGGAGCGCCGCCGAAATGCTGAACCCGAGCACCAGCGCCCAGAAGGTCATCCAGAGCATGGAGACCGCGTGATACAAACTCGTCCAAAGCCAATCCATTAATCGTTAATTTTCATCCTCAAGCACCCGCGCCGGCGCGGGCAACCCTGGCCCGCGACCGGATGCACCGGCGCGGACCCAGGGCGCTGGTTATTGTTTCTTCATCTCCGTCCCGCAACAGCAGGTCGGGGCGTCGTTCCCGGCCTCCTCCGCCGGCGCGCCCTTCGTCACTTTCACTTCGCACCCGCAATTGCTCTCCGGGCATTGATAAGTCGCTCCTTCTTCCAGCATAATTCTTCACCTCCCTTTGGTTGTTGATAAACAAAGCGTCGCCGACTCGTTAGTCGCGTCTGCGATGCCAGGGCCCGTTTTCACCCCGCAGGAAAGCAACGGCGAAATCGGACAAAAAGAGATCGCCGCTCCCGTGGCGATTGGATTCAGGTCTTTGCCGAACGACGCCCCAATTTCCGGCGCTCCCCAGTCTCTCCCCGCAGCGGCTCGTCAGTGAGCAGACTCCAGAGATGATGGTTAATGAAGATCAACTCCGTGCCCTTTTTCACAGTCGTCACAAACCCGTGCCGCCCGAGGTCACGCAGATACTTCGTGGCCGTGAGGCGCTTCGCGATCCCGGCCTCTTCGACCAGGCGGATCTTGCAGTAGGGCTGCTCAAAAATGAGCTCGATCAATTCCTTGCTGAAGGTGCTTTTCGGCAGAACACGTCGCGCCTGCTCGATCGTCTGAGCAAGAAGCGTGTGGATGGCGTTGATCTTTTCCGTCGTGCCGTGCGCAGTGCTTTCAACGGCGGCGAGCATGTAGAGCAACCATTCCTCCCATGCGCCCACTTCCGTGACGGCGCGCAGGCTCCGATAATATTGCCCCTTCTTCGCGATGATGAAGCGGCTGAGGAAGAGGATCGGCAGATCCAAAAGTCGACTCATCATCAGCTGGAGAATGATCAGAATCCGGCCCGTTCGACCGTTCCCGTCAAAAAATGGATGGATCGCTTCGAACTGGTAATGCGCGACCGCCATCCGTGTGAGCGGATCGAGGTCGTGCCCTGAATCGTTGGCAAAGCGCTCGAGATTGGCCAGTTTTCGCCTCAGTAAATCTTCGCCCTGCGGTGGCGTGTAGATGATCTTTCCGGTGCGGTTGTCCTGCACTCTTGTTCCCGGCAGATTGCGAATCCCGGCGTTGTTTTGCTTGATGAGGTTGACGATTTCCAAGGCCAGATTCGTCGAAAGAAAAGGACGCTCGCGCAGCACTTTCATGCCGTGCCAGAGCGCCTCCCGATAGTGAAGAACTTCCTTGGCATGGGGCGTGAGGCTTCCGCCGCTGCCTTCTGCGCTGACCGCCTGGTAGAGCTCGTCGTTCGTCGTGAAAATATTCTCGATCTCGGAACTGAGTCTCGCTTCCTCCAAGGCGATTGTGTTCAAGAGGATCGTTGGATTTGGAATGCTATGAGTGCGTCCTTTGAGCTCGGCGAGCGCTCGCCCGGCGCGGGTGATGGCCTTCAAGACCGGGGCGCTCTCCAACTCCGCTTTCGGCGGGAGATCAGGGAGTTGGTTGTATGGCTGCGCCGGATCGAAGTGCATGCTGGGCAAACATAAGACAGGTTAAATGTATAAAAAAGTCAGAAAAATATACATTTGCAGCCCTGAATGCATATTGCGCATGCATTGGGTCTTCACTGCTACAGCTCGACCTTGCGCAGGCGGAGCGCGTTCGCGATGACGGAGACCGAGCTGAGGCTCATGGCGGCGCCGGCGATGATTGGGCTGAGGAGAATGCCGAACCAGGGATACAAAATGCCGGCGGCGATCGGTACGCCTAACGAGTTGTAGATGAAGGCGAAGAAGAGGTTTTGGCGGATGTTGCTCATCATGGCGCGGCTGAGCCGGATCGCTTTCTCTATTCCGCGCAGGTCGCCTTTCAGGAGGGTAATCCCGGCGCTTTCCATCGCCACATCCGTTCCGGTGCCCATCGCGATGCCGACATCGGCCGCGGCCAGCGCGGGCGCGTCATTGATCCCGTCGCCTGCCATCGCGACGACGCGGCCGCTTTCGCGGAGGCGGCGGACGCGGTCGTTCTTGTGCTGCGGTTCAACCCCGGCTTCCACTTCGTCGATCCCGAGTTTTTCGGCCACGCGGCGCGCGGTGCGCTCGTTGTCACCGGTCAGCATGATGATTTTCAGGCCGAGCTGGTGCAGCTGCTCGATCGCGCCCGGGGTCGATTCCTTGATCGGGTCGGCCACCGCGATGAGGCCGGCGGCGCGATTGTCGACCGCGACGAAGACGACGCCACTGCCCTCGTCCTGCAACCGAGTGGCGTTCTTTTCGAGTTCATCCACGCCGCTCACATTTTGTTCGCGGAGGAATTTCGGTTTGCCGACGAGGACGCGGCGGCCATTAACCTCGCCGCTGACGCCGCCGCCGGTGGTCGATTCGAAATCGTTAACCGGTCCCGCCTTTAGCCCGCGCTCCTGCGCTCCCTTCACGATCGCGGCCGCGAGCGGATGTTCGCTGTTGCCTTCCACCGCCGCGGCCAGCGTGAGCAGTTCTTCTGACGAGATCGATTCGTTAGGCAAAATCTCCCTCACAGCCGGCCGGCCCTGGGTGAGCGTGCCAGTCTTGTCGACGATCAAAGTCTGCACCTTTTCCATCAGCTCGATCGCTTCGGCTTTCTTGATCAGAACGCCGGCCTGCGCGCCGCGCCCGACGCCGACCATGACCGACATCGGCGTGGCCAGCCCAAGGGCGCAGGGGCAGGCGATGATGAGGACGGCGACCGCGTTGACGATCGCGTAAGCGAAGCGCGGCTCAGGCCCAAAGATCGCCCAGAGAATGAAGGTGATAATCGCGATCGCGATGACCGCGGGCACGAACCACCCCGCCACCTTGTCGGCCAGGCCCTGGATCGGCGCGCGACTGCGTTGCGCCTGGGCCACCATCTCGACGATCTGCGAAAGGACGGTTTCGCTCCCGACCCGTTCCGCTTCGATCAGGATGCTGCCGGTTTGGTTGACGGTGCCGCCGGTCACCTTGTCGCCGCTGCTTTTCTCCACCGGCATCGGCTCGCCGGTGATCATGGATTCATCGATGCTGGTGCGGCCATCGACGACGCGGCCGTCGACCGGGATTTTCTCGCCTGGCCGGACGCGCAACTGGTCGCCCGTCACGACTTGGTCGAGCGGGACATCTTTTTCCTCACCGTCGCGGACGACGCGGGCCTCGTTAGGCGCGAGATCGAGCAGGGCGCGAATCGCGCTCCCGGTGCGGCTGCGGGCACGCAATTCCAGCACCTGACCAAACAAAACGAGCACGACGATGATTGCGGCCGACTCGAAGTAGACGCCGATCTTCCCATGCGCGGCGAAGGAGGGCGGGAAGAGCTGTGGGAACAACATCACGATCGCGCTGTAGAAATAGGCCGCGCCGACCCCGATCGAGATGAGGGTAAACATGTTGAGCGAGCGGTTGACGATCGATTGCCAGCCGCGTCTGAAAAAGGGCCAGCCCGCCCAAAGCACCACCGGAGAGGCGAGGAGGAATTGCACCCAGCGCGAGATATCGCCCTGCACCCACGCCGGCGTCGACGGCAGCAGATGCGACATCGCCAGGAGGAACACCGGCAGGCTGAGCGCGGCGCCGATCCAGAGTCGGCGCGTCATGTCGCGCAGCTCGGTGTTGTCTTCTTCCCCGCCCGCGACCACGTTTTTCGGCTCCAGCGTCATCCCGCAGATCGGGCAATCGCCGGGATGATCCTGCTCGATCTGCGGATGCATCGGGCAGGTGTAAATGGTCGGCGCGCGAAAGGTCGGATTGCGTTCCAGCGCCATCCCGCACTTCGGACAACTGCCCGGCGTGTCGCTCTCCACTCCCTCGCACATCGGGCAGAAATATTTGCTCGCCGGTTTGCGCGCGGCGGCGGCGGACTTCGTCTCGGCCGCGGAATGGTGCTCGCCTCCATGGCAGCACGAGTGCGTGTGCTCCGGCGCCTCTTCGTTAGGGGCGACAAATTGGTCGCGGCAAAGGGTGGAACAGAAATAGAATTTCTCGCCGTCGCGCTCGACCATCGCCGCCGCGTTTTCTGGGTCCACTTCCATCCCGCAAATCGGGTCGATGAATGTTTGTTTAGAGGTCTTCATTTCAGAAATCGCGTCAGCGCCACCTTCACTTCCGCCAACAGTGCTTCGGGTTTCATCGGCCTGGCGCGGGCGTGTTCGCTTCCGCTCCCGTGCCCGACAACGCAGGACTCCAGATGGTCGGTGAGCAGCTCAACGCCGAGGGCATCGAGCGCGGAACGCACTGCCGAGATCTGGTTCAAGACATCCACGCAATAGCGCTCGTCCTCGATCATCCGCTGAATGCCGGCGAGCTGGCCGGCAATGCGTCGGGTGCGCTGCGAGAGCTTGATTTTATGGGTTGGCTTCACTCCTGACTGTATACCCCCACAGGGTATCGGTCAAGCGGCCGTCTCGAAACTGCCGCCGAGTATACTCGCGGAAGGGCGGTGAGCGCCTCAGCCGCTCGATCACGCCGCCTTGCTGGCCGGAGCTTCACTGCCACACCGACCGGCAGAATGGACCGTTGAACAAGGACTTTCCGCGCCCTAACACGCCCGGCGGTCTTTTTTCAAAGCACCTGATACGGCTGAACGCTTCCTGTTCTACGATGCATAATGATTGGCAGAGCGACCCTTGAAAACCAGTGACGAGCCGAAAAGAGACAACCGGAAGCAGGAAGTCTGCGCCTCCACAGGCGCGCCAGATGCCGCTCGCTTTGCGCCAGTTCGAGCTCCTGGTGGATCAGTCGCCGGACTTCATCGGCTTCATTGATCTCACGGGCAAGATCCTGTTCGGAAACGCGGCCGCGCTCCGGCTGCTCGGCCTTTCGGCGGAGGAAATCCAGGCCTCGAACATCGTCGATCATGTTGCGCCCGAGCAGCGCGCGCAGGTGCGCGAGGAGATTCTCCCGGACGGGCTCCGGGAGGGTCAATGGTTAGGCGATCTGACTCTGCAAAATGCCGAGACCTCCACGACGATCCCCGTTTTCTGTCGTGTTTTCCGCGTGGATGACCCCACTAACGGGCAGCCGGAAAGTTTCGCCATCTTCGCGCAAGATCAGACCAAGCAGAAGCGGAAGGAAAACGAACTTCACGACGCCCAGCAGAGCGTCAGTAGCGTGCTCGCAGCGGGCGAAGTCGGTACGTGGACGTTCGAGGTGGCATCCCAGCTGGTCGTGGCGGACGCCAATCTCTGCCGGATCTTTGGCCTTTCCTTTGCGGAGCACTATCAGGCTCACATCGGAGAATTTCTCCGTCGCATCCATCCGGAAGACCTGTCTTCGGTCGAGGCGGCCATCGCGAGTGCGATCGCCAGCGGGCCGAGCTATCTGGCGGAGTATCGGATCGTGCGGAAGGATGGCTCGATCCGCTTCGTCATCGCGCGCGGGATGGTGGAACGTGACGACGCGGGCAACGCCTTGCAGTTACCGGGGGTGGTGCTCGACATCACCGATCGGGTGCGGGCACAAAACGAGCAACTCAAGCTTTCGGCTGAATTGGAACGCAGCGAGGAACGGCTCCGGGTCAGCCTGGACGCCGGCCAAATCGGAGCCTGGGATCTCAACCTCGTGACGGGGGAAGCCTGGCGCTCATTGCAGCACGATCAGACCTTTGGTTACCAGGAATTGTTGCCGGATTGGACCTACGAGATGTTCCTAGAACACGTCGTCCCGGAGGATCGCGCACGCGTAGACGCCGCCTTCCAGGCCGCTCTGGCGGGAGTCGACATCTGGGAGGTGGAATGCCAGATCCGGCGCGCCGATGGGGAGCTGCGCTGGATCGCGCCGCGCGCACGGGTCTCGACCCGGGACGAAAACGGGCAGGCGACCCGCATGCTCGGCGTCGTGATTGATATCACCGCGCTCAAGAAGGCCGAAGGAGAGCTGCGCGAAAGCGAATCGAGATTCCGCCAGCTCGCCGACACCATTCCGCAACTGGCCTGGATGGCGGACGCGGAGGGCTCCATTTTTTGGTATAACCACCGGTGGTACGATTACACCGGCACCGCGGCCGCCGACATGGAAGGCTGGGGCTGGCAGAGTGTGCACGATCCGAAGGAACTCCCACACGTCCTCGAGCGTTGGAAAGCCTCCATCACCAATGGCGAACCATTCGACATGACCTTTCCTCTCCGGGCCGCGAACGGAGAGTTTCGCCGCTTTCTCACCCGCGTGATGCCATTTCGCGATGAGAAAGGCCGCCTCAGCCTCTGGTTTGGCACCAACACTGATGTAGAAGATCAGCGCCGGACCGCGGAAACCATGCGCGACCAGAGCGAACAATTATCGCTCGCGCTCGAGGCTGGCCAGCTTGGGACCTGGCAACTGGATCTGGCCACAATGGAACTGACCGCATCCGAAGCTTGCCGGGAAAACTCCGGGCTCGAGGCCGATGCGCCGTTTACCTACTCCACTCTCTGGGAGATGATGCACCCCGAGGATCGGGCGCCGACCCGGGCCGCCGTCCAGCGCGCGATTGACGAGAACCGCAGCTACGCTGCCGAATATCGCGTCGTCTGGCCCGACGCCAGCGTGCATTGGATTGCGGCCCGCGGCCGGCCGATCGAAAGGGAAGGGAAGCTTCGCCTGCTCGTCGGGATCACCCAGGAGATCACTGATTCCAAGTTTGCCGAGGAACAGCGCGAACAGTATCTCGCGGAAGAGCGCGCCGCGCGCGCGGAAGCTGAGCGGGTCGGCCGGATGAAAGACGAATTTCTCGCCACCCTTAGCCACGAGCTGCGCACTCCCCTCAATGCGATCTTCGGTTGGACCCAGCTGATGAAGGGCGGCGGGCTCGAAACGAAACTGCTGGCCGAAGGAATCGATGTGATCGATCGCAATGTGCGCGCGCAGACGCGCCTGATCGAGGACTTGCTCGATATGAGCCGAGTCATTTCCGGCAAGTTGCGACTGGATGTACAACATCTTGATCCGAGCCAGGCGATCGACGCGGCGGTCGAGACCGTTCGACCGGCGGCGGAAGCGAAGGGTATCCGGATCGAAAAAATTCTCGATCCGCAGGCCGGCCCCATCTCCGGGGACCCCAATCGTATCCAGCAGATCTTTTGGAACCTGCTTTCGAACGCGATCAAGTTTACAGCCCGCGGCGGCAAGGTGCAGGTGTTATTGGAGCGGGTAAATTCCCACTTGGAAATCACCGTCGCGGATACCGGCCAGGGCATTAGCCCGGAGTTTTTGCCCTACGTCTTCGATCGCTTTCGACAGGCCGATGCCGCCGCCAATCGCAGGCACGGGGGATTGGGTTTGGGCTTGGCAATCGCGAAACAGTTGGTCGAACTGCATGGCGGATCCATCCGGGTGGAGAGTAAGGGTCCCGGCAAAGGGACGGCTTTCATCGTTAGTCTGCCGCTCCAGGTAATGCAGGCCCGGATGCGGCGGACCGATCGGCGCCATCCCCTCGCCACCACCCAGACGCCGGTTTTTGAAAAGTGCACTGACCTTGCCGGGCTCAAGGTGCTCGTGGTGGACGATGAGCAGGATGCCCGCGAGCTCCTCCGCATCATGCTGCAGAATTGCGAGGCCGAGGTAGTAACTGCCGCGTCCGCGGAGGAGGCGCTGCCGCTGGTCGAAGAACATGCCCCGGATGTCCTCGTCAGCGATATCGGCATGGCGGGGGTAGACGGTTATGAGCCGCTCCGCAAAATCAGAGCAAACGCGCCTCGCAAAGGCCGCAAGATGCCGGCGATTGCGCTGACCGCTTTCGCCCGCTCGGAGGATCGCACCAAGGCGCTCCTGAGTGGCTTCTCCGCCCACATCTCCAAACCGGTTGAGCCCGCCGAGTTGATCGCCACCATCGTCTCGGTCGTCGACCGGCCGCGCAAGGGCGACGGGCAAAACGGTCCGTCGGATCGTTGAGCCTAGATCGCGCTCAGTGCGCCGAGACGGGTTTCTCGGCCTCGCCCGTTTCGGGCCCGCCTAACGATACCGAAAAAACTCCGAAAACCTGCAGGACCGGAGTGTGATCGCTGCAGCCGAAAAGCGGCGAAAGATCAAAGCGTGCTCTGCTCGAGGGACGCCACGCCAGGGTCGGACCAATCGCGAAACCCTTCGTCAGGCGCTCGGCCCGCGTCCTTTCCCCGCCGCTGCGATACTGCATTTCCAAGCCAGCTTCGAGCTTCTCCTCCGGCAGCAGGACCGGCACCTCGATGCTTTGCGCAAAGCCGAAGCTGGTGGAATTCCGGCCCCTGATTTCGCGTTCGACAAAAGTGTTCAGCGCCGACTCAATCAGATGAGGAAAGTCGTGCGAGACGAGTAAAGCAAGTTGCGCGGAATCGTTCGCCGTGGGGCTGAGTCCGAAATGATATTCCGCCGAAATCGCCGGGTTGAACGGGAGCTTATTCCAATCGGCCAGGGCGTAGCGCGCTTCGAGGCTAAAAGCGCGCGCGCGGGTCGCGCCAGCGAAGTGTTCCACTTCATTTTGCACACCTACGGTGAGGCGCGCTGGCAGCCCCATCTCGATTTCCTGCCGGAAGAGTTGAGCCGGCGCGCCGTGACGAAAGACGGAGCCTTCGTATCCGGCTTCGAGTTCGAAGCTGTAGGGAGAAAGGACATACGACTTGGTCAAGGTGGAGATGCGGCCATGCGACAAATCCGGCGGAGCGCCGTAGGCGCTCGGAAGCTCTTCCGCTTCGACCGTGATCTGGCGGCCCTGCGTCGTTTGCGCCCGGGCAGGAACAGGCCGGGCCAGGACTGCGAGGGAAAATATCAACGCTACCAAACATCCTTGGATCTTTTGATTTTCTCGCATTCGTAGGCGTCTGTTTTACGACGTGCGCGCCTTTCGGCGCCAATCTCTTTAGCGCTTCTTTTCCAGGTCCTCGATCAATGTTTTCATCTCCGCGATTTCCTTGCGTTGCGCCTCGATGATTCCATCGGCCAGTTTGCGCACGCGCGGATCGGTGATGTGCGCGCGTTCACTCGTCAGGATGGCAATCGAATGATGCGGGATCATTGCCTTCATCCAAGAGACGTCTTCTACCGTTGCCTGACTTCGCACGAGCCAGAGCGCACCGGCGAAGATCACGACGCTGCCAAGGAAAATCGCGGCATTGACTGCGGACTTGGTATACATCCCGAGCATAAAGGCGAGCATGATGATCGCCATCGACGCTCCCATCACGAGCGCCATGTAGGCCCGCGTCTCGCTGAAGTAGACGTGGTCGAGCGCGTAGGTGTTGAGATACATCAGCCCGAACATGACCAGGGTGGAGACGCCGATTATCGCGGCGAATTTTGCGTAGTTGTCTTTCATAAATGGATTCTGTGGTTTGTGAGAAAGGGATTGCGAGATGGAATCTGCGCCGATGGATCTAGAAGCGCACTCTTAAACCCACGCCCCAGCCATAGGTGGAATGCCACTGCCCAAGGATCGACGCATTCTTGCTCAACATGTAATCGAGGTGGACGCGCTCCTCCCAATATTCATGGGTGTCGTAGCGGACTTCGCCTCCCAAGATAAGACGGGGGGTGAGCGGAATGTTCTTGGCGATCCTGAAGCGCGCACCGCCATCCGTATCGACCCAGATCATTGAGTCGATATTGAGTGGCAATTTGTACATCAGTCCGAAGACGCCACGGTCGTTATTGCTCGTGTAGCCGACCGGGTCGGTCTTGAAAGTCCCGTTCAGATCAGCACCCGCGAAAAGGCGAGTGAAGCGGTTGAAGTAACGTTCGTAAAGGACAGTGTTCTCCACCTCGGTGTCCGGCACATCGTGCCAGCCCGCCTCCCATCCCAATTAAAGATATTCCGGGTGTTCGAGAGCTGGATATAACCCTGAGTCATGTTACTGAGGACGTCGGCCGTGCCCCAGAAGTAAAAGGGATCCTGGTAGAGCTTGGAGCGGACCGCGGCCGTATCCGCGTAAGGCTCGAAGCCTTCGTAGTGCACGACTCGCGCCATGCCGCTGTCGAGATGGTAGAGCAGGTGACAGTGAAAGAACCAGTCACCGACTTCCTCGGCCGCGAACTCGATGACCGTGGTCTGCATCGGCGGGACATCGACGGTGTGTTTGAGCGGGGAGTAATCACCCTGGCCATTGATCACTCTAAAGAAGTGGCCATGGAGATGCATCGGGTGATGCATCATGGAGCGGTTGATCATGATGAAGCGGACCGTCTCGCCTTGATGGATCTTGATCGAATCACTCTCGTAAAGGGTCTTGTTGTTGATCATCCAGACATAGCGTTCCATGTCGCCTTCGAGGGTGAGGCGGATCTCGCGCATGGGGCGGTTTGGGGAGAGCGCGGTGTTTTTGATCGAGCGCAAATCCTTGTACGGCGGGCCGGGCCTTGGTCCCATTCCATCCATCGCCAAAGGTTCGCGGGATGAGACATCCGGCCCGAGGGGGGAGAAATCCCAAGTGTGCTTTTTTCCGTTGTGCGGATCGGCTGGCATGGCCTCGGCACTCGCCATCGAGCCGTGTTCCATCGGCACGCTGTCCATTTTCATGTCGCCATCCATTTTTATCGAGCCGCTCATCGACATGGCGTGGTCGTCCTTCATTTTCCCGGACATCTCGCCGCCCATTTTCATCCCGTCGTCCATCTTCATCCCGCCCGGCTTCATGCCCATCATTTCTTCCATCGTCATTGTGCCGCCCATCACCCCCGGTTTGTCGAACTTACCGGCGTTCAGTTCGCGATCGGGCATTCCCATCGAGCCGCCCGGAGTCAGGGCAAAGATGTTTTCCAGCTTCAGTTTGCCCATCGCGTTGTAGAGGTTCGCTCGCGGCACGTTGGGCGCGGGATGCCGTTCTCCTTCGCCAATCCAGATGGAGGTCCAGGCCGAGCCGTCGTGCGCGGTCGCGCGTAACTCATAAGCGCCAAGCCCGGGCGGGCGCACGAGCACGTCATAAGTCTCGGCGACGCCAATCAGCATCCGGTCTTTCTTCACCGGCTGGACATCTTGACCATCGGCGGAGGCAATAGTGAGCGGCCCGCCGGCGAATTGCAGATGAAAGAAAGTGGAGGCGGACCCATCCACGATTCTAACTCTCACCGACTGCCCCTGACTCGCGGCGATGTGGTGTTCCGGCTCGCCATTGGCGAGGAAGCGATCATAGGCCAC
>JBBPZS010000152.1:0-22901 GCA_038198605.1 Chthoniobacterales bacterium | reverse complement strand
GGGCTGGGCTTCCCGCCGGGGGGCGTGTGGTTGGGGGGGGTGGGGGGGGCGGGTGCCCCCCGCCGCCCCGGTGCCCCCCCCTACCGGGTAAGCGGTGATCTCGCTTTTCTTCAATCGGCTCACCGCTTTTGCCCTTTCCTCCTTTTCTTTAATCTCGCGCTCGACAAGGGCCGGATCGCCTGATCAAATCCAGGTAACCAAAAGCTTATGAAACTAGTACCCAAGACCGAGCTGTCGCCAGACAATGGCGCGATCATCGATACGAAATGGGAAGTGAAGCCCCTCAAATACCACGCCTGTGCCGCCTGCGAAGACCCGGATAAACCGGTGGAAAAGGGCCGGTTGCCCGAGCTGATCATCTACGATCACGCCGGCTTCAAAGGCGCCTATGCCCGCACGAACCTGAGTTTCCATTATCTGGGAGATTTTTGGAACGATCGCATCAGCTCGCTCATCGTGGTGAGCGGCATCTGGCGTTTTTACCGCGACGATCATTACAAAGGTGATCACTGGGATCTCGGCCCGGGCTTTTACGAATGCTTCTTTACCGAGGCCGGCCCGGACGACGTGATCAGCTCCTTTAAGGCGATTTCCCTAACCTAACCGCTCCCCGATGAAAGCGCGGGGCGCCGCTTCATCGTTAGGCGTGCTCATGCTCGGCGCGACCTTTGCGTCCGCGCAGATCGCCCCGTCTTCGCATTTCGCGACGGTCGACGGAACCCGCGTCCACTACTCCAATTACGGCACGGGAGAGAAGGCGCTTCTCCTGGTCCACGGCTGGAGTTCCGACGAAACGGTTTGGAAAAAACAGACGCCTGCGCTGGCCAAATCGATCCGGGTAATCACGGTGGATTTGCCCGGGCACGGCCAAAGCGACAAGCCGGAACGCGAGTACACGATGGACTATTACGCGCAGGCTCTCGACGCGGTCCTGCGGGATGCCGGAGTGAAGAAAGCGACCGTCGTCGGGCACAGCAACGGCACCATCGTCATCCGGCAGTTTTACCGCCTTTATCCACAGGAGGTAAACGGCCTGGTCACAGTCGACGGGAGCATGCGTCCGTTAGGCGAGCCTGAGGAGATGAAGAAATTCATCGAACCGTTGCGGGTGCCGGCGTCCGACTACGCGGAGAGCGCGGGCAAGTTTATCGATCGTTTTGTCGCGCCGATCAAGGATCCGGCGGAGCGAAGCGCGACCAGGGAGATGATGTTGCGCACGCCCCAGCGGGTGGCGTTGAGCGAATTTGAAGCCACGTTCGACCCGGCGCTCTGGAAGACGGACAAAATCGAGGTGCCCCTCCTGGTCATTCTGGCCAAGCCGCCTTTCTGGGGCGGTTATGAGGACTACGTGCGGAAACTGGCGCCACAAGCGGAGTTCAAAACCTTCGAGGATGTCTCGCATTTCCTCATGCTCGATAAACCGGCGGAGTTTAACGAAACGCTGCTCGCCTTCCTGAAAAAGAACGATCTGCTGTAGAGACGCCCACACTTTGCAATAGTTCTGGATCGCCTGATTTTTGGATGGGAACGCTTCACCTTTGGCGCGCCTGGGGCGGCCTTGGGTGATGCCGGATCGGAAGTAATACTGTCTGCCATAGTGGCGTGAGTTTGCCGGGCGGGAAATTGCTCGGCAAGCATCTTATTGCCGCGGTGGCCAGCGAGGCTCCCTATCTCAGCTCTCGCTTTTTTTGGATTGGCGATCCGCCCGCCGCGAGCGAAAAGCTCGAAACTGGTGACAGTCGAGATCACACAATCGTTAGGCGCAAGCGCGGACAGCTTCGCCACCACCGCCCGCGACCCACCGGTGGTAAAGAGCTTCGCCGTCTCCATGTAGAGTGATATCTATGTTGCACTCACCCGGCTAGAAAAGATTTGTTTTCGCCGCCTGACACCGCTGGCCACTCGGGCGACGAAAAAACCGGATTGCTCAAGGCGACGGGAAAACATAGGCTGCCCGCATGACCACAGCCGTCGAAGCCATCTACGAAGGTGGAATGCTGCGTCCGCTTCAGCCGCTTCCCTTACCCGAGCACACTCACGTCCGCCTCTCAGTAGAGACGCTGCCCGACGATCCTGAGCGCGCCGCCTGGCTGGCGCAATCCGAACGCCGTCTGCGCGAGGTCTGGGACAACGGTGCCGACGACGTCTTCAACGAATTGCTCATGCAATGACCTCGTCCTTTCTGTGAACAACTGAGCGCTACAAGAATATGCCCAAAGCCTTGGACGAAATCACCCACGATGCCGTCGAGCTCCCGCGCCGTGAACGGCTGACGCTGGCCCGCATCCTCCTCGATCTCGATACTCCGGGCACTGGGGAAGATGTGGACGCTGTTTGGGACGCAGAAATCCGTGCGCGCCTGGCCGCTTACGACGAAGGCCGTGTACAGGCCGAGCCCTACGAAGAAGTCCGCGTCCGGATGCAGCGTCGCTTCGGGCGATGAATTTCATCCTCCTCCCGCAGGCATCCCGCGAGGTGGCCGATGCGGTCGAGTATTACGAGGGTGAAGAGGCGGGACTTGGCGAGCGGCTGTGGCGGGAAGTGGACGATCATCTGCGCTGGATTGCCGCGAATGGGACCCTGCCCCGGCTACGTCCCGGTGACTACCGCCGTGTGAACCTCAGAGTATTCCCCTATTACATCGCCTACGCTCTGCGCGCCGACTCCGCCGTCGTGCTCGCCATCGCCCACGCGCGCCGTCAGCCGGAGTATTGGATCGGACGGCAGTCTGGCGGAGAAACATGACTGTGCCCCTCATCTACCCTCGCCGACTCCTCCACGCTCGACACGCACCTGCGCCGCTGGCTGCGGTTGTAGTTCTGGCGAGGCCCGGCAAACTCACGAACCCATGAACAGCCTCTATTTTGGGGACAATTTTGAATGGCTCCGGAACGCCAAAGAGTTCCCCGACGCCAGCGTCGACCTCGTTTACCTCGATCCACCGTTCAATTCCAACGCCGACTACAACGTCCTCTTCCGCGAGACCAGCGGCGCGGTAAGCCAGGCGCAATTCCACGCCTTCACCGACACTTGGAGCTGGGCCGACGCGGCCGAGACCTACCATCAATTCATCGACACCTGCGCCAACGTCGCCGTGGTCGAGATGATGGAAGCCTTCCACAGCTTCCTGAAGAACTCACCGATGATGGCGTATCTGGCCATGATGGCCCCGCGCCTGGTCGAATTGCACCGGGTCTTGAAGGAAACCGGGAGCCTGTACCTGCATTGCGATCCGACGGCGAGTCCGTACCTCCGCGCCATTCTAGACAATCTCTTCGGCGCAGAAAATCTACGTAACGAGATCATCTGGCAGCGAACGCCCTCGAAGAGTTTGATGACGCGTCGGCTCGCCAGGAATCATGACACCATCCTCTCGTATCAACGGAGTGACGCCGCGCAGTGGAATTCCGACGCAGTCTTCACGCCGTATGATCCAAGCGACCTCGCCGAAAAAACCGCTACAAAATATAGTCACCGCGATCCTGATGGTCGGCTCTATCGACTCGATAATTTGATCAATCCCAATCCGAATCGACCGAATCTCACCTACGAATTCCTAGGAATAACCAAGGTTTGGCGATGGACGAGAGAGCGTATGAAAGCCGCTTACGACGCGGGCCTTGTTGTTCAGACCAAGCTGGGCACCGTGCCTCAATTAAAGCGTTACTTGGACGAACAGCGTGGCATTCCCACCGGCGACGTCTGGACCGACATTCCGCCGATCAATTCCCAAGCGAAAGAACGTCTCGGCTATCCAACGCAGAAACCTGTCGCGCTGCTCGAGAGGATTATCACCATGAGCACGGCGCCCGGCGACATCGTTCTAGACCCCTTCTGCGGCTGCGGCACCACCATTCATGCGGCGCAAAAGCTCGGCCGGCAATGGATCGGCATCGACGTCACCTATCTCGCGATCAACCTGATCAAGCGCCGCCTGCGCGACGGCTTTGGCGAAGAGATCGAGTTCGAAGAGAAAGGCCAGCCGACCGACCTCGGCGGCGCGCGGCAACTGGCCGAAAACGACAAGTTCCAATTCCAGCATTGGGCGCTCTCGTTAGTCCACGCCCGCCCGCTCAAGGAAGGCGAAGGCAAAGGGGCCGACCGCGGCGTCGATGGCTTGCTCTACTTCTACGAAACTGCCGCCGTAGCCGGGGGCGCTGACCCCGGCCCCGCAAAGCTCGCTCCGAAGAAAAGCACCGGGCTCACCGCGCCCGGCTACAACGTCTCCAAGGCCTACCGCGAGAAGATCATCGTCCAAGTCAAGGGCGGCGGCACCGGTGCGAAAGACGTCCGCGACCTCCTCGGCACAGTCGAAAACCAGAAAGCCATCGGCGGCATCCTCATCACTCTGGACAAACCCACAAAGCCAATGCGCGACGAAGCTGCCACTGCTGGACGCTACGAAGCAAGACTCTGGCAAAAGGACTACCCGAAAATCCAGATCGTCACCATCGCCGGCCTCCTCGACGGCACCGAAACCATCAACGCCCCGCCGCAAATCAACCCCTTCGCCATGGCCGCCAGAGAAGCAACCGAGCATAAGCAGACGGAGATGTTGTGAAGCAGATCGCGGCTGTAATCAGTTATTCGCATGACGACACGCAATTGCTGGAGAAGTTGCACAAGCATCTCGCTCCTTTACGTCGGGAGGGCTTACTGAAAGCGTGGACTGACCGCGAAATTCTTTCGGGAATTATTGACGAGCAGATCGACCGAAGATGGGAGGAGGCGGAGCTATACCTTTTTCTGATAAGCTCATCGTTTATCGATTCAAACTACTGCTACGAACGCGAGTTCAAGGGTGCTCTGGAGAAATTCCGATTAGGCCGGGCCGTCATCGTTCCGATAATTCTAAGGGATTGTCACTGGAAGATTCCAGAACTCAGCCAGTTCAAAGCTTATCCAACCGACGGAAAGGCGATTGTGGGCAGGCACTGGCACAATGAGGATGAAGCGTTCGCAGACGTAGTGCATCATCTACGAGGCCTAATAGAGAAATTTCCTGACCTTCCCCAGAGAAAACTCTCTCGAAAACAGAGCGCAGAGGCAAAATTTAAACCGGATGAGCGTCATGTCACGGCGGAACAGCGGAAAGGGTTGAGGCGCATATGCGACGAAGTGATCCAGAGGCTGACGATTCATGCGTCTACTGGTCCGGAGCAAGCGCTGAGGGCGAAAAAGGCGAAGCACTACGGAATCGTGTGGAACCAATTTAATGACCACTTTGGAATCGGTCAGCTCGCTGAACTTCCGAAAGAGCGATATGAAGAGGCGAAAAGTTGGCTGCTTCAGTACAGAGCAAGCAAAGACACGCGGCTCAAGAGAGCAAATCCACATCAATATCGGAATACCCTTCTGAAAACGATTCATGGCTTGGCGCGCGAGCTGAAATGGTCAAAGGACGATCTGCACGCCTTCGCCGCTGACAAGATTGGGTATGCTGCCCCTGTCGAATCGCTTGGTGATCTTGGTCTCAATCAGTTGGAACGCGTGCGGGATCGGGTGAGATATGAACAGAGCAAGCGCCGAGCACGTGCCGGCCAAAGGCGTGCACCTCGAAAAAGGGCTGAGTTTAGTGACTTGGCCGTCGCTGCTGGCGCAACCCTACCCTCTCCGGCTACCCATCCTGCATTTCGTGTCACAGTGCTCGATACCGGCGTCGACGGGCAGCAGTTCGTCGTTCACTTGCTCTTTCAGAACGACGGAGAAGGCGATCGGCTAGTGTTGAGCATTCGAGCGATCTATTGGGCACCAGACCGCGTTTGGAAAAATGGCTACATGTTCTTAGGTGACGATGCCGGCTCCATGCGATTGGGAAATATCAACAATGGCTTCGTTCTTGGTTCGGGATACAAGCAAACGGTAATACATAGAATCGAGGTGCCCGGGACCCTTCTAAAGACAGCTGATGCCGAATTCGGGCTTCACGTAATCACTGGTCGCGCTGGAAGTGGCGAGCCGCAGGATGTGCATTTCCCCCTGCTGAAAGTTATACCCGCACCCCAGTCGGCTGCGGGGGTGAACTATTCCATCTACACTGCTGTGAATGTGTCTTTGGATGAAGGCTGAGGCCTATTTCCTCTCATTCCGAAGCTCCCGCTTTGGGACGCAGTTGTCCCCCAAGCTCCCCTTCGTCAGTCCCCCCACATCAGGGCCGCTCTCCATGTCTTCGAGATTAGCGGAGCCGCGCCTGTTTCGCCATTGAATCCGGTCAAACTCGGACAATGGAGATCGCGCTCGGTGTCACGCAGGACGGCGCCGGGGATTTTCTCTCTCTTTCTATCGCCTCGTTCACTGGTTGCCTTTCGCGCCACGGCGCAGAGTTGAGCGTGCACTTTGACCTTGTATCTTCCCATCCTTGTCGCGAAAAGTTGGAGCAACGGCGATATGATGACGGAGGGGCGTCGCGATGAAATACGTTTTACACGATACCGCGCACCTGGAAAAGCGCGCACGCGAGCGCGGGTTCACGATCGAGCAAGCCGCACTTGCCATCAACAAGCCCGGATCGGTTCTCAAAACGCCGCCGCGCAAGGGAAACCATGGCGGATTCATCTGGTTGTTCTTCGCCGATTTGAAAGTAGGATGCTGATCGTCGTCGCTGAAGTAAAAAAGAATGAGTGCTGGATCATCACCGCGTACTGGGACCAGTAAGGTTAAGGGGTTCGTGATCCGGATTACCCAGCCGCCAGTCGTCGAGATCGATACGGAAGCCACCGCGGCCTATGTCAGACTCAGAGATGCGGCGGTGGTTCGCACCGAGCCGTTCGGATCGAAGAAGGGGTTTGTCATGCTTGACTTCGATCGAGACGGAAACGTTGTCGGGATTGAGGTGGTCGGGCAGCAGGAATTCAGCGTCCGCGAACTGATCAAGCAAGTGCCAGTCAAAGCGAGCGAGGCAGTTCTTAATCAAACCCGTTACGTGTCAGCCGATTTGCAGGCCGCCTAACGTGGTGCGCTGCCGACGGCTTGGGTAGCGTACTGCTGCCTGCGGGGAGTTCTGCCGCGCCTCAAACACTCCACCCGCGATCTTGGTGGCCCCGAGCTGATCAGGTTGGCTCTCAATTCGCTCGTTGTTGTCTCTCGTTCTGAAGCTCCCGCTTCGGAACGCACTTGTCTTGGAAGCTCTGCGCTTCCTCACTCTCACGCCATGCGCAGCCGCTATCGCGTCGGCGAGATTCGGCACGACGGCTCTTGTTTCGCAGGGCGAAGCCCGCCATACTCGAATCATGGAAATCGTGTTCAGCGTCACCCAGGAAGGTGACGACGGCTACATCGCGGAGGGATTGGCCCACGATATTTTTACCCAGGGAAATACTTGGGAAGAACTGCGGGCGAACGCGCGGGAGGCGGTCGCCGCTTACTTCTTCGATCAGCCCCATCCGACGGCGATCCGCCTCCATTTCATGCGCGATGAAGTGCTGGCTCTAGCGTGAAGCTGCCGCACGATCTCAGTGGTGCCGACCTGATCAAGGTCCTCGGAAAACATTACCTACCAGCGAGTGAACCAGGAGGGCAGCCACGTGATTCTGGAGACGTCCAGTCCGCGGCAACACCGTATCGCCATTCCCGATCATACCCCACTGCGCGTCGGAACGCTGCGCGATCCTGCGCGCCGTCTCTCAGGCACAAGGGGTGGAAAAGGAAGAAATCGTCCGGCGGCTGTAATCGCCGCTCTGGGTAGCGCATGCGTCTCGCGTGCTGGCGACGGTGTTCCACTGTCGCGAACTTTGCTGCCGGCCGCCTTTTCCATGAGCCGCACGCCCTCTGGAAAGTTCGCCGCGCTGAAACAGCGCGACCAGCACGCGAGACGCGTGCGCTACCCGGCGCTTCGCCGCGCCGCGACGGCGCTGCTGGTTCGCGGCTGGAAAGCACTTTCGCATGTTGGAAGGCGGTTCGCGGTTGGAGGGCGCTTTGGGCCGAAAAATGCACTCTCCGAGGCGAAAAAAGCACTTTTTCGCTTTGCCGGGGCACTGACCGGGCGGCGGAGGGCGGCCTCCCGGGCTAACGAAGCACTTTGGTAAACCGGCGGGCCACTTTACGGCTCGCCGCAGGCGCTCTCCGCGCCTAACGAAGCGCTCGCCGCGGCTGGAAAAGCGCTTTTGCGATTCTGAATTCGAGTTTTGCGGGCTTGCGCTTACATTCCCGCGATGGTCGCGCTCAAGCAGGAATCGCTGCAGGAGAAAATCCTCGCGGGCGAACGCATCTCCGCCGCGGAAGCGCTCGAGATCTACCGCTGGCCGCTGGCCGAGCTGGGCGCGCTGGCCGATGCGCGGCGCAACCTGGCCAAGGGCAAAAGCTACGACTCCCGGGGGCGCGAGATCGTGACCTACATCATCGATCGCAACATCAACTACACCAACGTCTGCAACGTCTATTGCAAGTTCTGCGCGTTTTATCGCACGGAAAAGGACGACGACCACTACGTCCTGACCCACGAGCAGTTCGACCAGAAACTCGACGAGCTCACCGCCGCCGGCGGCGTCCAGATTTTGATGCAGGGCGGCCATCACCCGAAACTCGGCTTCGACTGGTATCTCGAGCTGCTCCATCACATCCGGGAAAAATATCCGCACATCAACATCCACGGCTTCAGCCCGCCGGAGTTTCAGCATTTCGCCGAAACCTTTGAGATGCCGCTGCGCGAAGTGATCACTCGCTTCAAGGAAGCCGGGCTCGGCTCCATCCCCGGCGGCGGCGGCGAGATCCTGGTCGATTCCGTCAGGCAACGAATCGCTCCGCTGAAATGCAAGAGCGACCAATGGCTCGAGGTCATGCAGATCGCGCACGAGCTCGGCCTCAAGTCCAGCGCGACGATGATGTTTGGCCACGTCGAGACGATCGAGGATCGGATCGAGCATCTGCAGCGGCTGCGCGACCAGCAGGATGCGAGCGGCGGATTCACCGCCTTCATTTGCTGGACTTTTCAGCCGCAGCACACGGTCTTAAAAGTCGCCCAACCGACCGGTTCCGCGGAGTATCTCCGCACTCAGGCGCTGGCCCGGATTTTTCTCGATAACATTCCCAACATCCAGAGCTCGTGGGTGACCCAGGGACCGGAGATCGGGCAGATCGCACTCAAATACGGCGCGAACGATTTCGGCTCCGTTATGATGGAGGAAAATGTCGTGAGCGCCGCCGGGACCAGCTTTCGCCTCGACGCGGAAAAGATCGAGCGCCTCATCCGCGAGGCCGGCTACGAACCGCGCCGGCGCAATAACTGGTACGAACTGCTCTGAGCTGGCCTCTCCGGCGCCGCGGCCGGGTTTGGCTGACCGCAATCTGTAATCAGAAATTCCTCATTCCTGCCTTGACGTTGCCGCTCGCAAAACCCATCTAATACGCCAGTTCACCATCGACGGCTCTCGGGCGACCGCTCTCTCTTGCTATGAAACATCTCACTTCGTCTTTCCGCCTTGCCGCGATTTTCTTTTCCTTAGCCTGGGCCTTCGCCCTGCCGCTTTCGCTCCAAGCCGAGGGTTTGGAGGGAGCTCCCATTACTTCAATCGATGTCCGCTACGTCGGGCCGGAGACCATCGCCAAGGATCGCATCCTGGCCAACATGCGGACGAAAATCGGCGCCCCCTACTCCGAGACGACGGTGGAGGACGACATCCGGGCGCTCTACGCCACCGGTAAAATTCAAAACGTCCGCATCTTTGGCGAACCCTCCGGCAACGGAGTGCGGGTGCAGGTCATTCTCGCCACGCGTGCGCTCGTGACCGAGATCGAGATCGACGGCGCGCAAAGCTTCAAAGCCGCCACTTTGCGCGGCCAGATCAAGTTCAAAGTGCCCTCGCCGGCCGAGGCCGAGAAACTCGAGGAAGGCCGCCAGAACATCGTCGATTATTATCAGCGCAAAGGCTTCACCGGCGTCGACGTCCAGTTGCAACTGGTGACCGATGAAAGCCGCGGCACGGCCAGGGCGGTCTACACCATCAACGAAGGCGAAAAGGGCGCGATTCAGGCGATCCGCTTCGAGGGCAACACGAAGTTCAGCGACCGCGTTCTGCGCAAGCAGATGAAGACGAAAGCAAAAACACTGATTTCGTTCTTCGACAAATCGGGCCGGCTCGACCAGGCCCAGCTGCAGCAGGATCTCGATAGCGTCCGCGAATATTACCAGAACCACGGCTACATCGACATCGCCATCCCGGAAGTGCGCCAGGAGCGGACGCCCAAAGGCGTGCGCCTGGTCATCGTCGTGAACGAAGGCCTCCAATACCACGTCGGTAAACTGGCCTTCGTCGGCCAAGAAACGGCCAAGGAGCCCGGCTTACGCGCCCTGGTGAAGATGAAGGAAGGTAGCATCTACACGCCAAAGGGATTGAAGGAAGACATGAAAGCCATGACCGACGGCTATGGCGCGGGCGGTTTTGTGGATGTTGACATCCGGCCGCAAGGCCTCCCAGCCGCCCCCGGCACGGTCGATCTCACCTACACCATCGCGGAAGGCAGCCGCTCTTTCGTCGAGCGAGTCAACATTTCGGGCAACACGCGCACGAAAGACAAGGTGCTGCGCCGGGAGATTTCCATTCTTCCCGGGGACGTCTTTAACACCGTCCGGGTCGAGACGAGCAAGAGCCGGCTCGAAAACCTCGGCTACTTTGAGAAGGTCGACACTTATCCGGAGGACACCGGTATTCCGGGCCGGAAAGATCTGCTCGTGCAGGTGCAGGAGAAGCGGACCGGTGCGCTTAACTTCGGCGCCGGCTTCAGCACGATCGAGAGTCTGCTCGGCTTCGTCGAACTGACCCAGGGGAATTTCGATCTCCTCAACTATCCGACCTTCACCGGTGGCGGACAGAAATTCCGCGCCCGCGTCCAGGTCGGCACCCAGCAGCAGAATTACCTGATCTCGCTGACCGAGCCATATTTTCTCGATCGCCAATTATCCGTCGGGGGCGAACTTTTTTACCGAGAGGCGAGCTTCCTCAGTTCCATCTACGACCAGCGGAACTACGGTTTCGCGCTCGATGCCCGGAAACCGATCAATCCTTTTCTCTCCGTCAGCCTCGATTATCGGCTGGAGGAGATCGATATTTTTAACGCCAGCATCCTAGCCTCTCCCGTCATCCAGGCAGAAGTTGGCAATCGCCTGAAGAGTCAGGTCAGCACGACCGTTCTTTGGGATACGCGCGACAGCGTTTTCCTCACCCGGCGTGGTCATCGGGTCGTTTTCACGCCGCAAATTTCCGGCGGCTTCCTCGGGGGCAACACCCAGAACTACGGGTTCAACCTCGAGGCCTCGCAGTATTTTCTCTTCCCGTTCGATATCATTCTCACCCTCAACGGGGAAGTCGGAGCGATCGACGTCTGGGGAAATGGCGACCGTGTCCCGCTCTTCGACCGCCTCTTCCTCGGCGGCGCGAACGATTTACGTGGCTTTAATTTCCGCGACGTCGGCCCGAAGGATATCAACGGCGAACCGCTCGGTGGCCAGTCCCTGGCCCGGGCCACGATCGAGGCGACGGTGCCGATCATCCCTCGCGTGCGCGGCGCGGTCTTTTACGACACCGGTTTCGTTAACGCCGGCGCCTACGATTTCGGCACCTCGCACCTCGTCTCCGACGTGGGTGTCGGTCTCCGCCTCGATTTGCCGATCGGTCCGCTCAAGGTCGACTATGGCATTCCGCTGCAAAAGGATAACAACTCCAACGGCGGCAAAATCCAGTTCAGCGTCGGCTACCAATTTTGAACGAAAGGTGGCACTTGCAGTTTAACGCCATCCCAATTACCAGTCTCACCTTACATTTATGAAAAAGCTCATCCTCGTCGCTCTTCTTTCCGCCTGCGCGCTCCCTGCTGGGGCTTTCGCGCAGGGCATGAAGGTCGGCACTATCGACATGAATCGCGCCTTTAAGGAATATAACAAAACCAAGGACGCCGAGACCAAGATCAACGACGCCAAGAACAGCGCGAAGAAGGAATACGACGACCGCGCCGATTCCTACAAGAAAGCGCTCGACGATATCAACAAGCTCAACCAGCAACTCGAAGCGCCCGCTTTGAGCGCCGATGCCAAGACGCAAAAAGCGAAGGAGCGCGACGAAAAGATCGCCAGCATCAAGAACATGGAGCGCGAGATTAACGAGTTCCGTCAGACCCGCGAGAAGCAGCTCCAGGAGCAAGCCGTGCGGATGCGCGACGGGATCGTGAAAGAAATCACCGATGTCGTGATGACAAAGGTGAAAGCGGCCAACATGGATCTCGTTTTCGACAGTTCAGGCGTGAGCCTGAATGGCGTGCCGACGATCATGTTTGCCCGGCCCGACATGGACTTCACCACCGAAGTCGTCACCCAGCTGAACAAGAACGCTCCGGCCGCGGCCGCCACCCCGGCGCCGAAAGCTGCCGCCAGCCCCAAAAAGCCCTAACGAGCTTTAATTTTCGAGAAAACGCACGCCGCCGGCGTGCGTTTTTTTTTGTCAGAATCCATTTTTGCCATGCTCCCTTTGCCCACCCCGCGGCGTCGACACCTTGCATCTCGGCAGGCGCCAGCGGAACTTCGCGCGGTGGGCCTGAGACGGACGATAGCGATTTTTCTAGCGGCGGGTCTCTTCCATCTTCCCGCCGCTGGGGCGGCCGCGCCCGATTGGGAGAAAACCGTCACCACCCTTCCACGCGGAAGTTTCCCCAACCCCCGCCCGCTCGTCGGAACCTACAACTTCGGCTGGAATGAAGTCGTCGCGGCCACGGCGGAAATCCGGTTCGATAAAGCCGGCGATCACCTGCAGCTTCAGGGCGCCGGTGGGACGATCGGGATGGTCCGCGCTCTGTGGAAATTCGACACGCACCATCGCGCCATTGCCGATGCCGTCACGCTCCGCCCGATCTCGCTCCACCAGGTCGATGAAACCCGGGGCAAGACGATCACGACAGACATCACTTTCAAGCGCGACTCGCTCGAACGAGTCCGCACCGACACGAAAAAGAACAAGTTGCCGAAGCCGAAGGCTTTTACCTTCGCCGACGGCATCTACGACATGCATGCGGCGCTGCTCTACCTCCGCAGTCAGTCTTTGCGCGAGGGCGATGTCTATCGCGTGGTCGTTTACCCGGCCACCAGCCCCTATTTCGCCACCCTCACTGTCGCCGCGCGGGAGGAGATCACGATCGCGGCCGGCACCTATCCCGCGATCAAGCTGGACGTACAGCTCCAAAAAATTGGGAAGAAACTCGAGCTCGAGCCGCACAAGAAATTCCGGCGCGCCAGCGTCTGGATCTCCGACGATCCGGATCGGCTGCTCCTGCGGATCGAGGCGAGCATTTTCGTCGGGAAAGTCTTCACCGAGCTGCAATCGGTCCGTTTCCCCGGGACCGAGAAATAATTCCCGGCGCTTCGCCTAACGTTCCGGCACCAATTCGCCGCGATAGATGGGCCGCCGCAGCGTCCGGCCCGGCAGCCGCCGCACACTGGGACGATGCTGTCCGGGGAGCAAACCGAGCGCCGCCAGCGTCGGCATGTTGAGCCGGCCATCGGGCACCAGCCCGCTCCGCGCCTGGAAACCACGCAACGCCGCCGCCGTCCCCGGGCCGAAGGAACCGTCGATTCCGCTCCGGTAATAGCCGTAGCGGGCGAGCAGCGTTTGCGCCCCGACGATGACGTGGCGCTGCAAATCGGGCGGCGCCATCTCGTAAGGCGTGCCGGCAAAGACACCATTGACCACGAGGGGCACTTCGTAAGGGCCGGGCGCCGCTGGGTAACGGCTACTGGGCCCGCGCGGCGCCGGATAATTCGCCGGAGGCGGCTGGGGCGAAATCTCCGCGGATTGCGTCGGCGCTTCGCCACCCTGGCTCTCTTCCTCCGGCGCTTCAGTCGCGGGCGGCTGCGCCTTGGAACGCGCCGCGCCCGCGCCCACGCCTAACGAGCGCAAAGTCTCAGCATCGATCTCCCCGGTGATTTGCAGCCCGTTGCGAATCTGGTAACGCCGGATCGCCGCGGTGGTATCGGAGTTTTTCTTCCCGGTCACGTCCCCGTAATAGAAACCCTGTTCTTTCAGCGCCTTCTGCACCACCGACGTCGTCTGGTCCGCCCGCAGGCCGCCGACCCCGGCGAGGAGGAATATCAGGAGAGCCAGGCAGGTTCGCTTCATGGGTGCATTCGACGCGGCGCGTTTTCCGATTATTCAGGCCGGGCCGTGGCCAGGGCAAGGGTCGCTTTGCCAGCGCCGATTCTTTCCCGATAACGCTGCACTCCGTCGCTGATGGCGAGCGCGATCTGCTGCCGGTATTCCGTCGTGGCCAGCTTCGTCATGTCCGATTGGTTGGTGATGAACCCGCCCTCGATCAGCGCCGCCGGGTGGCGCACGTTGGCGATGACGTAAAATTGCTCCGACTTGGTTCCGCGATCGAGCGCCCGTGTCCGCTCGACCAGCGCCGCCTGGATGCTGGAAGCGAGATCCTGGCTTTTGCTCGTCAGTGCGCCGTTATTGACCTGCTGCAGAAAGGGCAGCCAGAAAAAAAAGCGCGAGCCGTTGCTGGGTTCCCGCTCCGCGAAATAAGTCTCCACCCCCGACGCGGTCGCGCGGGCGCCGTCGTTAAAATGAATGCTGATGAAAAGCGAATCGTCCTCCTTATTCCCCACCGCGGCCCGTTCCGCGAGGGAAAGGTAACGATCGCTCTCGCGCGTCAGGACCGTGGCGTAGCCAGCCGCGTGCAGAAGCAGTTCCGCACGTTGCGCCACGTCGAGTGTCAGGTCTTTTTCCAGAACGGTCCCGCACATCGCGCCCGAATCCTGTCCGCCATGTCCCGCATCCAGCACCACCACCGGCAATGTCTCGCCCGGGAGCAACGGTTTGCGCGGGGCATTCACCGGCTGCAGCGGCGCCGGGAGGCAGACGAACCAGACGAAGGAAATCGCCAGGCAAACCAAGCCGAGCCAGGAAAAGGCGCGCCGCATGATTCTTTTTAATCAAGCATCGACCCGCGAGCAAGCCGACCGCTTCGTTAGGCAGTGGTGAGCGTGGCCAACTCCTCGCCCGTGAGGGCGCGGTAACGACTGGCCGCCGGCCCGTTTCGTTCCAGGAGCGCGGCTTCCACCGTCGCGCTCTTCAGTTCCTCTGCCCGATATTCGCGCAACTTCTCGGCCGACGGCGTGGCCTCGGCCCCTTCCTCCGCCGCGGGCATGCTCCCGATGCTCCAGGCGTCGAGCGCCAGCTTCATCGCGCGATTCAAGGTGCAACCCGGATCGTGCTCGCGCTTGAGCCATTCTTCCATCAAACCGGTCGCGCGCGCCGTTCCCGCGATGGCGCTGAAACGCGGCGGACTCGAATCCGCGGCCGAACCGGACGCCGCGATCGCGCCGTCATATTCCACGCGCAGGAAAAGATCGTCCGCCGGCGTCGCGCCGACTTCGGCGAAAATCATCCGCGCCAGGTAAGGTGCGCCGTAAACCTGTTCGAAGGCCGTTTTCAAGAGCGGGCTGAGCGAATAAAAAGCCAGCCGCCGCAAGGAGACGTCCGCCGCCGAGCGCGTGAAACCTTCCGTGCTCGCCAGCTCGATCGCCGCCATCCGCAGTCGCTCGATATCGCCGGGGTGCCCGATCGCTCCCAGCGCAATCCGGTCGTAAATCTCGAAAAGCTTTTGCCGCGCCTTCCCCACCGTGACGAACAGAATGCCGTCGCGATAGCTGAGCGCCGCAATCGGACTGCCCGGCGCCAGTTGCGTCTCGATGTATTCGCGCCGGTTCGCGATCGCCTCGACCCAACGATACGGTTCTTCGATCATGCCACAGTGCTCTTGAAACGCGCCGCGATTTGTTTCTCCGGCAGCGTCTTGATCCCTTCGCGCGAGATGATCTTAATTAGCGGGAAAATTTTGGCATTCCGATCCACCCCGCCGGTCGCGGTGTCGGCCTCCGCCGCGGTGTCGAGCGCGCGCAACGCCACCGTGACCGCTTCTTCCTCCCGCAACTTATGCAGCGGCTTTTTTCCCCAGCGATTTTCGTAAAACAAAACCCCGCGCACCGCCGGCGAGCCGGAGCCGGTCGCGGCGTACTCGGTCACTTCAAATTGCGCCCCCATCGCGTCGTAAAAATAAAGACGCGCCTGACCGTCCCCGGCGAAATCGTAGGTCGCAAAAATCGGCACAACCACGCCGATCCCCTGGATGACGAAGCCAAAATTATCGCGGAGCAATTTCGAAAGCGCGCGCACCTTCCCGTCCACGCTCATCTCCTGCAGTTGCGTGCGCCGAAAATACTGGAGCGAATGCTCGAGCACCCGCGCCATTTCCCAGGCCGTCGCCGGCACTCCTGCGATCGCCATGATCGAATGCCGGTCGATCTCGAGCACCTTGTCCGCCCGATCATAGACCACGGTGTTCCCGGCCGTCGCCCGTCGATCGCCCGCCACCAGCACGCCGCCGGTGAATTTAAAGGCCAGAATCGTGGTCGCCTGGGTCGGGGTAAAAGACGACGCCATATCTCCCATACCTCCCACACCTCCCATGGGACCAATCGGAGCCATGGGACCAATAAGCCCTTGTCGCCGCAGGAGCGCCGGAAAATCGGCCGCGCCGCCGCCTAACGAGTCGCTCGTCACTGGCCGGTGCGCTGCCGGTAGCGCTTCGATTGGTTCGGATCCACTTTGCGCATCTTCTTCAAGAGATCGCGCGTGTCTGGCTTGGAGACGTCGGGAGACTTGGGACCACCACCATCGCCTTGCTTGGGCCCCCATGGCACGGGCGCCACCGGTTTTTCCGTCCGTTCTGGCATGAAAAAACGCTATCGCGAATGCGCCGAAACGCAAACCGCGGCGTGCTTGCCAGGGGCTAACGAAAATGCCAAGGTTGCGCCATGATTCGCCGTCTCCGCACCTTCGCCCTCGTTTTCTTCGCCCTTTGCTTTCTCATCCGGGCCGAGGCGCAGAGCCCGGCTCCTTCGCCCGGCTCGGAGGCGAGCGATCTCCTCAACCTCTCAAAAAAGATCGACGAACAAAACCTCAAGATCGATCTCCTTTCCCAGCAAATCCTGAAGTTGCAGCAGGAGCTCGAGCATCCCAGGGCGCTCAGCGTCGACCACGCCACCCCAAGCGCGACCGCCGCCTCCACTCCGCTCCCGGCCGATGCCAACACCCACGTCGTCGCCCGCGGCGAAACGCTCACTTCCATCGCTCGCCTGCACAAAGTGACGATCGATGAGTTGCAAAAACTCAATCACATCGAGGACGCGACCAAACTGCGGGCCGGCCAGACCCTTGTCATTCCGGGCGCTTCCCCTGCGGCAGCCTCGCCCTCCCCGAGCGCCCCCGCGCCTAACGAATAATGGAGTCGACCGCGAACCAGCTTTGGTTCCTCTGCAAACATGAGGATGGGAGCATCTTCGGGCCCCTTCCCTTTTCCCAGGTCCGGCGCTGGGCCGCGACCGCGCAGGTCGCGCCGCACGATAAACTTTCCCACGACCAGCTCACCTGGCTCAAGGCGCCGATGTTTCCCGAGCTGGAGATGGACTGGCTGGTCGAGCTCACGAGCGACCGCTATTACGGACCGACCACTCTCGGCGCCGTCCAGGAATTTCTGCGCCTCGGCGAAATCGGGGACGAGACTTTTGTCATCAATTCCTGCGACGGTTCGCGCCGCCAGATTCGCGAGCTGCGCGACCTGCTTCCGTTAGGCGGCGAGCTGGATGGAGCGGACGCGGAAGCGCCGGCCACGACCACGATGGCGATCAATCTCCGCAACCGGATCAGCGACCTGGAACAAAGTCTTTTCGAGGAACGCCGCGCCCTCGAGGATTGCGAGGCGCGCTACAGCGCGCTGTAGACGCTTCGCTCTGCGAAGCGCGGGCCTCAACGTCGCCCGGGACGTGCGGCAAAGCCGGGCAGGAGCGGTTTTTTTCCAGCATGTCCGGTGGGCGACGCCCAGGGCCGCGCTTCGCAGAGCGAAGCGTCTACAAGGTCAGCGCTTCGAGTTCGCCCTCGGGCGTCTCGAGGGAACTCTGCTCGCAAAGCCGGGCATATTTTCCGCCTAACGACAGGAGCTCACCGTGCGTCCCACGCTCGATGATTCGCCCGTGGTCCAGCACCAGGATCTGGTCCGCCCGCACAATGGTGGAGAGGCGATGTGCAATCACGATGCAGGTGCGGTGAAACATCAGGTTCTCCAGCGCCTGCTGAATGAGCCGCTCGGTCGCGGTGTCGACGCTCGCGGTCGCTTCGTCGAGGATGAGAATGGGCGGATCCTTCAGGAGCGCGCGCGCAATCGAGAGCCGCTGCTTTTCCCCCACGCTCAGCTTTACCCCACGCTCACCGACCACGCTCCCGAGTCCGTTAGGCAAACGGTCGATGAAGGCGCGGGCATTGGCCGCTTCCGCCGCTTCGAGCAATTGTTCGTCGGTCGCGTCCGGTTTCCCGAGGAGTAGATTCTCGCGGATCGTGCCGTTAAAAAGAAAACTCTCCTGCGTCACCATCCCGATCGTCTCGCGCAACGCGTGGAGGCCAAACTCCCGCAGCGGCCGGCCATCGATCGTAATTGCGCCCGAGCTGTATTCGTAGAAACGGGCGAGCAAATTCACCAGGGTCGATTTGCCGGCTCCGGTCGCGCCGACGAGCGCGATCGTCTCGCCCGGTCGCGCGTGGAAGGAAATGTGGCTCAAGGCGGTCAGCCCTTGGGCGTATTCGAAGCTGACTTCCTCGTAGCGAATCTCGCCTTCGATCTCGCCGGCCGGCTCCCCTTCGCGCAAGCCCGGCTCTTCCGGTTCGTCCAGAATTTCGAAGACGCGCTCGCCCGCCGCGCGCCCGGCCTGGACGAGCTGGTTGAGCTGGTGCAGTCGCGTCACCGGCTCGTAAAGAAATCGCGTCAGAGTGATGAAAGCGACGAGAGCGCCGACCTGCATCTCGCCCCGCAACACCGCCCGACCCCCAAAGCCGATGGCCAGGACCAGGCCTAACGAATTGACGAAATCCATCGACGGACTGTAGAGCGCCCACGCCCGCATGATGCGCAGCGTCGCCTGGCGGAGCGTTTCGCTCGCGCGATTAAAGCGGGTGTGTTCCTGCTCCTCGCGCACGAAAGATTTGATCTGCCGAATGCCGGCGAGGTCGTCGAGGAGGAGGGCGTTGAGCGCGGAAGCCGCTTTGCGCTGCGGACGATAACGGCTCGGGCCGGACAAGGTGTAGGCAATCGCGCCGCCCGCGAGCAGGGGCACAGGCACGAGGACGCACCAGGCGAGGCTGCCGTTGAAATAAAAGAGCGTCACCATCACGATCAGCACCTGCAGGACTGCGACCACGCCTTGCTCGATCCCGTCGATCAGGACGCGCTCGACCGCGTTCACGTCCTCGACCACGCGCGTGATCAGGTCGCCCGTCGCGCGATTATCAAACCAGCGCAGCGGCAGCCGCTCGATGTGCCGGAATAGATCGCTCCGAAGATCGAAAATGACTTTTTGTTCGAAACTGTTGTTGAGCAAAATCCGCAGCCCATTGAGCACGTCCTGAAGAAAGAAAGCGGCCAACGCCACTGCCACCATTGGCAGGAGCAGCTCGGGCCGATGCCCGCTGATCACGTCGTCGATGAGGAACTTCGTGACCCAGGGGAAAACGATGATCATGAGCGTGCTCAGGATGGCGCAGGAAAGCGTCCCGGCCGCCATCCAGGGATAGCGCCGGAGGTAAGCGAAGACGCGCCAGACTGTTCTCATGCGAGATCAACCGTCAGCGACGGGTCGGGCGAGTCAAGTTGCGCGCCCCGGCGCCTCGTCCCATGGTGTCGCAGGCAACCGCAATGATCATCGAGCAGCTTTTCACTTCGCCTGGTCATAATTTTTTCGGCCATCATGGCAAGCCGCCGGAGGATTTTTCCCTGGTCCAGGTCGAGAGCCTCGAGTGCGTCGCTGGACGTGGAATTCGGGACGATCGCTTCTTCGATTATCGCAAAGACTACAAAGGCCAGATCACCTTTTTCTCTGCCGAAGTCTTTGCCGAGTTGTCGCGTCACTTCGGCATCGGTAACAAATCGCCCGGCGTTCTGCGGCGCAACGTCATCGTTTCCGGAGTCGACCTGATGGAATTGATCGGGGCGGACTTCGAACTCCAAGGCGTGCAATTCCGCGGCACCGCGCATTGCGCGCCTTGCTACTGGATGGATACTGCCTTTGCGCCCGGTGCGGAAAAATTTCTCACCGGCCGCGGCGGCTTGCGGGCGCGCATCTTAACTGACGGCCTCCTCCGCCTCGGCCCGGCGCAGTTAAAAATCCTCGCGCAGCCGGAAGCGAAAATCGCCTAACGATGCGCTGTAGCGCCGTTCTCCTGGCCGGCGGAAAATCGACCCGCATGGGCCGCGACAAGGCTTTCCTGGAATACGACGGCGAGCCCCTCTGGCAGCGCCAACTTGCGACCTTGCGGAATTTGTCGCCCGAGCAGTTGATGATTTCCGGTCCGCGCCGCGCCGAATGGAGCGACTGCGAAATGGTAGCGGATGCGGTGAGCGACGCCGGCCCGCTCGCCGGGGTGGCGGCGGCTTTGCAAAAGTGCACGGCGCCGTTGCTCGTCGTCCTTGCGGTTGATCTCCCCCGCGTCACGGCGGAATTTCTGCGCACGCTGCTCGCGCTGGGCGGGGGTGTGGGACAGGGTCCGCATGGTTTCGAACCGCTGGCGGCAGTCTATCCCACGAGCTGCTCCGCGCTGGCTGCGCAGGGCTTGGGCCGCGGCGATTTTGCGATGCAAAACTTCGTCCGCGAAGCGATCCGGCAAGGCCTGCTTGTGGCGCGCGCAGTTTCCGACCCCGGGCTTTTCACCAACCTCAACTCGCCCTCTGACCTGTGAAGAATCGGGAGCCCTCCAAGTCGATTGAAGTCGTCCGGTATCGCGCGGGTCAGCCTCTCTTGACCGAGGCGGACGAAGCGGCGGCGGAAGAACCGCTCGAGATTCGGGTGGAAGGCCGCAGCATCGCGGTCGTCATGCGGACGCCGGGGCACGACCGCGAACTGGCCGCCGGTTTCGCCCTCACCGAAGGCATCGTGCGCAACGGCTTCGAAATTTTCGAGATCACGTCCTGCCTAACGACTAACGAAGCGTCCGCCGGCAACATCGTCGATATCGCGCTCCGCGATCCGGCGCGTTTCGACGCCGCCCGGCTGAGCCGACACGTTTTCAGTTCGTCGAGCTGCGGCGTCTGCAGCAAGGCCACGATCGAGGCCGCGCTGCAACAGTTCCCGCCAATCGCCACCGCGCCGGCGATCGAGAGCGAGGTTTTGCTCTCGCTTCCCGCGCAGCTCGCGACCGCGCAGGCCACTTTCCAGCGGACCGGCGGCTTGCACGCTTGTGCCCTCTTCGATCCGGGAGGGGAGTTGCTCCTCGTCCGCGAGGACGTGGGGCGACACAATGCGCTCGATAAATTGATTGGCCACCAGTTGCTCGCCGGACGGCTTCCGTTAGGCAACTGCATCCTCCTGCTCAGCGGCCGCGTCTCCTTCGAGATGACGCAGAAAGCCCTCGCCGCCGGGATCGCGCTTATCGCCGCCCTCTCCGCGCCGACCAGTCTGGCGATTGAATTTGCGCGCGCGCACAATCAAACGCTCGTCGGCTTCCTGCGCGGCGAGACGATGAATGTCTACGCGGGAGCGGAGCGGATTACTCCCGGGTAGGGTGGGCGTCTCGCCCGCCGGCGACGCCATCTTGCCGTCGCGAACTTTTTCTGCCCGCGCACCTTCTCAAAAGATTGTTTCGGCAAGATGCCGAAACCGGCGGGCGGGACGCCCACCCTACCCGCGAGATGCGTGACGCCCTATGAAAGTCAGCTCCGCGATGCCCGATTTGTCGAGCTCGCCCAGCCCTTCAGAAATCATGCGCTCGTACTGCGCCTTCGTAGCGCGGGCCAGCGGTAGGTCGAGTCCGGCTTTCTCGCCTAACGACAGCGCGATCCCGCTATCCTTGGCGGCGTGCGCGGCGGAGAAGAAGCAGGCGTGATCGCGCTTCTGCATGTCTTCGCCGTCGGTCTGCAGGACACGCGAGGCGGCACCGGTCTCGCTGAAAACTTCGCGCAACATCGTGAGATCAAGACCGAGCGCGTCGCCCAGACCGAGACCTTCAGCGAGACCGGCGGTGTTGATGTTCATCACCATATTGACGAGCGCTTTCACTTTCGCGGCCTCGCCCGCTTTTCCGATGTAGCGAATCGTTTTTCCGAGCGCCTTCAGGATCGGTTCCGCGCAATCGAAGGCGGATTTCTCGCCGCCGCACATCAGGTAAAGCGAGCCTTCGCGCGCCTGCGTGATGCTCGAGGCCATGCAGGCTTCCAGGGTCGCCGCGCCCGCCTTTTGCGCCAGTGCCTCAACCTCGAGGTGCACTTCGGGTGAAACCGTCGCGCAGTTGATGAACAGTTTGCCCTGCGCGTTCACCAGCAGGTTGGCGTCCGGCGCGGCGAAAATCTCCCGCATCGCGGAATTGTCCGAGACGACCGTGATGATGACGTCCGCCGCGGCAGTGACTTCGCCTAACGACTGACTGGCAAAGCTCCCCAGCTCCTGCGCCAGCTCGGTCGCGCTCGACCGGTGCGCGTCATACAGCGCGGTGACGTGAAAGCCTTTATCCTTGAGGCGGCGCGCCATGTTCGCGCCCATCCGGCCGACTCCAACGATTGCGATATTCATAAATCAGATGCGCCCGGCAAAAAAGGCGTTGTGCTTTTTCTCTTCGCCCACGGTCGTGAGCGGACCGTGGCCGGGGCAAAGCACGGTGTCGTCAGGCAAAGTCAGGATTTTTTCGAGATTGTTCTGCACGGCGTCGGAGTAGGAAACGTTGCCGCCGCCCATCGAGCCAGCGAAAAGTGAATCGCCCACGATCGCGACCGGCCGGTCGAGACCGCGGATGAAGAAAGTCGTCCCCCCGGGCGAATGTCCCCAGGTCAGGAAGGACTCGATCGTCAGGCCACCGACGTGGAAAGTCTCGCCCTCCGCGATC
>JBBPZS010000151.1:0-18956 GCA_038198605.1 Chthoniobacterales bacterium | reverse complement strand
TCTCCCCGGTCAGGTCTTGAGCCGCCAGCGGTTGCAGAGCGGCGCTCGCCATGATCAGGAGCGCGAGGAATGCCAGGTGGCTTTTCATCCGGAAGCGAAGCCTAGCGCGGCCGCGGGCGAGAATCGAGACTGCAACCGCCCCGGCCAAGCAAAAGAGCGCGCCGGTTCCCCGGCGCGCTCTTCGCGAGTTCCAGCGTAAACGTTTCTACTTCTCGTAGTGCTTTGAGACCGCGTCCCAGTCCACGGTATTCCACCAGACCTTGAGATAGTCGGGCCGGCGGTTTTGGTAATTGAGATAATAAGCGTGCTCCCAGACGTCGACTCCGAGCACCGGGGTGTTGCCTTCCATTAGCGGGCTGTCCTGATTGGCGGTGGAAGTGATTTCGAGATTCCCGCTCTTGTTCTTGATCAGCCACGCCCAGCCGCTCCCGAAACGCTTCACGCCGGCATCGGCTAGCTTCTCCTTGAATGCGTCGAAACTTCCGAAGGTCGACTTGATCTCCTCCGCGAGTTTGCCGCGCGGTTCGCCGCCGCCCTGCGGGCCCATGATTTGCCAGAAGAAGGAATGATTCGCGTGGCCGCCACCGTTGTTCCGCACCGCGGTGCGAATGTCTTCGGGGACCGCGGCACAGTTGTTCGCGAGCAGGTCCTCGATTGGTTTGCCCTCGAGCTCGGGTTTGCCTTCGAGCGCTTTGTTCAGGTTCGTGATGTAGGCCTGATGATGCTTGTCGTGATGGATCTCCATCGTCTTCGCGTCGATGTGCGGCTCGAGCGCATCGTTGGCGTAGGGTAGTTTGGGTAATTCGTATGCCATAGGTCCGAAATGTCGGGCCGCTCGTCCCGGTTGGGTAGTGATTTTTTCGCGGTGCATCGCTCGCCGCGGCACTTGCGCGCGGGGTTCGCTGTGGTTCAGTCCACGAGTTTGACCATGGAAAAATTCTCCTTCCGCCAAGGCGCCCTTCCGCTTTGCTGCCTCGCCTTCCTCATCGCCGGCTGCGGAAAGAAAACCGAAACCGCGAGCCCGGCCACGCCTTCTCCGACCGCGATCGCTTCACCCGCCAACGCCGCCGGACCGACGCCCGCCCCGCCGCTCACCGGCAACGTGACGCCCGCGATTGTCGAGGAAGATCCGGAGTCGATCAGTCGTTATCTCCATTTTCCGGACGATCCGGAGGCGGCGAAGCGCAACAGCGTGGTGCAGTTCTATTGCGACGTGAGTGAGGAAGGCGTGGTCGAAGCGACCTACGGGTTGATCGGGAAAGACGAAGCCTTCAAAGCCGCCGTGCAAACGGCCCTCGACTGGGGTCACTTCACGCCGGCGAAAATCGATGGTTTTCCGACCGCGGTCTATCTCGGGGGCACGGTGATTTTCGCGCATGAAAAAGGCGCGCCGGTGATCGTGGTCTCGCTCGCGACCCACGACCGGGAGCGCGTCGGCAAGCTGGCGAATTACATTCAACCGCAACTGATCGGCGGATTGCGCCGCCAGGTCGCGAAAATCATTCGGCAGATTCCGCACGATTTTCCTGTCTCCGGGGTAGCGCAGGCCGTCGCGGAAATCGACCCGACGGGCAAACTCACCGGCACCTCGCTGCTGGGCGAGACGCCGAAAGGCAGCGGGCTCGGAGAGTTGCTCACGGTCTCGATCAAAGGCGCCCAATACACGCACGCGTTTGAGAACGGCAAGGCTGTGGCCGGCGCGGTCGACGTGGTCGCGGACTTCCGCAAGCTGTAGCCGATTCGCGGTGGGGCTGCAGCCGTTACCCGCGCCTCCCGCAGGGAGGGGGCTACAGCGCGACCGACTCTTCGGTGGCGTCGGGGGTTTTCTCGAAGTGCAGCTGGCCGACGCGACGACCGTCGGTCTGCGTGACCGTGATCTTATATTCTTCGATCTTCACCTGCTCGCCCTCTTTCGGGAGATGGCCTAACAAGTGGGTGACGTAGCCGCCGATCGTGCTCACGTCGGAATTCTCCAGCTCCAGCCCCGCGAGATCGCGCAGCTCATAGAGCCCGAGCGTCCCGTCGACCGTAAACTCGTGGTCATTGATCTTGCGGAACTCGGCGTGTTCGGCGTCGAACTCGTCCTGAATATCGCCGACCAGTTCCTCGAGAATATTTTCCATCGTCACCATCCCGACCGTGCCGCCGTATTCATCGACCACGATCGCGAGGTGGGCGTGCCGCACGAGGAAAAGATTGAGCAGCTTCTCCAGCGGCATCATTTCCGGCACCGGAATGAGCTCGCGCTTGATCGTCATCAGATCGGGATGCGGATCGCGCATCAGGGGCACCAGCTCCTTGATGTGGATCTGGCCGAGAGCGTTATCGAGATGCCCGCGGCAGAGGGGAAAACGGGTATGCCGCGAGGCCAGCGCCTTCTCCACGTTATCATCGAAGGTCTCCTCGAGATCGAGATAAACCACGTCGCCGCGCGGCGTCATAATATCGCGCACCACCCGGCGGCGCATGTCGAGGGCGTTGACCAGGATGTCCCGGCCAATCGAAGAGACTTCATCCGATTTTTCGCTTTGATCGAGGATGAGCCGCAGCTCTTCCTCGCTGTGCGCGAGTTCCGCGCCGCTGACCGGTTTCAGCCGAAGAAGTTTTTGCAGGAAGAAATTCGAGGCGTGATTCAGCAGCCAGATAAATGGCAGGAAGATGGTGTGGAAAATCGAGAGCGGCCTAACGAGTCGGAGCGAAACCGGGACCGGGCTGGTGATCGCGAGGTACTTCGGCGCGAGCTCGCCGAAGACGATGTGCAGGAACGTGATCCCGATAAAGGCGAAGACGATCGAGACGGTCGTGACCACCGTGATCGAATGAATATTCACCAGCGCGAAGAGTGGCTGAAACATCGTGGCGAGAAAATCCTCTCCCACCCAGCCGAGGCCGAGACTGGCCAGGGTCACGCCGAGCTGGGTCGCGGAAAGGTAGGAGTCGAGATGGCCGCGGACGTGCTGAACAAAAACGGCGCGCGCATCTCCTTCATCGACGAGGGAGACGAGCTGGCTGCTGCGGACTTTGATGATCGAATACTCCGCCGCGACGAAGAATCCGTTGAGCGCGACCAGCGCAGCGATCACCGCCAGCTTGCCGAAAAAGACACCCGGGGTGTCCCAATGCTCGGCCACGCCTTCGGCCAACGTGGCGGAGGCAAAGAAAAAAAGAAACGAACTCATGATGCGGCGGCGAACTTTCGCACCCCGCGCGGACCGGCGGAAGCCGTGCTACCAGCTCGACTTCGTCACTCCCGGGATGAACCCGTTCGAAGCGAGCTCGCGGAAGGTGAGGCGCGAAACCTTAAAGCGCCGGATGAAGGCGCGCCGGCGGCCGCTCACTTCGCAGCGGTTCACGACGCGGGTGGGGCTGGCGTTGCGGGGCAGTTGCGAGAGCCCGATGTAATCCTTCTTCGCCTTGAGCTCAGCGCGCAGGGCGGCGTATTTCTCGACCGTCTTGCGCTTGCGTTCGTTGCGATTGATCCAGGATGTTTTCGCCATAGGGAACGCGGAAGGTAGCGGGAAAGGTGAGAGGCGCAACCGAAAACTTCCCGCTCTCCCGGGGCGGGATCGATCGCCCGCGGCTCTCACACCGCGAGCGATCTACCCAGAACAGCGCCACCGGTTCCGACCCTCCCGGGCCGGGGCGGCAACTGCATCCATGGCCCCATGGCGTTTCCCTGTAGCCGGTTGCGTGCCGTCAACAGCGGGTCGTCCGATCAATGCTATTTTCGCGCGATGTCGGATCTCTTCAGCCGGGTCGCGGACGCGGACTCAGTGAAGTGCGCGCAGGCGCTGGCGCTTTACGAGACAGTTTTTCCGCCGGCAGAGCGGCATCCGCCCGCATTGATTCGGGAAAGGATCGCGTCGGGAAGGAATCAACTCTTCGTCGCGGAAGAAGACGGGAGCGTAATTTTGCTGGCCCTGCTCTGGCCGCTGGCCGGAACGGATTTCACCCTGCTCGATTATCTCGCGACCGCGCCCGCGGCGCGTGGCCGAGGTTGGGGGTCGCTCCTTCTCCAGGAAATTTTCTCGGAATGCCGCGCGCGACAGGAGTTCGTGATTCTCGAAGCGGAGGATCCCGATTTCGGACCCAACCGGGAAGAACGCTCCCGGCGGCGAAGGTTTTACCAAAAGAACGGCGCGCTCGAACTGGACGGAGTCCGCTATTTTCTTCCGCCGCTCCAAGGCAGCCAGCCGACGGAGATGCGGCTCATGATTTCGCCCAACTATCCCGCAAAAACGATGGACGCCGCGCTCGTTCGACATATCGTCACCCGCCTTTACCAAGACCTCTACGGGCGACCGACGGACGATCCGCTCCTTCAGTCTTTCCTATCCGGGATTCGGGAGCCGATTTTCCTTCAATGACAGAAGTATAAGTGACCGAACGGCACCCGCGCTGGTCTCACCCTTCGAAACCATTAGATCCTAATAGACGCACTGCCCTTTCGCCCGCGGCGACGACCGCATCGACGTCGGGGTGAGTCTCTCCGGGGCGTATGACTCGAGCGATTTCAGCCTGAGTTGGAACGTCGTGAACTTCCCCGATTTCGTCACGACTTTCGTCGGCGTGACCACGGCCAATGTCACGGCCCTGCGCGGCGCCTCGCCCGCCTGGTCGCTCGATCGCACGGTCTCGCCGCTCTATCTGGTGAACACGGTCGAGGACCCGATGCCCTACGTGCAGCTCGCGCATCTCGAGGTGGCCGGCGCGCGGAATTACCAGGCCCTCACCCTCCCGGGAAATCAGCATTCGTTTGCCTACTGGCCGACAGTAAAGGAGCACGCCCTGCAATTCTTTGCCGCCAGCTTCACCGGGGCGCCGCTCCCCTCGCCTTCCCCGGCCCCACCTCGGGCCTGCCTAACGATAAGCAACTGCTCAATGTCTCCACCCGCGCCGGGGTCGAGACCGGCAGTGGCGTGATGATCGGCGGCTTCATCGTGACCGGAGCGAACGCCAAGCGCGTGGTCCTGCGCGGCCTCGGCCCCTCGCTGACGGGCAACGGTGTCACCGGCGCGTTGAGTGATCCGGTGCTCCAGCTATTCGACAGCCAAGGTGTGCTCGTGGAGACGAACGACAACTGTCCCTCCCGAGCGTGCCCGGCGACCTGCTGCCATCCCATCCTAACGAGTCGCTCCTGACCGCGATTCTGCCGGCGGGAAATTACACCGCGATCCTGAGCGGGGTAAATGGCGGTCTCGGCATCGGACTTTACGACGTCGATCCGAGTGATTCGCGAATCGGTAATATCTCCACCCGCGGCGCGGTCGGCGCCGGCGGCGACGTGCTCATCGGCGGCTTCATTGTCGGCGGCACCAATCCGACGCGGCTCATCGCGCGCGCGCTCGGGCCTTCGCTGGGTTCGTTAGGCGTCGCGGGCGCGCTGGCCGATCCCACCCTGGAATTGCACAACGGCGACGGCACTCTGGTCGCGGCTAACGACAACTGGCAATCGGGCCAGGCGCAGGAAATCAGCGGGACCACCCTCGCGCCGAGCAATCCCCGCGAGGCAGCGATCGTGGCGACGCTGGCGCCCGGGAACTACACCGCGATCATTTCGGGCGCGGGAGGTTCCACCGGGATCGCGCTGGTCGAGGTCTACGATCTCGCGGCGCGGTAAGCACCGCGGACCACGAGACGCGGCCGCGAAAAGCGATAGGTTCCGCCATGTTTCCGCTCTCTCGAAAAACCCTGCCCGCCAGTGCCGACGAACTTCGCGACGCGATCGAAGCGGGGCTCCTCGAAGCCGTGCGCGCGCCCGGGATGCTGGTCACGATCGAGGACAAAAATTATCCCGAGCTCGCGGCCATCCGCGTGTCGCTCGACCAGGCGAGCATGGGGGATCGCCCGCCGCGACTCGGCGTGGCCGCTGGTCCCACCACGCCCGCGCTGCGGGTGGAAAATGTCGAGATAACCGGCCGAGGCTTCCGGGTGCAAGGCGCCGCGGTCGATTTGTGCTGCCGCGCCCGCGACGTGCAGGTCAACCAGGCGGAGGACAAGGCGGGCAACCTCGTGCTTCTCCTCCAAAGCGCCGCCGAAGGATCGATCGAAGTGGGAACGTCAGTCGCTGATCTCGAGACTCTCCTGCGCGTGGAAGCGACCAAAGCGGCGGCGAAACAGGGCGTCACCATCGAGGAAGTGCGGATCAATCTGCAGGCCCGCTCCGAGCGCGTGCTCGACGTGGAAGTGCAGGTGCGCGCGAAGAAAATGTTCCTCAGCGCGACCGTCCGCATCACCGGCGGCCTCGAGATTGACGACCAGCTCAACGCGCGCCTGCGTGGTCTCAAATGCACCGGGGAAGGCGCGCTCGGCGGGCTCGCTTCGGGTTTCATCGCGCCCTACCTGCAGCGGTTCGACGGCCGCGCTTTCGCACTCACCGCGTTGCCGCTCGGCGAGATCCGCCTGCGCGACGTGCGCCTGGCCGCCGGCGCGGAGCTGCGGGTGACGGCGCAATTCGGGCGGGCCGCCGCCTAACGAAAAACGACGAGCGGCGCTCAAGACCGCAGGATGACGCGCGCCCGATTCTGGTCCACCTTCCCCGCGCACCTTTTCCCTAACGACATGCTGATCAAACTGGGTTTCGACATTGAATTTGAGCTCCGCGGACCGACTCCGATGGTCCTGATGCTCTTCGTCCATCCTGCGCGGGTGAAAGATTTGCGCGCGCCGGAAGAGCTCGTGCTCGAGCCGCAAATTCCGGTCAGCCATTACACCGATCTCTTCGGGAACCGCTGCGCGCGCATTCTGGCGCCGGCGGGCCATCTGCGACTCGCGCTCGAGACCTTGATCGAGGACAGCGGCGAGCCCGATCGGCAATCGCTCGACGCCGTCCAGCACCGGATCGAGGATTTGCCTGACGAGACCCTGAGCTATCTGATGCCGAGCCGTTACTGCGAAGTCGACAAGCTGACCGACATCGCCTGGAAGCTCTTCGGCGAAACGCCGCCGGGTTGGGAACGGGTCAAGGCGATCTGCACCTGGGTGCATCATCACATCACCTTCGGCTACCACTTCGCGCATCATTCGAAGTCGGCCTTCGACGTTTACTCAACCGGCGAAGGGGTCTGCCGCGATTTCAGTCATCTCGCCCTCACCTTCTGCCGTTGCATGAATATCCCCGCACGCTACGCCACCGGCTACCTGGGAGACATCGGCGTGCCGCTGGTGCTGCCGATGGATTTCAGCGGCTGGTTCGAGGTTTATCTCGGCGACCGCTGGCACACCTTCGATGCGCGGCACAACACCGCGCGCATCGGGCGGGTGGTCATGGCGACCGGGCGGGACGCCGCCGATGTCGCCCTGACGACCAATTTCGGGAGCGCGACCCTGAAGAAATTTTTCGTGCTCAGCGAAGAGATCAAAGACCAGGTCCGCTGACGCCCTGCCTGCACTTACACTTTAACTTTCACTTACACTCTTATCGGGAACGGAGAGTGCATGTGAAAGTGAACGTGCAGGTGCAAGTGGACCAGTTTCGCTGACCCCTTGCCTGCACTTAAACTTTAACTCTCACTTACACTCTTATCAGGAACGGAGAGTGCGGGTGCAAGTGGAAGACGAGTTCGCTGACCCGTTGCCTGCACTTACACTTTAACTTTCACTTACACTCTTATCAGGAACGGGGCGTGCAGGTGCAAGTGGCGGAGCGACCTACTGCTTGCTCAGCCGCCAGAAGAGAACGCCCCCGATCACGAGGAAGAGCACGTTCGGAAACCAGACGAGCAATTCCGGGTGAATCTTCGCATTCGCGCGCAGGGTGTCGGCGATGATGATGAAGAGGAAATAGAAGGTCGCCACGAGCAGACCCGTGGCGAAGCCGACCGAGGTTTCGCGCCGGTGGGTGGTGATGCCTAACGGCACCCCGATGAGCGCAAAGGCGAGGCAGGAAAACGGAAACGAGAAGCGCTTGTTGATCTCCGTGCGGGTTGCGCTCCGATCTTTGCGGTTGCCGGACTTGAGCTGGTCGAGCAATTCCGAAAGCGAAAGCGCGGACCGGCTCGGACGCTTTTTTTCCTTCTCGTAGAGCTCTTCGAGACTGATCGGCAGCGTTCCTTCCGCCATGCTGATGCCGTCCCGAATCCGGCGCAGATCGTAGGGATTCTTCTCGTCGCGCTCTTCGTAACGGGCGTTGTAGAGATGCAGCAGCAGCCGCTTGTTCTCGAGATCGGCCTCGAGCATGCCGGTGCGCGCATGGGTCACCCGGACCGGGAGCGAATGCTCGTCCATCTGGAAGACAAGGATGTTCTCCAGCTTGTTGCCTTCTTTTTTACCGACATAAATTTTCCGCCCAGGAAATTGGTCGATTACCTGGTCGCCGCCGAAGAGCGCGATCGGGTTGCTCGTCGCCAGATCGAAGATGCTGCTCCGTAACTTCTCCTGCGCGGCCGGCGCGACCTGGAGGTTGAGCCACAGGCAAATCGCCGTGCAGACAAGCGCGAGCCCGGCGAGCGGCACGCAGATCCGGGTCACGCTCACGCCGTTGGCCCTCAGCGCGATCAATTCGTTATCCGCCGAGAGCCGGCCGAAGACGAGGAGGATGGCGGTTAGCAGTCCCCAGGGGATCGTGAAAATGAGCGAGAAAGGCAGGACGTAGGCGATAAACGTGAGCAGGTATTGCAGCGGCACGTCGTGATTCACGAGCAGTGGGAGGAGCTTGCGAAAAATGTTGCCGACCACGAGCACGAGGCTGAGCACGGCGATCGCGAAGAGCACATTCACGATCAGCTCGCGGCCGACGAAACGGTCGATCAATTTCATTTCTGCCGCTCAGTCTAGCGGGCTTTTCCTGCCTCGCCATCGCCGCGATTACCGGGCTCGGGCATTGAGGCGCAAGTCCGGAAAACATTCCATCCTGTTACGAAATCGACATTGACGGAGGCCGCCACGGATTCGTAGAAGGCCCATAAATTCCACAAGGATGTGAAAGCGTGAAAATTAAAAATAATCTCGAAGAAGATGCATCCGAATCCCCTTCCTCCTCGAATGATGCGCTTTCCCATGCGAATGCGCCGAGTCGTCGGCGATTCCTCGGCCAGGTCATGGCCGCTCTCGCCGGTGGCGCATTCCTGAGCAAAGTCTCCGGCGCCGGCGCTGCAAATCTGGGCGATGGCGCGACCACCACGCTGCCGGCCAGCACCGACCCACGCGTTATCCAAGCGTATAACATCCGGGTCGCGGCCGCGGCCAGGGAAGCCTCAATCCCCAGTCCGCCGCACACCACCAACGGCGACGAACAGCGTTATCCCGATAACTCGGGCACCTACACCAAGGGCCTCCTGCAGGATGGGATCGGCCTCGTCAATCTCCAGGCCTACCGCAGTTTCCGGAAGGCGATCAACAGCGGGAAATTCTCCGACTGGGAAAACATCATTACCGGCGGCCCGCGGACGCAGAACGGCCCGTTAGGCGGGCGCGCCTTGCGCTCGAGGGCAGCGACGATGTGCAATTCGGTAACGCGCCTTCCCCGAAAAATCAGGTCAAGCAAGTGGTCGTGCCACCAGCGCCCGCGGTTGCGAGTGAAGCCTACGGGACCGAGCTCGTCGAAATGTATTGGGCGTCGCTCTCCCGCGACATCCCCTTCGCCGACTACGCGACCAACCCGCTCACGATCGCCGCCGCGGCTGAGTTGGACAGCATGCCAGCCTATCTCGGGCCTCGCGATAACTCCGGGCACGTCACGCCGCAGAATCTTTTCCGCGGCACTTATCCTGGCGACACGGTCGGGCCTTACGGCTCCCAGTTCCAGATCATCCCGACCTTCTTCGGCGCGCAGGCCCTCTCCCAGCAGCTCAACTCCTATCTCAACGGGCAGGACTTCATGAACGACGCCACCACTTTCCTGGCCGTCCAAAACGGCATCGATAGTGGTGAAGTCGTCGCCATCGACCCGGTCCCGCGCTACATCACTTCGGGCCGCGACCTCGGCACCTTCACGCGCCAGGATGTCCTCTACCAAGCCTACTTCGTGGCCGCGTTGGTCCTGAGCGGCATTCACGCGCCGCTAAACGCGGGTAACCCCTACGTCGGCTCGACGAAGCAAAACGGTTTCGGCACCTTCACGCGCCAGGATGTCCTTTACCAGGCCTACTTCGTGGCCGCGTTGGTCCTGAGCGGCATTCACGCGCCGCTGAATCCGGGAAACCCCTACGTCGGCTCGACGAAGCACAACGGCTTTGGGACCTTCGGCGGACCCGACATCGCCGCCAGCCTCGGCGCCGTCGCGCGGGCCGCGCTCAACAGCGTCTGGTATCAGAAATGGTGGATTCACCTGCGGCACCGTCCGGAGTCGGGCGGAGGGATTCTGCGCCAGATCCTGCAGGGCTTCGGCAACACGCTCGACGCGACCATTCATCCGGTCGCGCTCAACTCCCAGGCCGTCGCGACCAGCTTCAGCAAGTTCGGCGATTACTTCCTCTGCCAGGCCTTCCCGGAAGGCTCGCCCACCCATCCGGCCTACCCCACCGGCCATGGCGCGGTCGCGGGCGCCTGCATCACGATGCTGAAGTTCTTCTACGACGGCAATTACGTCATCCCAAACCCGGTCGTGCCGACGAATGACGGCCAGACCCTACTCCCGTACACCGGCTCCGATGCCGGCCAGATCACGGTCAACGGCGAGCTGAACAAGCTGGCGAACAACGTCTCCTTCGGCCACGGCATCCACGCCGGCATCCATTGGCGGAGCGACACGCCCTCCTCGGTCCAGCTGGGCGAGGCCGTCGCCCTCAGCATCCTGCAGGATCGGGCGGCGACCTATCCCGAGCCCTTCACGATCAGCCTCCAGAAGATCGACGGCAGCACCGCCACGATCTCGAACCAATAGCTGGAGTTAGTCAGTAAGTCTGCGAAGCCTCGCGGGTCTTCCGCGAGGCTTTTTGCTGCCACCGGCCAGACCAGGGACGGGTAAGCACAGTCCCCGCAGGAAACAAACCGGCGAGAAGCGCCAGAATCACCGCTGGGATGTCAGCGGGCAGCTAATAATTCACCATCAAAAGATCAGCCAGCACTGGCGGGAGGGAGCGTGCACTGCACATGCGTGTATTGAAGTCATAATAAAACTAGACATCGAATCGGCCAGCGCCTGGTTAGATGGTTAGTGGCCATGAGTAGACGCGGGAGTCTCTGTCTCTCCTTCGGTTGTGCGCCCGAACGAGAAGGAGACAATGGCAAAGACCTCGAGCGCGGGAGTATGATCGCTGCAACCGACGAGCGGAGAAAGATCAAAACGCAGCCTTTGGCTCGGACGCCACGCCAGGGTCGGGCCGACGGCAAGACCCTTTGAGGCGCGTCGGAGAGCGCCGGTTTCACCGCCGCTCCGATATTGCATTTCGAGCCCGACCTCTAGCTTTTCTTCCGGCAGCAGAACCGGTATCTCGACACTCTGGGCGAAGCCGGCATTTGTGCTGGATCTTGCACCAAACTCCCGATCGACAAAAACATTCATGACCCACTCCACCAGATGCGGAAAGTCGTGCGATACGAGCAGCGCCACTTCGGTGGAATCTGGCAATCCAGACCTGAGGCCGAAGCGATACTCCGCTGAGATCGCGGGATTCAGCGGTAGCTTGTTCCAGTTAGCGAGCGCATAACGCCCTTCCAAGGTGAAGCTGCGTTCGAGCATGTCGCCCGCGACGCGGTCGAATTCATTCTGGACGCCGATCGTGAAACGCGCAGGCAGCCCCATTTCAATCTCCTGGCGAAAGGCATGAAAGGGCGAATCGTGAGCGAAAATGCTGCCATCGTATCCCGCTTCCACTTCGAAGCTGAATGGGGAGAGCACGTAAGACTAGTCAGAGTGGAAATGCGACCATGCGATAGGTCAGGCGGCACCGTAGGCAGAAGGAAGCTCGTCGGCCTCAGCCTGAACGACGATCTGGCGAGTCTCGGTCTCCTGTGCGTGGCTCACGGCAGCGCTCACCAGGAGGACTGCGACGGCGAAAGACGAGCGCGCTGTTCATTTAACGAGAACCAGATGAGCTGCCGCGACCGAGGCCGCGCGTGGCGGCGGGAAACGAGGTTGGAGCCATGGGAAACTTGAGCGTAAGTCGCCTATGGTTGGTTGCATCGCCTTGTTACATGTCGCGGTTAATACAGATAATGATCGCAAAGTAATAATTCCTCTACTTCCCTTGCGCGATCTCGTAAGCGTTTCCGAACAGGCGATAAACACCAACCTACAAGCGAGTCTCCCACTATGGCTAGCCTGCCCGCGAGCCATCGGGAACCGAAATCTCTGGTGTCGCCAGCACCGGGACAATGCGGTCCGAATACCCGATATCGAGGAGCATGCCTTCAGAAATAAGACCTGCCATCTTGCGAGGCGCGAGATTGACCACGAAAAGAGCTTGCTTTCCCACGAGCACTGCAGGCTCCGGGCGCTCCTTCTTGAGTCCGACTAGAATAGAGCGCTCATGATCGCCGAAGCTCACGATGAGTTGCACGAGTTTCTCGGATCCTGCAACACCGCAAACCTGGCGGATAGTACCGACTCGTATGTCTAGCTTATCGAGATGGGTTATCGCGACGGACGGTTTGACTGGCGCAGGTGTCATAAGCAGCCCCCGGTCGCTCTGACGAATCCAGACGTGCGGGAGCGCATGGGATAAACATTTAACGAGAACAAGATCAGCCCCGCCTACGGGGAGCACGCGTGGGACGGAGAGAAAGGGTTAAAGTCATCTAACAGTAAGCCGTAACCGGGTAGGCGTTGGCTGCAGGCGCATGGTTAGGCTCCAAGGGCTCGCTGGCACAGTAACTTACAGTCCAGTGAGCGATCATCAAGGTGGTAAAGAGATACGGTGTCGATCCGAAATTCCTGTTTTGGGAAATCGCGCGAAAGAAGCTCAGAAGTTGCCTTGCCAGTCAAGGCATGCCCGCTGCGTAGAGTGCAGTGCGGACGATAAGGCCACGGATTGTTGGAGAATTGAATCTCCGAGGCACGCAACAACTGATGGAGATGCTCGAATGGCAGAGGGTCGAGGGGCTCCAAATAGAAGATAGACGTATTCGGAAATGCTCGGATTGCGGAAAAGCGTGCGTAAAAGGCCCGGCAATCGAAAAGCACACGATCAAGCTGATCCTCAACAAGGGATAGCTCGCTGCCTGCGGGAATCGGCCCAACGCCTGAAGAACCCGCCAGAGTGATCTCGACAGGAAGCCTTGCTGTTGGGGTGTCGAGCGAATCACGCAACACCTGAACCTGTGAACGGATAGGCTCCGGTATCTCCGCGACGAAATAAGCGGGATGTTCAATCAAGTTTTGGAGCCTAGCAGATAACATAGGAAACAGAGGTTCGTCTATTTCGATTGCTTGGCTTGCGGAGTTTGAGTCTAGCGAAGTCATGCCACGCCCACATTTTCAAGCAGGTTCGCACCGGGCGCGGCGTTGCCGTGCGCGACGGCCTGGTTCTCTCCCGTTCTCGATAACTTTGGCCCGCTTGAAACAGGCTCGCTTCCATCCCCTTTTCGCCGTTTGCTCCTGCCGTGGCTGCTGCAAAGCTCGGTGCCAGTACCGCGACGATCACGAATCAGTGGCTGGAAGCCTCCGTCAGTTTGCGCACGCCTCGCGAGGTCTCCGCCCGCGGGGCTTTTTGCTTCCTCCGGCGGAAAGTCTTTGCCAATCCTCGACCGCTTGCGTTCCGTCGATGCATCCGAGGCACTTGGTACCACGTAAAAATGAGAATCAAAAATGCGCGCTCCTCTTCTCGCCTGCCTCGCGTATCTGGAGAGCGAGCCCGCTCTCGCGGTCTTCCGCAAGTTCAGGTTCGCGGTCGCAAAGTAGTTACGGAGGGATTGCAGTCAGGCCTGAAGCCGGGCAAAGAAGGAGTTCGCCCTGCGTTAATCGCTGGTGAACCTTTTTGTGCCTCTGTTCCATAATGATTAACGCCCATCAGATTACCGCCGCGCGCATTCGGGGCTATCGCTTGCTCCCCCTCGCGCTGGCCTCGGTCCTCTTCACGGCGCGGCTGGTTTCGGCGCATGAGACCTGGCTCGAGCCCTCGAATTTCTCCGGCCGCGTCGGAGAGACGATCGAGTTTGATCTCACCAGCGGGATGGGTTTTCCGGCCTTGGAGTATGCGATTAAGGGGAAACGCGTCGCGGTCGCCCGCTATCGGCTTGACGGCAAGGAGGCGGCGCTGGCGGGTGGCGCTGCCAGCAAGGAGTCGCTCCGGTTCCAGCAAGCGTTCAGCTCTCCCGGGGTGGTGACAGCCTGGGTCGCCCTCGCGCCGAAGGATATCGAACTGAGTGACGACAAGGTGGTGGAATATTTTGAGGAGATCGATCCCTCGCCCGCCGTACGCGAAGCCTGGTCGCAACTCAGGGGCCATCAGAAGTGGAAGGAGATCTACACGAAGTTCGCCAAGACTTGGGTCGCGATCGGGGAGGCCAGAGCTGATCCGGTGGCGCAGCTCCCGGTGGGCATCGATTTTGAGATCGTTCCACAGGCCGATCGCGGCGCGCTCCGGGCGGGTCAGCCAGCCACGTTTCAATTGCTCGCCCACGGTCAACCGCTCGCGCACGCCTCGATCGGGTTGCTCGCCGAAGGGCAACGCCGGATCTTTCGAACCACGGACGCGGAGGGCCGCGCGACCTTCCCGCTCGCGCGCGCCGGGCGCACCCTTGTGTTCGCGGTCGATCTGCACCTGGCCAAAGATCGCTCGCATTGGGAAAGCAAGTTCACCACTTTCACCTTCGCGGCGCACTGAGGCGCAGGGGCGCGGGTTATTTGCGGAGGGCGAACGCGAGCACGAGGAGCGAAATCGCGATGATCCAGGAGGCGAGGACGCGCACGCCGATCTGCGCCCATTTTCGCATCATCAAGAGGGACACGTAGAGGGACACGTCGACCAGGATGAGAAACAAGCCGACCCATGTGCCGAGCAGGGTCGTGAAGGTTTTGGCGAGCGATCCCGATTCGAGCCCGGAATCACAGCCAATGGCCAGAGCGCCCACGGCGAACAACGGGCTGCAGGTGCGCAGCGAGAGCGGGAGATCGAGCGCGACGATGATCGCGATAACCAGGCCGAGCGCGATCAGGAGCGGCTGGTGCAGGCCGGTGACTTTGCCGGTCGCCAGAAATTTGGGGTCAAAGCTTACTATCGACACCCTTTTCAGAGCCGGTTTTCCGTTTGGAAACACGACTGCGGGCAATCCTGAGCGACGACTCTCGACGCGAAGCTTTCGAGCGACGCGCCGGAATGCTCGTTCGGCGCGGGGTGAATACGGGTCAGTCCTAAAATCTCGGTAGTGGGCTCCGAGAAGGAAACGAAATCACCTGTTGGGCGCGGGTGATTGATTCAGTCGCCGCCCGCTCCTTCACTTTCGGTGCTTCCCGTCTACCCGGCGGCTTCCAGCTCGCCGAGTTCGTTCGCGGGTGACAAATTGTAGCGCAAAAACCCCGGTGGTTTGTCCGCCAGGCGCCCCTCTTTCAACAATGCAGGATTCGCGCGCTGGTCTCGACATCCAGCACGGCAGGACTAGAATGTGACCGTGAAGTATCGTGTGACTCTGATCCAGTCGGAAGAGGGGTTCGCCGTCTGGTGCGACGACCTCCCGGGATGCAATTCGCAGGGACAGACCCGGGAAGAGGCGCTTGCCAACATCAAAAGCGCCATCTCCGAATATCTCGCGGTGCAGCCGGAAATCGAAGAACGCTTTAACGTGAAGATCGAGCGCGAAGAAGTGACGGTTTAATCCGATGCCGAAGCTGCCCGGCATCAGTCAGCGCCAAGCCGTCGCTGCGCTGGAAAAGGCGGGGTTTGTGCTCATTCGGCAAAGTAGTCACATCATCATGTCTAATGGGGCGCGGACGCTGACCATTCCGCGTCACAATCCGATCAATGCCTACACGATGGGAAACATTGTGAAGCAGGCGGGATTCACGCCGGAGGAGTTCCGCAAGCTGCTCTGAGGCGCGCTGCCGGTCGGTCGCCAACGCCCTCTGGAACTCCATCGGCGTAACGCGGAAGACCTGCTCGTAACCTCGCCCGCTCCAACTTCCAAGTTCGATTTCCAGTGGTGGGACGTCTGGCGAGCGCTTCACTGCATTCCACACGTCCGGGATGAATAAACGCGTCCTGTTCTCTTCCCGCTCAGCGGGACGCCCAGTGGAGACTGGACAGTGGCCTTATGACTCGATCGGACGATCGGATGAAGCGCGCGGCAGCCTCCCGACTTAGTCCGAAGGAGTGGTGGAGCTAAAATACAGCCGGCCTGACGGCATGCGCGATGGCTTGCTTCTCTCCCAGTCTCGTTAACCTTGTGCAGCTTGCACCAGGTTTCCTTCCATTCCCTTCGCCGTTTGCTCCTGCCGTGGCTGGCGGGGGCGGCGCTTTGCCTCACGAGTTGCCAGACCGCGCGGAATCTCTTCGTGCAGCCGGAGCCGGGGTGGGAAAGCCGCGTCGGTCAGCTGCAATATCGCAGCCCGAAGACGACGCTGATCGGTGATGTGCTCGTGCGCTATTCGGCGGCGGGCGATTTCGAACTGACCTTCAGCAAAGGCCCGGGCCTTATCCTCCTCACGGTGCGACAGAACGATCAGTTCGTACGGGTGAGCGGTCCCCTCGCCCGCGGCTCGTGGTCAGGCGCGCCGCGCAATGCGCCGGTCCATCTGCGCGGCTGGGTTTCGCTCCGCGAACGGCTCCTGCGCGCGAAGACGCAGCCAATCGTCCGGCAAACGGTCGGCGGCGATTCCTTTACTTTCGCGTTCTAGGCGAGTCGGCTGCTGATGTCGTACTCGAAGTTCATCGCCCGCCTCGTCACTGAACGCCGCGGCCTGGTCTGGCTCGTGGTCGCGCTCCTCGCGGGGGCGAGCCTGTATGTGCTCATCACGCGGATGACGCTCGATAGCGAGGTGCTCAACCTGCTCCCGGGAAAATTCGAATCGGTCCAAGGGCTCAAGGTTTACAACAACGACTTCGCGCAGACGCGCGAGCTGACCTTCGCGCTGGTCTCTCAGCCTAACGAAACCGACAAACTCGAGGAGTTCGCGCCGATCTTTGCCGAGCGCCTGCGCGCGCAGCCCTGGACGACGCGGGTCCTGAGCGGGTCGCCCATGGAGACGCCGGAAGGGGTGCATGACCTGCAGGGACTGGCCGTGCCGCTCCTGCTCAACCTCGAGCCGGCGGCTTTCGCCGAGACGCTGGCGGTGTTGGAGCCGGAGAAATTGCAGGCGCGGCTCCGGCGGTTGCATGGTGAAATCGAGGCCGGCTCGCCCCGGCCAGAGTTTGAGCTCCAGCTTGATCCGCTGGGCGTGGTCGCGCCGGCCTTGAAACCGTTCGCGGGCAACGCCGGTTTGCAGGAGGGCGAGCCGCTGGTGTCGCCCGATCGCACGTTGCGCGTTTTCCTCGTTGTCACGAACCAGGAGTCGCTCGATGCCTTCGCCTGCCAGGCCTTGATGGAGAAGGTGAACGCGTTCCGCAAAGCCGCGAGCGCCGGCTGGGACGGCGGTCCCTTGCAGGTGCTGGTAACGGGGCGCTCGGCTTATGTGGCGGAGATTTCCCTGAGTATGCGGCACGACATCGTGGTCACGCTCCTCGGTTCGATCCTGCTCGTGGGCGCGGTGTTCTTCGTCGGGTTCCGGCGCTGGCTGCCCTTGTTAGGCATGGGATTTTCCCTCCTCCTCTGCTGCCTCGTCGCGCTCGCGGTGGGACTGCTGATTTTCGGTGAGCTGAACATGGTGACGATCGGGATGTGCGCGATCCTGATCGGGCTCGGGGTCGATTTTGCGATTCTGATTTTCGGCCGCTACCAGCAGGCGCGCAATGAAGGGAGCGCGCATGCGCCCGCGATCGAGGAGGCGATTTCGAAACTCGGGCGGGCGATCTTTTTCGGCGCCCTCACCACTTCAGTCGGCTTCCTCGCCCTATTGTTAGGCGGCGCCGCCGGCTTCACCCAGCTCGGGGTGCTCATCGCCATCGGCATCCTCGTCGCCGGGCTCTTCATGACCAGCGTCTTCTTCCTTTTCACCCGCGAACGCTCGCTCCCGCCGCGGCACGATTGGATTCTGGTCCTCGTTAGGCTCTACGTCCGGCGGATGCTGCGCGCGCCGGCGCTCATCCTCTGGATCGCGCTCCCGATTTTGCTCGGGCTCTTCGCGGTCGCGGTCATTCCGCAGATCCCGCTCATCTTCGACGCGAGCACGAAATCGATGGAGCCGAAGAAGAGCGACGCCGGCTACGCGCTCAACGCCATCATGACTGCGATGCCAACCCGCTGGGAGCCGGTCATCGGGATCGTGCGCGCGCCTAACGAGGAGCAACTGCATTCCGACTGGCAGAAGGTCGAGGCGCACTGGCGCGCCCTGCGCGAGGCCGGCGCGATTAAGGATTTTTCCACGCCGGCCGCGCTCGCACTCTCGCCGCGGTTGATCGCGGAAAACCGCCAGCGCCTCAGCCACATCGATTTCGCGGGGACGCGCACGGCGCTGCAAAGCGCGATCGCGCAGGAAGGATTCAGCCCGGAGACGTTCACCGCCGGCTTCGCGCTGCTCGACCGACTCCAGGCGGTCGCGAAAGGCGTGCAGCCGGTTCCCGATTGGCGAAAGCAACTGCCGCTTTCTTCGAGCTGGTGGTTCCTGGTCGATCGCTATTTTGCCGCCGACCCGCTCCTCACGGTCGGATTCGCGACCACGAACAAGCCGGTTGAGACCCACGAGCAAAAAGAAAAACTCACCGAAATCCTCCCCGTCGCCGGCGTGCCGATGACGCTCTCCGGCTGGAGCTTCACCCTTACCGATCTGCTCCCATGGTCGCATCATCAACTCATCCTGATCAGCGCCCTGATGGCTTTCTTCGACGCCTTTCTCCTCGCCGTGCTCTACCGCGATTTGCGGCTCTGGTTGATTCAGGTCGCGACGCTGGTGCTCGCGGTCGGCGCGATGATCGCGACGATGAAGCTTGCGATCATTCCGTTGAATCTCCTCAACGTCCTCGCTTTCCGCCTCGTGCTCGCGATCG
>JBBPZS010000150.1:0-57846 GCA_038198605.1 Chthoniobacterales bacterium | reverse complement strand
TTTTGAAAAAGCCGCCGCCCTCCGCGACAAGGAGAAGCAGGCCAAGGAAAAATTGGAACGCATCCTCGGCGAATGGCGCGAGCAGCGGGAAGAAAAAGAAGTGCTCGTGACCGCCGAGGACATGATGCACATCATCTCGAAGGTGACCGGTGTCCCGCTGCAAAAGATGGAGCAGAAGGAAACCGCTAAGCTTCTCGCGATGGAAGTGGACATCAAGGAACGCGTCATCGGCCAGGACGAAGCGGTCAGCGCGATCAGCAAGGCGTTGCGCCGTTCCCGGGCCGACCTGAAAGATCCCAGGCGCCCGATCGGTTCCTTCATTTTCCTCGGGCCGACCGGCGTGGGCAAGACTTTCCTCGCCCGCACCCTGGCCGAGTTCATGTTTGGCGACGCCGACGCGCTCATCCAGATCGACATGTCGGAATACATGGAAAAATTTACCGCCTCGCGGTTGATCGGCTCGCCTCCGGGCTACGTCGGCTACGAGGAGGGCGGCCAGCTTTCTGAAGCCGTCCGCCGCCGGCCCTACTCGGTTGTCCTTTTCGACGAAATCGAGAAGGCCCACCCCGATGTCATGCATCTTCTCCTCCAGATTTTGGAGGAAGGGAAGATCACCGACTCGTTAGGCCGGAAGATCGATTTCCGCAACACCATCATCATCATGACTTCAAATGTCGGCGCCGAATTGATCAAGCGCCAGACGACGATGGGCTTCAGCGCTTCGTCGAAGGACGAAGCGAATTACGAAGTGATGCGGGACAAAATTCTGGAAGAGACCAAGCGCGTCTTTAAGCCGGAGTTCCTCAATCGTCTCGATGAGATCATCGTCTTCCACACCCTCGAGAAACCCGATCTGCTCAAGATCGTCGACCTCGAGGTGAACAAGGTGAAGCGTCGTCTGCAGCTGAAGGAAATCGAGATTTCGCTCGACAATGCGGCCCACGAATTCGTGATCGAGAAAGGCTACGACCCGACTTATGGGGCGCGCCCGATGCGCCGCGCGGTGGAACGCTATCTCGAGGATCCGCTCGCGGAGGAGCTGCTGCGGGGCAACGTCAAAGCCGGCGACTTGGTCCAGGTCTCGGTGGAAAACGCCAAGCTCGTTTTCAAAGTAGCCGAGCCGCACGACAACGCCGCCGCCAGCGCGAGCTGAAGGCATCTGTAGACGCCTCCCTCTGGGAGGCGCGGGTCCGTGGGTTCGCCGGCACACTCCCAGCGGCCATCACCCCCGCGCTTCGCAGAGCGAAGCGTCTACATTAGGCGCGGGGATGCGCCTCCGCGTAAGCCTTCTTCAAGCGCTCTGTCGTGACGTGGGTGTAGATCTGCGTGGTGGAAAGGCTGGCGTGGCCTAACAATGCCTGGACGCTACGCAAGTCGGCCCCGTTATCGAGCAGGTGAGTGGCGAAACTGTGCCGCAGCTTGTGGGGACTCAGCGCGATCGGGATCGAGGTGTGGCGCAGATAGCGTTTCAGGATGAGCCAGATCGAGCGCGGCGAAATCCGACGCCGTCCCTTGTTCAGAAAGAGCGGTCCGCTGTGGACATTGGCCACCGCGCGATAGCGGGAAACGGCCTCAAGCGCGGGCGCGCCAACCGGGCAGACCCGTTCCTTGCGTCCCTTGCCCAGGACCCGGACCGACTCGGTGTAAACATCGAGGTCGTTGACATCGAGTGAGGCCAGCTCGGCCAGGCGCAGACCGCTGCTGTAAAAGACCTCCATGATGGCGGCATCACGCTGCGGCATCCACACCGGGGCGCTCTTTGGCTTCTTCACCAGGAGAGGCGCGGCCAGGAGTTCCGCCACCTGCGTCTGGGTGAGAACGAGCGGCAACTTCTTTTCCGCTTTCGGGAGTTGAATTTCGCGCACCGGGTTTTTCGTCAGGCGGTTCCGCGCCACCAGAAAACGGTAAAAGCTGCGCAGCGCGGAAAACTGAAGCCGAATGTATGAGCGGGCTTGTTTCCGCTTCATCAGCTCGAAGAGGTAGTCGCGAAAATGTTGCGCCTGGCATTGCCGCCAGCCCGGCACGCCATCCTGCGCCTGGAAATCACGCAACGCGTCGCGGTAAATCCGCAGGGTGCGCGGCGAGACGTTGCGCTCGATTTCGAGGAAGCGAAGAAATTCCTCCGCCAGCTTGTCCTTCGCCGGGCGCGCCGGTAGACGCTTCGCTCTGCGAAGCGCGGCACTGGGGAGGTTTGCAGCAGCGACGTCCGCCTTCGCGCCTCCCAGAGGGAGGCGTCTACAAGAGACGGCGCGACGACTAGTCCGGTTTTTCGATTTTATAGCGTGTTGCCCCCGAACCGCTGTATTGGCTTTTAAAAATCGGGGCGGGGTTGGTCGAGATCAGTTCGTAACCTTTCAGGACAAATTCCGGGTAGATGCCGTTACTGGCCGGCTCGTAGACCTTGTCGCCGCTAAAATTCCCCTCGAGCTTGTATTCGTATCCGTTGTCGAAGCCAAAGTTTATTTGTTCCCGGTCGGGCGCGAGTTTCTGGTTTTCGTTCAGCATGACCAGTTGCGCTGAGCTCCAGGGCTGACCGGGGCGGCGGACGTAACCCCAGAACTTGTAATCTCGTTTGTAGTAGCGGCGGCCGATAAAATAATTGCCCGGCGGCTCCTGCTGGATGCGCTGGAACATCGCGACTCGCGCCTGCTGAATGCCGTCCGGCATCGTCTGGCAGCCGGCGAAAAAAATCAGACTAACGAGAAGGGCTTTGAGCGGGTGAAATTTCATCGGGCGATCGGATGCGATCATCTATCGCAGCTTGGCACTTCTCGCAATGCGCACTGTGGGACACCCGGGGTCGAGAACGCATTGTAGACGTTTCGCTGTGCGAAACGCAAGGACGGCTCTGACCTGGCGGACTCTTGCTACGAATCATGCTGACACCCGCGTTGTCCGCAGAGCGTCGCCTTAAAGCGGATGCTCAATCTTTACGCGCTTGTCATGCCGGCCTTCGAACTGGCTTTTGAAGATCGGCGGCGGATTCGTCGACAGCAGTTCGTATCCTTGGAGGACGAACTCGGGGGAGAAAACTGTTGCTGACCAGCTCGTAGACTTTGTCGCCGCTGAAATAACCGCGCAGCCTGTATTCGTAGTTGTTGTCGCTTCCGATCCTTAGTTGTTCGCGGCCGGGCCCGAGTTTCTGGTTTTCGTTCAGGACGACGAGCTGCGCCGTGCTCCACGGCTGGCCGGCCGGGCGAATGTAACCCCAGAAATGAAATCCCTCTTTGAAATAGCGCCGGCCGATGAAGTAATCACCCGGCGCTTCCGCCTGGATTCGTTGCGCCATTACGAAGTGGGCCTCTTCGATCCCCTTCGGGACCGTCTCGCAGCCGCCGAGAAGAAGAAGACTAACGAAAACCAGGAGGGTGGATCGCATCCCGCACCATACAAAAACGCGCCCCGGGCGCTCAATTCACTTTTGCATCACCTGCCCAAGCTGGTTACACTTGGCCCCAGCAAATGATCGAACTCGAAGTCTATGCCGCCGGGGTGCGCGATTTGAATAAGATTCTGGAGCTCGATCATCAGCTCGAGGCGGTCGCGGGGCTGCGTTACAAGGTCGATAGTAACCACGACATCGTTTACCTCGAGCTCGACGAGCCGACCATCACCCTGCGCGAAATTCGCAGTATTTTTTCCAAGCTCGGGTTGGAGCCGCGCTTCGTGGGCGAGATCCCGCCCGCCCTCCGGCCGCGCTCCAAGACGCAGCTTCTTAGTGCCTGATCCGCCCCGCGCTCCGCCGCGGCGGGCTTCGGATTGAATCCCATGATTGTCCGATTCTTCACCGCCCTAGGGGCAGGCGTCCTTTCGTTTTTTATCTATCTCGGCGAGCTCGTTATGCTCGCGGCCGAGGCCATGCACTCGGCTGTCACGCATCGGATGCGCTGGCGGCTTTTCCTGCGCCAGATGGTCGATATCGGTTTGCTCTCGCAGCTCGTCGTCGTCATTACCGGCGGCTTTACCGGCGCGGTCTTCGCGGCTCAGACATACTTTCAGTTCAATAAACTCGGCGTCGCTTCCGGCGTCGGCGCGGTCGTCTCGGCCGCCCTCTTTCGCGAGCTTGGACCGGTTCTGACTGGCTTGATGGTGACCGGACGAGTCGGCGCAGCCATGTCGGCCGAGATCGGAACGATGAAGGTGACCGAACAAATCGACGCCCTGCGCGCGCTTGCCGTTCATCCGGTCGATTACCTGGTCGTGCCCCGGATGCTGGCGATGATGATCTCGATGCCACTGCTCGTGGCGGAATGCATCTTTTTCGGGCTCATCGCGTCCTATTTCGTGTCCGTCAACCTGCTCGACATCAGCGGTCCCTACTACGTCGCGAACATGGTGCGCTGGACGCTGATACGCGACATCATCATGGGTCTGTCGAAAGGCTTTTGCTTCGCCATCCTGATCGTTTTCATCAGCTGTCACAAGGGATTGCACAGTCGCGAAGGCGCGGTCGGGGTCGGGCGCGCGACCACCGAAGCGGTGGTCAATGCCTCCCTCGCGATTCTGATCTCGAACTTTTTCCTGACCATGTTTCTCAACGTCATCTTTCCCACCGGATGGCAATGAGGGAAGAAGTTGAGAGTTGATGGTTGAGAGTTGAGTGAATGGGATGAGAGACGCGCCTTCAGTCAGAGAAACGCCGGCCGCCGGCGACTCTTCGTCTCTCAACTCTCAGCTAGAAACTCTCAACACTTCTTCCTCGGCGATGATCGCGGTGCGCGGTCTGAAGAAGCGGATCGGCGCCCAGGAAATTCTGCGCGGTGTCGATATTCGCGTGGGCACGGGCGAGACCCTTGTCATCATCGGCCGGAGCGGCGGCGGAAAGAGCGTGCTCTTAAAAAATCTCATCGGGCTGATGCAGCCGGAAGAGGGCGAAATCTGGATCGACGGTCAAAACATCATTGGCTTGGGGGAGCGCCAGTTGGCCAGCATTCGCCGCAAAGTCGGGATTCTTTTCCAGGGCGGCGCGCTTTTCGACTCCATGACGGTGGAGGAAAACATCGCCTTTCCCTTGCGCGAAGCGGGCGAGCGAAACCAGCAGGTCATCGCGCAGAAGATCGCGGAGATGCTGGAAGTGATCGAGCTCGAGGGGCAGCAAAAGAAGATGCCGGTCAACCTGAGCGGCGGCATGAAAAAGCGGGTCGGCCTCGCCCGCGCCATCATCAACCGGCCCTCCTGCATTCTCTACGACGAGCCGACGGCCGGGCTCGATCCGGTCGTCTCCGATAGCATTAACCGGCTCATTCGCCGACTGCAGGAACGTTTTCACGTCACCAGCGTCGTCGTCACCCACGACATGAAGAGCGCCTTTCACATCGGTGATCACATCGCCTACCTGCACGAAGGCCGAATTTACTTTTACGGGACACCGGCGGAAATTCAGGCTTCGCCCGACCCGCTCATCCAGGATTTTTTGCTCGGGCGCGCCTCCCACGCGGAATAACGACATGAACGAACAGGATCGCGGATTGGAATTAAAGGTGGGAATTTTCGTGGCCATGGGACTGTTGGTCCTGGCCGCGCTCGTGATCCAATTCGGCCGGTTGGGCGAGGGCTTCAAAAGCTACTACTCCCTCACCGTGCACTTTCCCGACGCCAGCGGCTTGTTGAAAAGTTCCGACGTCCTGATGGGCGGCGCAAAGGTCGGGCAGGTCGCCGGCGCCCCCCGCCTCGTCACGGTCGGCCGCGGGGTGGATGTGCCGCTAAAGATTTACGATTTCGTCAAGATCCCGGTCGGCAGCTCGATCACAGTCGGCAGTTCGGGTTTGTTAGGCGACCGCTTCGTTGCCATCTTCCCGCCGATGGAAAAGCCAACGGCTTACATCGCGAAAGGAGCACGGGTCGAAGGCGCGCGCGAAAAAGGCCTCGATGACATCACCACGGAGGGCGGCGCGTTGATCAAGGATCTGCGCGGGACGGTTGCGAAAATCGACACCGCCGTGAGCAAGCTGAACGACCAGGCTCTTTCCAAGGCGAACATGGATCACCTCACGGAAACGTTTGATAACCTGAACAAAACGACCGCCTCGCTCGCGGAATCGTCGAAAAAGATCGATGGAGTGATCGAAAAGGCCAGCGGCACCATGGGTTCGGCCAAGGAAGCGACGGACAAAATTCAGGCCGCGGTCGGCGACGCCCAAAAGACCATCCTGGCCGCCAGCCGAATCTTGAACGAGGCCACGAAAGGGGATGGATTGGTCCCATTGTTGCTTACAAACGAAGCCGTGGCGGATGACCTGCGCGCTCTCATCAGTAACCTGCGTCGACATGGGGTTCTATTTTACCGGGACAGCGCCGCCCGGCTCTCGCCTCCACCGGAAAACACGCCGGTTCCGCGCCGTGGCTCGCGTCGTTAGGCTGGTATGACTCCGCTCCTCACCGTTAATCTTTTGCGGGTGCTCTTCGTCACCTTTTGTGCGGTGGTCGGCTCGCTCATCTCGGTCGAGATGCAGGGCACTCCGCTTCCCGGGATGCTCATCGGTACTCTCTTCGGGCTCGTCCTCGTCCTGGCCGATCGGCTCCTCAAAGGCCTTTCCCTGCGCGCTTTTTCCTCGGCTACGCTGGGACTGCTCCTCGGTCTTTTCCTCGCCAACCTGCTCAGCGCCTCGCAGGTCCTGCGTTACCAATCCGAAGAAACACAATGGGTCGCGCGGCTCGTCGTTTACTGCACCTTTGGTTACCTCGGCACGATGCTGGCGATGCGGAGCAGCCGCGATGAATTTTCTCTCATCATCCCGTATGTCCGCTTTGCTCGCGAGACGACGCAGCACGAACCACTCGTCATCGATACCAACGTGATCATCGATGGACGCATTGCCGATCTTTGCGCGACCGGGTTCCTTAGCCGCGCGCTTATCGTGCCGCGCTTCGTTCTCGGGGAGCTGCAGCAACTGGCCGATGCGCATGATCCGATCAAGCGCGAACGCGGCCGGCGCGGGCTCGACATTTTGAATCAACTTCAGCAGGTGCGCGAAATCGACCTGACCATCCACGACAGCAGCTTGGACGAGAGCGACATCCCGATCGACGCCCGGCTCGTCCGCGTCGCCCAGATCCTTCAGGCGCGGCTTTTAACGAACGACCAGGCGTTGGGCAAGGTGGCGCGCCTGCAGCAGGTGCCGGTTTTGAACCTGGCCGATCTCGCCCATGCGCTGCGCCCGGTGGTGGTGGCGGGGGATGAGCTCGATTTGAATCTGGTCAAGGAAGGCCGCGACCACCACCAGGCGGTTGGTTACCTGCCGGATGGAACGATGATCGTGGTCAACCAAGGCCGCCCGCACATCGGACGGGTCGCGACGGTGGTCGTCTCGAGCGCTCTCCAGACCGGCGGCGGCCGACTCATTTTTGCAGAGCTGAAAGAAAACACCCGGGGCCGGGCCGCGCTTCAGGTTTTATAAACCGACCGCGCTCCGGACGCGGACCATGACTTTGTCCGCGATCGCATTGGCGCGTTGCGCGCCTCGCTGCAGCACTTGGTCGATATAATCCGGCTGCGCTAAAATCTCCTCCCGGCGCTGCCGCATCGGGGCGAAGAACTCCCAGAGCTTTGCGAAGAGCTGCTTCTTGAAATCCCCGTATCCGGTTCCACCCTGCTCGAACGCCGCGCGCATCGCCGCCGTTTCTCCATCGGCCGCGACTAACGAGTAAAGCGACAGGATGGAGGAGGTGGCCGGATCTTTCCGCGCTTCGATCGGGGTCGAATCGGTCACGATGCTCATGACCCGTTTTCGCAGTTCTTTTTCCTCCGCGAAAATGTCGAGGGTGTTGCCGTAGCTCTTGCTCATCTTCTGGCCGTCGAGACCAGGCACGGTCTCGGTCTGCTCATGAATCCGGGGTTCGGGCACGCGCAGGATGTGGCCGTAGGTCTCGTTCATCTTGATCGCGAGATCGCGCGTGATTTCGACGTGCTGTTTTTGGTCCCGCCCCACCGGCACCACCTCGCTGTCGTAAATCAGGATGTCAGCCGCCATCAGGACCGGATAGGAGAAGAGCCCAACCGAGGCGGGCAGGCCGCGCGCGATTTTGTCTTTGTAGGAATGGGCGCGTTCCAGCAAACCCATCGGCGCCACCGTGCTCAGAATCCAGGCCAGCTCCGTCACCTGGGGCACATCGGATTGAAGAAAGAGCATCGCCTTTTCCGGGTCGAGGCCGCAGGCGAGGAAATCGAGCGCGACCCGCCGGCTGTTTTCCCGCAGGGCGAGCGGATCACGCAGACTCGTTAGGGCATGATAGTTGGCGATGAAATAAAACGCCTCACCCTCCGCTTGGAGTGCAATCGCGGGCCGCATCATGCCAAAATAATTTCCGATATGGAGAACGCCGCTCGGTTGAATGCCGGATAGAATGCGCATGGTGACGGGCCGAATGATTCACGCTCCGCGCTCCCGGTTCAACCGCAAAGCAGAACGACTCGCGGCACTATGCGCATCGTCTTACCGCGTGTGGGAAGGGCAAATGTCTTTACTTTCGGGCCGCTACTTCTGTAGAAACCGAGGATGAAAGTCTCAACGATCCGCCATCTCCCCGTCCTCTTGGGAATCGCCGGGCTCCTCTGCCTCGGTCTCGCGACAACCTCGCAGGCTGGCAGCGCGACTTGGCTTTCCAGCCCGGCGAGCGGTAGCTGGAACACCGCGACCAACTGGTCGCCCGCGACGATCCCGAACGGGCCGTCGGATCTGGCGACCTTCGCTTTCTCCAACACCACGGCTATCTCGCTCTCCGCCTCGGTCCAGGTCGATAGCGTCGTCTTCTCCGAGGGTGCCAGCGCCTTTACGATCACCCCTAATCCCGGTGTCACCTTGACCTTGAGCGGCGCCGGGGTCGTCAATAATTCGGGGCTAACGCAAAATTTTGTGATGGGCTCCAATAGTAATCTTCAAGCGGGACAGATCTCTCTCATCAATAGCGCTTCCGCTGGCCTGGGGGCGGTCTTAACCGTGAATGGCGGGGTCAGAATGGCAGACGAGGGCGGCCTGCTCCAATTCTTCGGCACCTCCTCCGCGGGCGAGAGCAGTTTCTTCACAAATGGCGGGACGGCGGCGGGCGCTAACGGCGGAAGAACTTTTTTCAATGATGACTCGACCGCGGGGAGGGGGACCTTTGTTTGCGGCGTCGGCGGCATCAATACCGGCGGCGGCCTCATGGTCTTCAGCGATAATTCTTCGGGATCGCGCGGGACGTTTACAGCGGCAGGTGGGGCCGTGAGCAATGCCAACGGTGGTTCAATCGCGTTCAATGGGAGTGCGAGCGCCGGCCAGGGCTCTTATACCATTCGTGGAGCTGACGGCGTTGGAGCATTCGGCGGCCAGTTGCAGTTCGTCGAGGGCACCACGGCGGCGAGGGCCAACATCACGCTAGAGGGTGGAACGGTCGCCGGTGCGCCGGGCGCGTTCCTGACTTTCTCCGGCGCGATCGCTTTCGGAGCGGCCAGCGCGGGCGAAGCGACAATCACGATCTACGGCGGGGCTGGCCTCGGGGCCGAGGCGCGCTTCTCGGGCGACTCGAGCGGCGGGACGGCGCACTTCAGCATGGCGGGTAATGGCAGACTGGACATCAGCGGCGAGAATGCTCCCGGGCTCACGACGGGATCGGTCGGAGGCTCGGGCGGCGTGGTCCTTCTCGGAAACAGGACGCTCACGGTCGGGAGCGACAACCTCAGCGTAATCTTCGGCGGTCAGATGCAGGACGGCGGTTTTTCCGGCGGGGTGGGCGGTTCATTGGCCAAGATTGGCGCCGGGACCTTGAACTTGAGCGGCGCCAGCACCTACACCGGCGCGACCACCATCAGTGCCGGCGCCTTAAATGTGATCAACAGCAGTGGCTCGGCGACCGGTAGCAGCAGCGTCCAAGTGGACGGCGGAACGTTAGGCGGGAGCGGCATCATCGGGGGAGCGGTCACGATCGGCTCCGGAGCCTTTCTCGCGCCGGCTCTCGGGGCGAAGGCGAAAAAGACGCTCACCATCCAGAGCAATCTTACTTTCAACGCCGGCGCGACCTATACCTACACCTTCCAGGCCAAGGGTCGGAAAGCGCGCACAGACCTGGTCCTAGCCAACGGAGTGACGATCAATGGAGGAGCGAGCATCAACCTGCAGGGGCAGGCCCAAGGGACGCTCGAACAGGGCACGGCGATCACTCTGATCAAGAACACTGTCGCTACGCCCATAGCCGGCACGTTCAGTAACCTGCCCGACGGCGCGATCGTGAGCCTGAACGGAAACAACCTTCAGGCGAGCTACAGCGGCGGCGACGGCAACGACCTCACCCTCACGGTCGTGCCGTAAGCGCTGACTTTCGGTAGGGCGAGACTCCGTCGAGCCGGGGGAAACCGTCTCTTCGGGAGCCGTCCCGCTCCCCGGCTCGACAGAGTCTCGCCCTACCAGATGGGGACAACGGGCCAAGCCCGGGAAACACCGCCTACGGGCACAGCCCCTGCTAAAAACTGGTATGGTCGTGCCGTCGCTTCTCGTTATTCTGGTGCTCTCGCTGGGGCTGTTGGGCACACGGGCGGGACGCGGTTATCTTTCCTTGCGCCGGCATCTCCTGCGCGGACGATTCCAGCCCGGGGTTCCGATCGTCTATCGCATGGCGGAAAGCTCGACCCGGCTTCCGGGCCCGGAAGCGCACGACGTTCACCCGGCCGAGCGGGGCGATCTCTATTATTACCTGATCAAGAAATACTGGCGGGTGGAGCAGGTGCTGCAGGATGGCAGAATCGTGGCGGTGACTCCGCTAATGGAGCACCACTGCCTGCGGCGGGATGATCCCAACCTGCGCCGGGCCAATCTCCTTGAAAGGCTCCGGCACGGGGCGCGCTTTCCGCGTCTCGCCTAACGAACGAAGCGGCCGTCCCTAACGTCCTCCGCTCCCAAGCTTGGCGGCGAGAAAAGCGAGCGCGTCGCTCTTGATCTGTGTCCAGTTGGCGAAGGAGTGAAGATTGCCGGGAATGGTCATCGCGGTGTAGTCGCGCACCCCGCTGGAATTGAGGTGCGTCACCATGTCGTCGAGCTGAGCCGCCGGCATCAGGTCTCCTTCGGAGTCGACCAGATAAAGCGGCGCGACCGTCTTGTTTACGATCCAGGCCGGCGAGGCGGCTTGGAGGGAGACAGTGTCGGTTGACGGCACGCCGACGTAATTGGTCACCGTAGCGATGAATTGGCCGATCTTAGGATCGTAGCTGAAATCGGAGAAATCGTAGGCCCCGGACATTCCGACCGCCGCATCGAGCCGATCCTGGCCCGCTGTGCCGGTGGTGGCCACCCAGACCGCATGGGTTGCACCGGCCGAGCCGCCGACGGCAGCGACTTTGCCGTTGGAGCGATCGTCGTCGCGCGCCGCCTGCACCGCGAGGTGGACGTCGTCATATTGATCGGGAAATCTGCCTAACGAACGCTGGCCCGGCACGCTGCCCGGCGGCGCGAGGCGGTAATTGATCGAGTAAGCGACATAACCGGCCGCCGCCAGGTCCTGCGCGCAGGTCACCGCTCCCGATTCATTCGCATCGCCGCCGAAGAAAAGGCCTCCATGGATGACGAGGACGGCGGGCCACGGACCTGTCCCCGCGGGAGTGTAAACCGTCCAGGTCAGCTGCGTGTTATCGCTCGCAATCGCATAAACCTCGCTCGAGGGCGGAGTCGGTCTCGGCTTTTCTTGCGGGGCAGCGGTGGCGGGGAGAACCGAGCTGAGAACGAGGGAGAACAATAGTAGATATTGTCTCATTGAATTGTCTTTCCTTGGGCCGGCGTCGTGGCACGCAGCCTTACCTTGTTGACCCGCTTTCGGGTGGTTACTTTCGGACGCTACGACGCCCGCGGACGTTTTTTCTATCGTCCGCTAAGTCTCATAGCCAGCTGGCCCCGGTTCGCCACCATCAATTCCGTGACTTTTTTGTGACGAACTTTGCCGCGCGATGGTAGGCGAGCGTGATTGGGCCAACGATAAATCGCCTCGCCTTCCGCAAGAAGTTATTGCGTTTCGGCGGAGGAAAGATTGTAGATTTCAAGCAACCCGGTCCCGCTCGCGCCCTCCACATCGGACATGAGCGCGGTATAATTTCCGGCCGGCAGGGTAACGAGAAGAGCGGACTCCAGGGCGTTTGTCGGGGCCAGGCCGGTCGCTCCGATTTCGCCCGCTTGGGAGTCCAGCCAATTATCATTCACGGCCAAGGTCGTGCCCTGGCCATCGATCAGTTGCAGGACGGGATTGGGCAGAGGGTTGCTGATCCCGGCCGGGCCGACGGCCAGGGAAGGACCGAGACCGCGCAAAAGAAGCGTGGCCGGCTCGACGCCGCCGATGATGGTCCCGGCGATCATGACGCCGTCGCCCGAGTCCACCGGGCCGCGGGTCGAGAGGTTGAGTAACTGCGGGGCATCGGCCGCGTCCAGATCGTAGACTTCGACCAGCGCGATATTTTGCAGCCCTTCGCTGCCGCTCAGGATGGCGGTGTAGGCGCCGGGCGCGAGGGAGGCGAGGACGGCGGATTCTCTCGAATCGTTAGGCGCGAGATTATTTGCGATGATCTCCGCGGCCTGCGGTCCGTTCATCCAATCGTCGTTGGTGGCCACGACCTGCCCGGTGGCATCGAGGAGCTGCAGGCTCGGATCGGGCAAGGCTGAGGAAACGCCGGCCGCCGCCAGGGAAGGCCCGAGCGCTCTGACCACGATCTGCGTTGACCCGCCACTGGGACCGAGAATGAAGCCGCCTATAAGAACGTTGTCGCCGGTGGCGGCGCGGCCGCGGGTGGAGAGGTTGAGGAGCGAAGCGGGCGCCGGAGTCGGGACCGGCGTCGCCGAAGGGGTGGGAGAGGGAGTTGGCGTGGCAGATGGCGTGGCCGTCGGGGTGGAAGAAGGGGTGGGCGTCGGGGTGGCGGTGGGCGTCGGGGTAGCGGTTGGCGTCGGCGTTGGCGTTGGAGTCGGCAGCGTTCCGTTAAAGGCCGCCGTGAGAAAAGCGAGCGTGTCGGTTTTCACGGTCGGCCAATACCCAAACGAATGCAGACTCCCCGCGATCCGCGTCGACTGGTAATTGATGATGCCTGCGCCATTGAGATGGCTAATCATGTTATCCAGCTGCGCGCCCGGCATAAGATCGTCCGCCGAGTCGATGATGAAAAGTGGCGAGACCCCGGAATTCAGAATCCAGGCGGGCGATGCGGCTTGCAATGAAACCGTGTCGGTCGCCGGCACCCCGACGTAATTGGTCACAATGCCGATGAAAAGACTCAGGCCCGGATCGGGAGTGGCATCGGCAAAATCGTAGGCGCCGGAAAGGCAGACCGCGGCGTCGAGTTTATCGGCTCCCGGCACCCCGGTGATCGACGTCCAGGAGGCATGGGTGGCCCCAGCCGAGCCGCCGACCGCGCCGACCTGGCCATTGCTGCGCTGATCGGCCCGCGCCGCCGCGATCGCGAGATGGACATCGTCGTATTGCTCCGGGAACTGGCCGGTCGATCGTTGGCCGGGGATCGTTCCCGGCGGCGCTAGGCGGTAGCTAATGGCAAAAGCGATGTAACCGGCGTCCGCCAGGTCCTGGGCGCAGGTGACCACGCCGTTGTCGCTCGGATCGCCGCCGTAGAAATTGCCTCCGTGAATGACGAGAATCGCGGGCCAGGGCCCGGTCCCGGCCGGAGTATAGACGTCCCACGTGAGCGAGGTCCGATCGCTCGCCCGGGCGTAAACTTCCGAGGTCGGCTGCGCCTCGGCGCGGGGCGTCCCGGCAACGGATACCTGGGCGGCGACAAACAAAGCGCCAATGAGAAAGCTCGATTTCACAAAAGGGGTTACTCCTAGCAGAAAATCGCCGGAACTGCCACCCCTTTGCCCGTTGCGCACGCCCAAGCCTGTTACTGGTAAAATGTTCGCCCTCAGCTTAGAGATGCCGGATGAAGCAACCGCCGCCGCATTTCCATTTTCTTGGGATCTGCGGCACCGCCATGGGCGGAGTGGCAGCGGCCCTGTGCGATCGCGGCTACCGCGTGACCGGCTCGGATGAAAAAGTCTATCCGCCGATGTCCGACTTCCTCCGGGCCAAGGGAATCGCGCTGAGCGAGCCTTACCTGGCGGAAAATCTGCCTAACGACGAGGCGGTGGTGGTGATCGGGAATGCGATCAAGCGCGGCAATCCGGAAGTGGAAGCGGTCCTGAACCGCAAGCTCTATTATCTCTCCCTCCCGGAAGTCCTGAAAGAGTTTTTCCTGCGCGGAAAACACAACCTGGTCGTGACCGGCACCCACGGGAAGACGACGACGAGCGCGCTTCTGACCTGGATGCTGACCGTCGGTGAAATGGAGCCGGGCTATGTCGTGGGTGGGTTGCCGCGCAACCTCGGCCAAGGCGCGCTTTTCAACGATTCGAAACATTTCGTGATCGAGGGGGACGAATATGACACCGCCTTCTTCGACAAGCGCTCCAAGTTCATCCACTACCTGCCCGAGTTGCTCATCATCAACAATATCGAGTTCGATCACGCGGATATCTTTGCCGACCTCGAGGCGGTGAAATTGAGCTTCCGCCGGCTGGTCAACATCGTGCCGCAAAACGGCATGATTCTGCTCAACGGCGACGATCCGAGCTGCGTCGAAGTCGCGCGGGATTGCCTCGCGCCACTCGTCGCGGTCGGCTTTTCCGAAAACTGCGCGGAGCGAATCCGCGAGGTCAGCTACTCGCCGAGCGGTTCCCGCTTTTCGTTAGGGGAAACCACCTTTGATTCACCGCTCATCGGCGAATTCAATGTCCGCAACGCCGCCATGGCGGCGGTGGCGGCGCGTTTTTATGGCCTCGCCCCGGAGGTCATCCAGACCGCCCTCACCAGTTTCGAAGGAATCGCGCGCCGCCAGGAAGTGCGCGGCACCGTCCGCGGGGTGACGGTGCTGGACGACTTCGGTCATCACCCGACGGCGATTCGGGAAACGTTAGGCGCGCTCCGCCATCGTTACCCGGGGCACCGGCTCTGGGCCATCTTCGAGCCCCGCTCCAACACCACCCGCCGGGCCGTTTTTCAGCAGCAGCTGCCGGAAGCGCTCCAGTTGGCGGACGGCGTTTTCATCGCGCAGATCGCGGCCCTGGAGCAAATCCCGGCGAACGAGCGGCTAGATCCCGAAGCGGTCGTCGCGGCCATCAGCGACGCGGGCCGGATGGCGTTCTACGAACGCGACGCGGCCGCCATCCTCGATCGCCTCCTGCCCCTGCTTCAGCCTAACGACGTTGTCACCATCTTCAGCAACGGCGGCTTTGACGGGATCCACGCGAAGTTGCTCGAACGCCTCGCAGAATAATTAACCACAGAGCGCAGGGGCGGGGGAAGAATTCTACTGCGTCTCGGCGACCTCTGTGATCTCTGCGGTTCAATTGTTTCGCGATGCGGTTCACGAAGTGTGGTCGAGCACGATCCGCCAGCCCTCTGGCAGTTTGCGGAAGAGGAGAGTGAATTTCCCGTGCGGTTGATCGTCCTTCCGCTCCAGTCGCCAGCTCCCCAGGACGAGAGCCGCATCTTCGCAGAGTGGTGTGATCGTTAGGCCAGAGAAAGTCAGGTGCCCCATCTTTTCCCGGCTGTCGTATTTTTTGGCGTAACGATCGCGCACCGTCTGCCAGCCCAGGGTGACCTCGTCGCCGGAAACAAATTTCGTCTCGGGCGAGCGAGCGTAGCCGGCCATAAAGGCGTCGATCTTGCCTTCATTCCAGGCGGTCTCCTGCTGGGAGAGGAGGTCGCGAATCGCGCCCGCCGGATCCGCTCCGGCCCGGGTCAAAGCGGGCGTGACTATGCCTAACGAGAAGACGAGAAGGAAGAATCGGATCTGGCGCATGGCCCGATCATTCCCGCTCGGGGGCGGCGCGTCCAGCCTGCTCCCATTGCTCTGATCTTGACCTCTGCTCGCCAAACAATTACATAAGCGCGTGCTCCGCCGCTTCTTTTGCTGCCTGGTTCCGTTGCTCCTTTTCACTTTGGCGGCCGCCGCCCAGACACCCCGGCCGACACCGTTCGTCCCGCCTCGCTCCGTCACCCAGCCCGGCCGGCCCGGCGTAAACCAGCAGCCGGCCGACATGGTGAAGATGCAATACCCCAACAGCGACGTGCTCGACGTCCTGCATCTCTACGAAAACCTGACCGGGAAAAAGCTCGTCATGGACAACAACGTCCAGGGCAAGGTGAACATCTTCATCGCCAAACCGATCCCGCGCGAGGAAGCCATCACCATCATCGAGATGAACCTGGCCTTGAACGGTTTCTCCCTCGTTCCGGCGGGGGGCGACATCGTCGAGGTCATCGGGGTGAACAAAAATCCGCGCGCCGCCGCCGTCCCGATCATTTCCGACCCGGCCGATCTGCCGCAGGGCGCGATGGTGGTGAGTTATCTCTTCCGCCTCAATTACGCCGATACCCAGGAACTGCAGCAGGTCCTTTCGCAATACCTCGCCGGCATCGGCGGTCAGGCGCCGATTCTGGCCTTGCCGAAATCCTCCAGCCTGCTGGTGACGCAAAGCGCCGACGTTTTGCGCAAGCTGGTCACGATGGTGGAGCAGATCGATGTCGCCCCCGCGGAAGTGACGAGCATTTTCATCAAGCTCGAGCGCGCCGACGCGCAAAAGGTGGTCGACATGTTGAAGGAGATTTTCGACAAGGGCGACCAGGCTGGCCAGCCGGTCGCGCGGCGCGTCCGCGGCGTCATCCCGCCGGCCAACCCGCAGCAACAACAAGCGGCCGACGAGGAAGGCGGTGCGGTTCTGTCCGAGGATTCGCTCATTGTCGGCAAGATCAAGCTCGAAGCCGATGTCCGGACGAACCGGATTCACGTCATCACCCGGCCGGTCAATCTCCCGTTTATCGAAAAGCTGATCGCCGAGTTTGACGCCAACGTGGAGTTTGGAAAACCGGTCGTGCGTCCGTTGAAATACATCGCCGCCGCCGACGTCCTGCAGGTGCTGGTCAACGCGCTGACCGAGCCGGGCGACCAGAATCAACAAGGCGGCGCGCAAAACCTTAATCCCAACCAGCGCAACCCGCAGCGGAACCAGAATTCGCCTAACAATCAACCTTTGAACAGCAGCACCGCCGGCACCGGGAGCGAAAACACGCTCCAGGTCAGTGAGCAGCTCTCGACCGAACCGACCGACACCACGCCACAGTCAGTCACGGTCGGCAATACCAAGCTGATCGCCGACGCGCGCGCCAACAGCATCATTGTCCTCGGGACCCGCGAAGTGGTGTCAAAGGTCTCAAAGATTCTGGACGAGATGGATGTAAAGGCGCCCCAGGTTGCGCTCAGCACGGTCATCGGAGAACTCCGCCTCAATAATAATGAAGAGTTCGGGATCGATTATTTTCTCCAGTTCAAAAAGAACAACATCGGGCAGAGCCCGAATGTCGGAGTGGGCGGCGGTTTGAATAGCGGCCTCGGCAGCGGGACCCCGATCATCGATCCGGCCAGCCTCATCACCTTCCCGGCCTTCGCCAGTCTGCCGGGCGGGCAGGCGACCGCGTATGTCGCGGCGGGGAATACGCTCGCCGCCATCGTCAAGGCGCTCGATTCGACCGGCCGCTTTCGCACGATTTCGCGCCCGACCGTTTTCACGAGCAACAACAAGAAGGCGATCATCGCTTCCGGAACCGAAATTCCGGTCCCAGTCAGCACCTTGAGCGCGTCGACCGGGACGAGCCTGATTAGCACTGGGCTCTCGCAGCAATCCAACATCGAGTTCAAGAAAGTGGCGCTGCAGCTCGAAGTCGTGCCGCTCATCAATTCGGAGAATGAAGTGTCGCTCGATATCCTGCAGAAAGTCGACAGCGTCTCCGGCTTCACCCAGGTGGATAACAACCAGATTCCGAACATCGCGACCCGCTACATCAAGACGACCGTCTCCGCTCCTAACCGATCGACCGTTGTTCTCGGCGGCCTGATCATGGATCGGAACGATCGCGGACGGACCGGTTTCCCGATTCTCGACCGCCTGCCGGTGATCGGCGCCCTCTTCAGCAACACGGTTAAAACGAAAGAGCGCAACGAGCTGATCGTCCTGATGCGGCCGGAAGTCACCCTGACGAAACTGGACATGTACCGCCTGCGCGAAAAACAGGAGGGTCGGACGCATTTCGGTCCCGAGCTGGAAGAAGACGATTGTCCCGATTGTCCGGCGGTGATCGATGGAAAAGCCCTGCCGCCGCCTGATCTGCCGATGGTAAAATAAATCGTTATGCGCCGCTTCCTCGCTCTGCTCCTGCTTTCATCCTGCCTCCTGCCACTCGGCGGCCGGGCGGAATCTTTTTCCTTCTACACCGATTCTTTGGCGCCGCGCGATGATTTCGGCCTGCTCCACCAGAGCCCGCACCTAAACCCGACGGATTTCGCGCCACGTTATCCGACGCGTTGTGCCTATTACCTCACCCCGAGCGCAATGCTGGTTTCCGATATGGCCTATGTCGGCGCCCTGCAGACGTCTTTGTATCGGCACGGCTATTATTGCGGACCGATCGATGGTCTCTTCTCGGCCGAAGTCAGTGTGGCGATCGCGCGCATGCAGAAGAATTATTCTCAACGCGTCACCGGCACATTGACTCTCGGGGTGCGCCGGGCGTTGTATCTGCCTTGAGCGCAGTTGTAGCCGGGGACGCTGTCCCCGGCCGAGCGTTGCCAAGGATCTTGAGCAGCGGGAGGGCCACACCGCACCTCGGGGCGCATCGATTGGCGGTCTGCACCGTTGTTACCCGACCGGGGACAGCGTCCCCGGCTACAGCCGGGCTCGACGGAGTCTCGCTCCACCGAGAATGAATAGCACCGTCCTCCATGACAAATCGCCGCCTCTCTGGTAAACTCCGCCCGTGAGTCCAGCTCTTTCCAAATCACTCGTAGACATTCTGCTCGCCAGCGGCGTCCCGTCACGCGACGAAGCCAACGCCTTGGCCGCTAATCTCAATGGCGGCTCCTGGACGGCCGATGTCCTCAACTCCGGGAAGGTCGACGAACAACTTTTCCTCAAGGCGATCGGCGAATTCTTCAGCGTGCCCGTTGTTTCGATCGATGCCAAAAGCATCGAGCGCGGAACGCTGCTCGTTTTGCCGAGCCGCTTCGTTTTTCAGCACCACATTCTCCCGATCGAGATCAAGGACAACGCCGTCGTCCTCGCGACCTACGATTTGTTTAACTCGACCGGCCGCCAGCTCGCTTCGCAGCTGCTCGACAAGCCGGCGGAGTGGGTCCTCGTCCCGCGCGCGCAAATTCTCCGCGCCATGAAAACGCTCTACGGCGTCGGCGCGGAAACCTTCGACGAAATTCTTAAGACCAACCGATCCTTCGAAGCGCTCCAGGACATCGAGACCAGCACCGACCTCAACGCCGACGATCCCGAAGCCTCAGTCGTGAAATTCGTCAACCAGATCATTCGCGAAGCGATCCACGAGCGCGCGACCGACATTCACGTCGAGCCGCTCGAGAACGATCTGCGCATTCGTTACCGGATCGACGGCATCCTGCACGAAGTCGCGGTTCCGCCGCAGTTGCGTCTCCTGCAATCGGCCATTATCTCGCGCTTGAAAGTCATGGCGCATATGGACATCGCGGAGCGCCGCCTGCCGCAGGATGGACGCATTAATCTCCAGTCCGCCGAGCAAACGATCGACGTCCGCGTTTCCACCATCCCGACGGTCAACGGCGAGTCGATCAGCCTGCGTCTTCTGGCGCGCGACCAACAAAAAGCTTTCGGTTTCGAACGGCTCGACCTCAGCCCGGAGCAGACGCGCATCATGAAGGCGCTGCTCGCCCAGCCTAACGGAATCGTCCTCGTCACCGGTCCGACCGGCTCGGGCAAATCGACTTCGCTCTATTGTTTTCTCAGCAGCATCAACTCCGTCCAACGTCGCATCATCACGATCGAAGAGCCGGTGGAGTATCGCCTTCCTGGCGTCTCGCAGATCGATGTCAAACCGGAGATCGATCTCACCTTCGCCAAAGGGCTGCGCCACATTCTGCGGCAGGATCCGAATGTCGTGATGGTCGGGGAAATTCGCGATGTCGAGACGGCGGACATCTCGATCCGCGCGGCCATGACCGGTCACCTTGTCTTCAGCACTCTGCACACGAACGACGCCGTCGGTGGGATTACGCGCCTCCTGGACATGGATGTGGAGCCTTTTCTCCTTGCCTCCGTCGTAAAAGCTTTTCTTGCTCAACGCCTCGTCCGTACCATCTGCCCCGACTGCAAAGAGCTGGTGGGTTATCCGGTCGAATATCTGCATGAAATCGGAGCGACCATTCCGCCCGACTTCAAATTTTTCCGTGGCGCGGGCTGCGAAAACTGTCGCCAGACCGGTTACCAAGGCCGGCTCGCGATTTACGAAATCTGCGTCGTAACCGAGCCGTTGAAGCGTCTTATCATGCAAAAGCGCGATGGCGGCGAGCTGAAACAAATGGCCATTAACCAAGGCATGTTGACCTTGCGCCAGGATGGCTGGCGCCGCGTAATGGAAGGCAAAACGACGATCGAAGAAGTCGTTAGGGTGACCCAGACGGACGAAGTCATGGCCGAGACAACCGGCTTCGCCGAACCGGCGGCCGCCAAATAATCTGGCGAAGCTCCGGCCTCAGCGGCCTGCGGCGCGGTCGTAGGGGACGATGTTGTCCCACTCTTCCGCGGAGGAGCGGGCGACGAAGGCGACGACCGGTTCGGTCTCGCTCATATTAAAGACTTCGTGTGGCACGCCGGGCTTGATGTAGATGAAGTCGCCCGCTTCGTTCTCGATTGTTTTCGTTAGGCCATCGCCGAACTCGTGCCGGACCTTGCCTTCCAGGATGTAAAGGATGAGCTCGAAGCCAACGTGAATGTGGGCGTAAGCCACGCCGCCCGGCGGGATGGTCGCGATGTTGGCCGAGAGTTTGGTCGTGCCGACATTCTTGGCCGACATCCCTTGCTTGTAGTGAATGCCATTCCAGCCACGCTGAGCCCCCCCGCCGCGAATCGTGAGGATGCCGTCGTGATCCTCGACCGCGCTAAGTTGAATCTGATCTTCGTCGCTTTTCATAACGGATAGACACTACCTCGGTTTGTGTTTTGCGATAACCGCGCCGGAATCCGGGAAGCGAGCGTTCCGCAGCGGTCTGGTGTAGCGGCGGCCGTGCCGGCCGCAATCCCCGGCGTGCCTTTTCCGGGGAGCGCACGCGCCTCGCGTGCCGCATTCGGCGCCTCGCCGAATGCCCGCTCGTCGAGCGACACCCGCCACTGCAGAAGACCGATCGGCGAGGCGCCGATCGGAGCACGCGAGGGCGCGTGCGCTCCCCGAAGCGTCCGCCGCATCACGCCAGCACTTCCGCCCGGCCACGCAAGGTGCGCTCTACCGCGCTGCGTTTTTCGCCTAACAATCCCTCTGTCGCCGCGCGCACCGCCTCGAGGAGATCGGCGGCTTCGTGCAATCGCGCGAATGAGACGTAGTTGGCGCCGGCCGCGAGGAGGGTGTCGGCCTGGTCCAGAACCTCGGCGGTCGCGATGATCTGCGCCTTTGGATTCAGGCCGCGCAACATTCGCACGAGCCGCTCGTTGGTGGTGCCTTTCAGAATCGAATCCGGAATGGTGCAGATGAGAACTTCGGCTTTTTCGATATTGGCGTGGAGCAAAGTATCGCGCTGGCTGATGTCGCCGTAGATCACCCGCACCTTGCGCTCCAGCAATCCTTCGCGCGCCACCGGGCTGAAATCGACGACCGCGGTGTGACCGATGAGGTCCGGGGCGTGCCGCTGCATTTCTTCAAGGAGCGAACTGGCGGTGCGAAAGAAGCCGAGGAAAATAATCCGCGCCTGGCCGTGGCCGTGCGCGCCTTCGGCGTGCGCGTCATCCGAGACTTGATCGAGATCGCGCAGCCCGCGTTTTTTTAACCATGGGATGAGGCTGCGCGCGAGGCTGTCCGATTTCGACATGCCGAAAGTCGAAACCGCGGCGAGGAGGGTAAAGGCGAGCGCCACCATCCCGGTCGTGGCCGGGTTGGCGAGGTGATGGGTCTGCGCGCCGAGGGCTAGAATTACGAGCGAGAATTCGCTCACCTGCCCGAGATTGATCGCGGGAATGATACTGGTCCGCAGACCTTGCCGCATGAGATAGAGCGGGGCGAAGGTCGCGGCGAAGCGGCTGATCATGACGAAGGCCGCGAAAACCAGCGCCCAGCCGATGAGGATGGGCGAGGGGAAAGGGATCTGCATGCCGAGGCCGACGAAGAAAAGAGTCACGAAAAAATCACGCAGGCTGGTGACCTTGGCCGTGACATCGAGTGCGTAGGGGAAAGTGGAAAGCGCGACGCCGGCGATGAGCGCGCCCATTTCGCGCGAGAGGTGCAGCCGTTCGCCGAGTTCGCCGACGAGGAAACACCAGGCCAGCGCGCCGACCTGGACGAGCTCGGGCGAACGAGCGACGTGCCGGAAAATCGCCGGCAAAACATAACGACTAACAACCAACGCCGCCGCGACGAGGAGAACGACGCGGACGAGCGAGAGGAGCAAAATGCTGGGAGCGAGATTCTCCAGGTTCGGCTGGACCGCGAGAAAAAGAATCGCCGCCAGATCCTGCAGGACGAGGACGCCGAGCGTGATCCGGCCGGTCAGGGTATCGAGCTCCTGTTTTTCGTAGAGCACTTTTACGATGATGACGGTGCTGCTGAGCGCGCCGGCCACACCGAGATAGAGCGCGTCCCATTCGCCCCCGCCCAGGCCAAAGCGGCAGAGCCGGAAAAAGAAAACGCCGAGCACCGCCCCGGCGCAGATCTGCACGAGCGCGGTCAGGGTAATGGAGCGACCCGCGCTCGCGATTTTTTTCAGGTCGATCTCAAGGCCGATCATGAAGAGGAGGAAAATGAGACCGAGCTCGGCGATGGCCGAGATGCTGTCGGGCGAAGCGATCAGCCCCGAGCCAGCCGGGCCCAGAGCAAATCCCGCGATGAGATAGGCGAGCAGAATGGGCTGGCGGAATTGTTGCGCGACCAGCCCGAGGAGCCAGGCGGCGGCAATACTGAACGTGATGTCGCGAACGAGTTCATGCATAAAGAAAGGGCCTACCGAGGAACCGGCCCCTAGCCGCCGCGAAGGCTGCGGATGGTGGCGGCGTAATCGGCGCTTTTGAAAATGGAGGTGCCGGCGACGAGAACGTTGGCCCCCGCTGCGATCGTTAGGGGCGCAGTCTCCGGCGTGATCCCGCCGTCGACCTCGAGGTCGAACTCCAGCCCTAACGAATTGCGCAGTTGGTCTCCACGCCGCACTTTCTCCATCATGTCGCCGCGGAAGGACTGGCCGCCGAAGCCGGGATGGACCGTCATGATGAGGAGCAGATCGACGTTAGGCAAATGCGGTTCGACGGCGGCGAAAGGCGTCGCCGGGTTCAAGGTCAGGCCCGCCCGGCCGCCGCCTTCGCGAATGAGGCGCAGCGTCTTTGCGACATCGTGTTTCGCTTCCGGTTCCACATGAACGGTGATGGAGTTCGCGCCGGCCTCGAGAAAGCGCGGGACGTAATGATCGGCCCGCTCGATCATGAGGTGGACGTCGAGCGGCAGAATGGTCAGGCTGCGGACGAGTTTCACTATTGCCGGACCGAAGGAAATATTGTCGACGAATTGGCCATCCATGATGTCGAGGTGAATCCAGTCGGCGCCGGCTGTGACCACGCGCTCGAGATCCTCGACGAGATGACCAAAGTCGGCCGCGAGCATGGAAGGGGCGATCAGGACAGGGCGCGAGGTCATGGAAGGGCAAAGGTTGGACGTTTGCCGCGCATCGTTCAATCGGAAAGCGCCGGGTTTCGCCGGCTCGAGGCGAGCTTTCCCTTGACGCGAGGGAGGGCCGTTCCAAGATACACTGGTTTTTCGCCTGCCCGGGTGTGCGGCATAGCTTTCGCTTCGGTGGGTCCGCCGGGTTGACGCAAAACTAAGGCTTTTCTCATGTTTAATAGACTTTTCGGATGGTTCTCCAGCGATATCGGGATCGATCTCGGCACCGCGAACACCCTCGTTTACGTTAAAGATCAGGGCATTGTCCTGCGCGAACCTTCGGTCGTGGCGGTCCAAGCCGGCACTTCCAAAGTGCTCGCAGTCGGCGACGAAGCGAAACGCATGCTTGGCCGCACCCCGGCCAATATTGTCGCCGTCCGTCCGTTAAAAGACGGCGTCATTGCTGACTTCGAAGTGACCGAGGCAATGCTGCGGCATTTCATCACCAAGGTGCACAACAGCCGCGTCCGGGCCCGCCCCCGTGTCGTGATCGCGGTCCCTTCCGGCATCACGGAAGTGGAAAAACGCGCCGTCCGCGAATCGGCGACGCATGCCGGAGCGCGGGAAGTTTACCTGATCGAGGAACCGATGGCGGCGGCGATCGGCGTCGGGCTGCCGGTGCAGGATCCGGCCGGTAACATGATCATCGACATCGGCGGCGGCACCACGGAAGTGGCGCTGATCTCACTTTCCGGAATCGTTTTCAGCCGGAGCGTGCGGGTGGCGGGCGATGAACTTGACGAAGCGATCGTGCAATACATGAAGCGCGCCTACAACCTGATGATCGGCGAGCGCACGGCGGAGGAGATCAAAATCAAAATCGGTTCCGCTTACCCGAGCGAAAAAGAGACGAGCGTGGAAGTGAAAGGGCGCGATCTCGTGGCCGGCCTGCCCAAAACCCTAACGATCACCTCGCAGGAAGTGCGGGAAGCGTTGCTCGAGCCGATCTCGACCATCGTCGATTCCGTCCGGATCACGCTCGAGCGTTGCCCGCCGGAATTATCGGCCGATCTGGTCGATCGCGGCCTCGTCCTGGCCGGGGGTGGCGCGCTCCTGCGCGGATTCGACCGGCTCCTGAGCGAAGAGACCGGGCTGCCGGTGCACGTCGCGGAAGATCCATTGAGCGCGGTCGCAGAAGGCACCGGCAAGTGTCTGAACGAAATTAAGTTTCTCCGCCAGGTCGCGACTGCCGATCGGCAGTGGCGGCAGTGAGGGAATTGCCTCTTTCAAATGGTCGATTTCAGATTGGCCGGATGTGAAATCTGAGATCGAAAATCTGAAATCTGAAATCGCATGAATCGCAGCAGCATTCTCGCGATCGTTCTATTCGCCGCCGCGCTTCTCGCTTTGCTCAGCCTCGGCCCGCAGGCAACCCGGAAGATCCAATCGACTTTTTTCCAGGCGATCTCGCCCTTCCTCAAAACAGGCTCGGGCCTGGACCGGCAGATCACTTCGGTTCGCGCAGGCTTGAAGTCGCTCGAGGAACTGGAGCGCGACAATGCCGCGCTCCGGGTGGAAAACCGCTCGCTCAAGGCGACGAACGAAGCCTTGCGCGACGTCGAACATGAGGTCAATCGCCTCCGGCACGCGCTTAATTATCGCGAGCGCTCGCTCTTCCGCCTCGTCCCGGCGGAAGTCGTTTCGCGCGACTCCTCCACCTGGTGGCGCACGGTCACGATCAATCGCGGCTCGGCCGATGGTCTCGCGGCCGAGATGCCGGTCCTGACCGACGAAGGCCTGGTCGGTCGCACGACGACGGTGAGCGAAAATGTTTCGGTCGTCCTTCTCATTTCGGACGAGAACTGCCGGGTCGCTGCCAGCGTCGAAGGGACGCGCGAGCAGGGGATCGTAACCGGCGAGCGTGTGGCGGGCAGCCTCTCACCGATGCTTGACCTCAACTACCTCTCGAAACAGGCCGAGCTGAAGGAAGGGCAAAAGGTTTATACCTCGGGCGTCGGCGGCGTTTTTCCCTCCGGGCTTTTTGTCGGAACAATCAAGCGTTTCCAGGTCCGCGCACTCGATAGCCAGGCCAAGCTCGCGCCCGCGGTCGATCTCGCGAAACTCGAGGATATCTTTGTCGTCATTGGGAGAAAATGAAGTCCGAAATCCGAATGTCGAAATCCGAAACAAATCCGAAATTCGAATCTTCAAAACGACCGACGTTTACGCATCGTTTTTTTTCGAACATTCGAATTTTTGAATTTCGATATTATTTCGGATTTCGGATTTCGGATTTCGAATTTTCTTCCCCCGGGTTTCGGATTTCGAATTTTCCACGTCCATGATTTTTTTCCTCATCCTGGCCGCGCTCGTGGTGGTGGCGCAGATCGTCGAGATTTTCATCCCGCCGCTGGACTGGATGTTTAACGCCCACGTTTATATCGTGCCAGTGATCGTTTTCTACGGCGCGATGGCGCTGCCTTTTCCCCTCATGCTTTGCCTCGCCTTTATTGCCGGTTTTCTCTGGGACGCGATGACGGTCCAGATCCTCGATACCAACGTTGAAATCTCCTTCGGATGGTCGATACTCCTCTACGCGGTGCTCGCCGCCATCATGCACGGCCTCAAGCCCTTGTTTAATCGGGGTCGATGGGAAGTGCATTGTGTTCTCAGCGGCGTCTGCACGTCGCTTATTCTCCTCGCACAATATCTGATGATTTCGTTTCGGCGCGGCTCCATTTTTTTTAACCACGAAGTCTGGTGGCAGATCGGCGGGCCAGGGTTACTCGCGATGTTGATGGCGCCGCTCGTTTTTTGGTCGCTCCATTGGGTCAGCCGGCTAGTGAACAATCCTTATCTCGAGGAGTCAGAAAGGTTTGATGAATACGCGTCGCGCTAAACCCATCTTCCGCATTCAGTTCCTCGGGCTCTGCATGCTTGTCGCCCTTGGCGCGCTCGTCGCGCGGCTCTGGTGGGTGCAGGTGGCGCGGGGCAAGGAATGGACCGCCCGCGTCCAAAGCAGCTCGGAAGCGACGGTCCGCATCCCGTCGATCCGGGGCGAAATCCGCGACCGCAACGGGGTGGCGTTGGTCCAGAATCGCGCCAGCTACGAGGTTGATTTTTACCTCCCGGAAATGGTTAAGGGTTATCGCCAGCGCTACGGCCGCCCGCCGGAGACGCAATATCGGGCCACGATCAGCGGCATGCCGAAGGACATGAAGGAGCCGGATATTGTCCGGATCGTGAACGACGGGATCGTCCCCCGACTGGAGGATCTCGACCTGGCGCGCGATTACAACGCCAACCAGCTCCAGAAGCATTACCGCAACAACACCGAGGTCCCTTACTCCTATATCAAGGACATCGATTTCCAGACGATGGCGAAATTTTCCGAACACGACGTTGGCCTGCCCGGGGTCGACATCGCGATCAAGCCGGTCCGCTCCTACGTTTACGGCGCGCTCGCTTCCCACTTGTTAGGCTACGTCGGCGCGCCGGACGACACGAACCTGGAGGAAGCGCGCCAATACACCTTTTACCAGAGCGATGTGGAGGGGAAATCGAACGTCGAAAAAACGATGAACGAATACCTCCGGGGCGAGCCCGGGATCCGCGTCATGCGGCGGAATGCGAAAGGGGCGATCGATGGCGTCGTTAGGGAAGAAGCGCCCAAACAGGGGGCCAATGTTTATCTCACGATCGACGCTCGCATCCAGGCGATCGCCGATGAGGCCCTGCGCGCGGTCGGCCGTGGCGCCGCGGTCGTGATCGATCCGAACAACGGCAATGTCCTCGCGATGGCTTCGGTGCCGTCGTTTGACCCGAATACTTTCATCCCCAGCATCAAGGCGAAGGATTGGAAAGAGCTGCGCAACAACGAAGCGCATCCGCTGGTCAACCGCGCGGTCAGCGCCTTTCCTCCCGGCTCGACTTTCAAGATGATCACTTCGCTGGCTGGCCTTAGAAAAGGGTTGGCGGCGACCCGCTTCAACTGCAGCGGCGGAGTCTGGTACGGCGATCACTATTTTCAATGCTGGATTAATGAGAAGGGCGGCGCGCACGGCACGCTCGGGTTGACCGATGCGATCAAGGTTTCCTGCAACGCCTTCTTTTATCAATATGGAAACGCCGCCGGCATCGATGCGATCGACACGACCGGCGAGGCGTTAGGGCTGGGCAAGCAAACCGGTATTGAGATCACGGGCGAATCGGCCGGCGTCCTCCCCGGGCCTGACTGGATGCGTCTCCAGCACCCGAACGAGAAGTGGTCCTCCGCCTACACCGCCAACGTCACGATCGGCCAGGGTTACGATCTGGCCACTCCGCTCCAGATGGCCATGGCCTACGCGACCGTCGCCAACGGTGGCATTTCTTATTATCCCCGTCTCGTCGATCGCGTGCTGAACCAGGATGGCTCACCTGTGCTCGATGCCCAAGGCAAAATCGCGGTCCCGCAAACGCCGAAGTTGCATGCCGATTTCCGGAACGACTTTACCCCGGAACAAATTGAACTCGTGAGGCGCGGCCTCTGGAAAGTGGTCAACGAAGCAGGCGGCACTGGCAGCGTGGTGCGGATGAAAGATGTGGAAGTGGCGGCCAAAACCGGCACTGCACAGGCAATGTTGAACGGCAAAAAAGACACCGTCGGCTGGTTCTGCTGCTTCGCGCCCTACGATCACCCGCGTTACGCAATCGCCATCATGGTGCAGGGTCTCGCGCCGGGCGTTCATGGCGGCTCAGTCGCTGGGCCGATCGCGAACCGCATCCTGGAGCGCACTATCGCGATGGAGCAGGGGAAATTCGAACCCCATCTCGCCTGGGTCGCACCCGCGCAGAAACCCGATCCATTTGCCCTTAATCCCGTCCTGAAATACAAAGATTCCTCCGTTCCCGCGCCCGGCGGAAGTGACGGGGAAAACACCGACAGCAACGGCGCCCAGGCGACCGAGAACGCCGATATGGCAAGTCCCGGCGACGCTCCCGACGTCGAACCCGAAGCTGACGCGCGCGGCCGAGTGCGAAACGAACCCAAGGTCAAGCGCGCCCTCCGCGCCCAACCCGTCGCCACCCCAGCGCCGCAGCGCCCGCGCAACTTTTTTGAGCGGATGTTTAATACGCGTCCGCGACCAGCCGCCCCCACGCCGCCCCCCAAAGTGAAGCGCGCGCGCCCCGCCTTTTAATCTTACCCATGAAGCTCAGCCCCGGATCCACCGCGATGACTTCGAAAAATTTGCAGCACTATGATCGAACAAGTGAAAAGAATTCTGGGCCTCCGTCGCAAGACGGGCAACAAGATCGTCATCAGCGTCGAGAAACTCGAGCGCCGAGTCGCCCTCCTCGAGGACGGCCAGCTCGAGGAATATAGCGTCGAGCGCGACGGCTCTCGCAACATCGCGGGCAGCGTCTACAAGGGCCGGGTAAAAAACATTGAGCCCGGCTTGAAAGCGATGTTTGTCGACATCGGCCTCGAGAAAAACGCCTTCCTCCATTTCTGGGACGCCATCCCGGCCGCGCTCGACAGCGGGATCGAGGAAATTGAGCGCCCCGAGCGTGGGAACCGCAAGAACCCGAAAAACCGCCTGACCGCCAAGGACATTCCAAGCATCTATCCAGTCGGGTCGGAAGTGATTGTGCAGGTGACGAAAGGCCCGATCGGCACCAAGGGCCCGCGCGTTTCGACCAACCTGAGTTTTGCCGGCCGTTATCTCGTGCTCATGCCTTTCAGTGAACGGAGTGGCATTTCGCGCAAGATCGATGACCCGAAGGAGCGCGCCCGGCTGCGCAAGATTTTGCGCGAGCTCGATATTCCGGATGGGATCGGCGTCATCATCCGCACCGTGGGCGAGGGCCAGCGCAAACGTTATTTCGTCCGCGACCTGAGTTTTCTCCTCGAGCAATGGGCCAAGATCGAACAGGAGATCAAGGATCGCCCGGCGCCGGCGCGCGTTTTTGAAGAGCCCGATCTGGTTGACCGGACGGTGCGCGATTTCCTGACCGACGAAATCGACGAGGTGGTCTGCGACGATCACGCGGCGGTGGAGCGGATGGTTGATATGGTCGGGGAAATTTCCCGCCGTGCCAAAAGCCGGATCAAGTATTACGACAGCAGCGCGCCGATCTTCGAGACCTTCGGGGTGCAGAAACAGATCGACGACGCTTTTCATCGCCAGGTCTGGCTCAAGTGCGGCGGCTATATTGTGATCGACGAAACCGAAGCCCTCGTCGCGGTCGATGTAAACACCGGCCGCAACAAAGGCGGGCGCGACGTCGAAAAAACCATCCTGCAAACCAATCTTGAAGCGGCCGATGAGATCGCGCGCCAGCTTCGTTTGCGCAACATCGGAGGCCTGATCATCGGCGACTTCATCGACATGAAGAACCGCAAGGACCAGCAGATGGTTTACAACCGGATGCGCGAACGGCTCAAGCGCGACAAGGCCAAGACCCACGTCCTGCCGCTCTCGTCGTTAGGCCTGATGGAAATGACGCGGCAGCGGGCGCAGGAAAGCCTGAGCGATTCGCTTTACCAAAACTGCCCCTATTGCGAAGGCCGCGGCGTGGTCAAGACGACCATGAGCACAAGCGTGGAAGTGCATCGCGCCCTCAACTCCGTCATGCGCAAATACCAGGACACGATCCACGACATTCGCGTGATTCTGAATCCGGAAGTGTTGAAGCGACTGAAGGAGGAGGACGAAGAGCTGCTGGTGGAGTTGGAGCGGCGTTACGCCGGCCGGCTCATGTTCCGGGCCGACCCGGCCTTCCATCACGAGAAATTTGTCGTGACCGACGCGAACACCGGGGCCGAATTGTCCTAGCGGTAACGATTGGAGGCCAAGGAGCGGCGGTTTGGAACCGCCGAGGGCGCTTGCAAAGCGCCCTTCCTTGAAGCAAGACCATTGCCGAATCCACCGTTCGGTGGAGGAACTCCAACTGCCGCAGTGCTGCAGGGTTTTTCGCGCGAAAACCAGCGCGCGCTATTTACGTTTCCCCTGGCCTGATCGAGATTGCGGCCGTGCGCAGGTTTCTTCTCCTCTTCGCCTTTGTTTGCAGCTCGGCCTACGCCGATTTTTCCGCGACGGTGGACGCGGGCAGGTTGAAGGGATTTGGCGGCGCAGCGATGCCGCATGTCGATAACGTCTTCCCGTTTTCCAATGGCTCGCTCCTCCTCCTCGTCGCCGCCAATGGCGATGGAACTTTCTCCAGCGCGGTCGACCCGGGAAACGTGATTGGCGGAAACGATGTCGTGTTTGCCGTCGGCGGATTCAACAACAGCGGAGGCACCGAGGAAACGATCACGTTTTTTTCCGTCCCGACCGGCGGCCTAACCCTGCCGCCCGACGATCGCATTGCCTTGCGCTGGTTCCCCGACGTCACTTACGCGCAGTATCTCGCCGGAACGAGGCCCTCCGCCGGGCAACACTTCGGCACCTACAACCCGCGCACCTCGGTGCCACCGAACCCGAGCGATAACCCCGATGGCGGCAGCCCCTGGACGCTTCCGACCGGTGGCTCGGTTCAGTTGAATTTCTTCACCACCGATTCGGACGGCGGCGGCACGCAGCACGAGATCGAAGGCTACGCCAGCTCAACGGTCTCCGGCTCGCCTTCGCCCACACCCACTCCCACCGCGACGCCGACCCCCACGTCGACTCCAACCCCGACCGTGACTCCAAGCGTGACGCCGACGCCGTCCGTCACGCCGACGCCGTCGGTTACGCCTACGCCGAGCGTCACTCCGACCCCAAGTGCAACCCCGACTCCAAGCATCACCCCCACGCCCGGTCCCTCCGTCAGCCCGACCCCGACCGTTTCGGGTGACGCGCTCCTGAACATTTCCACCCGCGCCCGCGCCGAGACCAGCGATCACGTCCTCATCGGTGGGTTCATCCTCGGGAGCGGCACGACCAAGAACATCATCGTGCGCGCGCTGGGGCCGTCGTTAGGCGCGCGCGGGATCAGTTCGCCCCTGCTCGATCCGAGCCTGCAATTGTTTAATTCCTCCGGTCAGCTCATCGCGAGCAATAACGATTGGATGACGAACACCAACCAGCAGGAGATCACCGACAGCGGCCTCGCCCCGACCGATCCGCGCGAGTCGGCCATCCTCATGAATCTCGCCTCCGGCGCCTATACCGCGATCGTGACCGGGGTGGATGGGACGACGAACAACATCGCGCTGGTCGAAGTTTACGACCTCGATTCGGTCAACACGCCGCAGCTGCAAAATATTTCCACACGCGGGACAGTTTCGACCGTCGAGAGCGTCATGGTCGCCGGCGTCATCGTCGGCGGCACGGCTGGACAGGCGGTCGTCATCCGCGGTCTCGGTCCCTCGCTCGCGGCGTCGGTGCCGGATGCGCTGCCCGATCCGCAGTTGTCGCTGGTCGATAGTTTCGGTCAAACCATTGCGACCAATGACAACTGGCAGGACACCCAGGCGAGCGACATCGCCAACACCGGCCTGGCCCCGACGAACTCCCTCGAGTCAGCCATCCTCGCGCCGCTTCCGCCCGGCGCTTACACCGCCATCTTGTCGGATACCACTGGCGCGACCGGCATCGGCCTGATCGAGATTTACAATATCTCCAGCAGCCCGTAGCCGCACCGGGCCGCTCAGGCGCGATTCCATAACTGTATGGGATTTGACCAATATCACGAGCCGCCTAACGAACTGCCGAGCGAGACCCGCACCTTCGCCCGGATGATTCTTTCCCTCATTGAAGAGGCGCAGGCCATCGATTGGTACGAGCAGCGGATGGCGGTGGAAATGGACGATCAGGCGAAGGCGATCATGCAGAACGCACAGAAAGAGGAGTTCAAGCACTTTGGGATGGACCTCGAATTCCTCCTCCGGCGCAAACCGGTCTGGCGCGAGATCCTTCAGGGCATCCTCTTCACCTCCGGCGATATCGTCGAGAGAGGCGAGCAGGCGGAAAAGAAAGCGGACTAAGCCGCGCTAACCGCCGGCGGCCACGCGCAGAATCTCGAGGCGATCGCCTTCCGCCAGTTGCTGCGCCGTCCACTCGCTCCGACGCAGGGCCATGCCGTTCCGTTCCACCAACGCCGTTTCCGGCAATAAGCCGAGCCGGGTAATCAAATCCTGCACCGTGCTCGCTTCCGCGCATTCGGCGCTTTCGCCATTGAGCAGAAGCTTCATCGACCCGCCAGCGCCTGGTCCCAATCTTTCCAGACCGGCTCGAATCCGTCCCGGCGCAGGACGCGGGCGACCTCGGCTGGAGAACGGTCGTCGCTGATCTCGAACTGGCCGGTGGCGAGGGCGTCCGCGTTTTCGTCCGGCGGGAGGATGCGGCCGCGCACCGTTTGGTGAACCGCGCCCCGGCCCTGGCCGGTGTAACCGCCCGGTTCGGTATGGCTGCCGGAACTCATCGTGGTCACGCCTAACGACGCCAGCGCATCCCGGAGCGGGGCCGGTTCGCGCGTGCTCAGGACGATGCCGACCTGCGGAAAACAAATTCGGAAAGCGCAGATCAATTGCGCCAGCTCGCGCTTGCCTAACGAAAAGGGGGGCACGAATTCTCCTGCCGCCGGCCGCAGCCGCGGCAGGCTGACGGTGAGGTCCGATTGCCAGCAATGTTTGAGCAGATATTCCACGTGGGCCGCGAGGGCGAGCGCTTCTGGCCGCCAGGCCGAAAGACCAAACAATGCGCCCACTCCAATCCGCCGGAAGCCGGCGGCATAGGCGCGTTCCGGGCAATCGAGCCGCCAGTTGAAATCCCGTTTCGGACCCGAGGTGTGCATCTCGGCATAGACCGCGCGGTCGTAGGTCTCCTGGTAAACCACCAGGCCTTCCGCGCCGGCCACGACCAGCGGCTCGTATTCTGCCGTCTCCATCGGGCCGAGCTCGAGCGAGATCGACGAGAAATGCGGCTGGAGCGCGCGGATGCAGTCGGAAAGGTAAGTGCCGCTGACAAATTTCGGGTGCTCCCCCGCGACCAGCAGCACCTGGCGAAATCCCTGGGCCGCGAGGTAGCGGCCTTCCGCCAACACTTGCTCGACTGTGAGAGTGATGCGCAGGATCGGGTTGTCGCGCGAGAAACCGCAATAGCGACAGTTGTTGATGCATTCGTTGCTCAAATAAAGCGGGGCAAACATCCGCATCGTCCGCCCGAAATAGCGCCGGGTCAGGGTGCGCGCTTCTTGCGCCATCGCCTCGAAGCGGGCGTCATCGACCGGCGCCAGCATCGCGGCAAAGCGTCGCACGAGCGGCGATTGGGCCGGGAGCTGATCGAGAATGGCGGCAAAAGACATCGCGCTAATTTCGCGTCTGACGCAGGAATCGCAATGGTAACTGCGGCAGCTCGACGGGGTACGAGGTAGTGTTGGTCGAGTGTCAGTTGGAAAGCGGCGGAGCGATTGACCAAGGAAGGGCGCTTTCGAAGCGCCCACTACGGTTAAAAACCCGCCGCTCCCCGAAAACGCCCCGCGGCGCGCAAATCCGAACCAACTGACAATTCGCGAACACGAGCCGCATTCATTCTTCCGGAAAAAAAGGTCTTGACAGGGTCTGCCACGATTTCAGTATCGCGTACATGATCAGAACAAGCATTGAAAAGCTTGCCCTGACGACGCTCCTGATGGCATTGGCGGGCGGAGCGCTCTTGGCGCAGGAGAGCCATTCGCCTAACGAAACCTCCGAGGTCGTTGTCTTTTCTTCTGATGAGGCAAGCGCGGCGGCCGGCGCCGGTACCATCATCTTTTCCAACCTTGATGCCGGCAATTCCTACAATCCCGACGCCTTTGCCGCCAAGGCGGTGGCTGGGAGAGAGGCTGGCGGCGGACAGACGGAGCGCTGGGACGCGGTTCGGTTTGTACCGAAGGTGGACGTGCAGGCCACGGTTCTCTCGGCCGCGATCGGCTGGATTCAAGGCACGAAGCTGGTCAACCTGGCCCTCTATAGTAATGACGACCTATTCAACACGGTGGGCGATCCGCTGCCAGGGGGCGGGGGCAGCACCAGGCAGATTCCTGATGTGGGCCAGTGCTGCGAATTGACGACCGTAACACTGCCGGGCGAAGGAGTCATGCTTGAAGCTGGGGTTACCTACTGGCTGGTAGCGACCCCTGACGACGTGCTCGGTCCGACTTTTAGCGGCGGCTGGCAGGTTTCGAACAGGGGTTCCTATGCCCAGTTTGGTCCACCATTCCCATGGGATCCTCAGTCTGGCGAATGGCCAGCGGCGAAGATTCGAGGCAAGAGAGTGCAGGCGCAAAGTTTATCCAAGCCAGCCCACCATGACGTGCGTTCGGCGGAGACAGTCGATCCAGCCGCCAACGTTACGATCTTCACGAACCTGGACCGGAGTTCCGGTGGTGATCTCTACAATGCCGGATTCGGAGTGCCAATCGCGGGCAATGATGCTTCATCCATCTCCGAGATATGGTTAGCGCTTCCCTTCACATCGAAAACGGACGTGCACGCCAAGACCCTGGCTGCAGCGATTGCACGCGTCTCCGGGACGAAGAGGGTGAATCTCAGCATCTACACCGACGGTGGCGGAGTTCCGGTCACGCCTTTACCAGGCGGCCAGGGCAGCACGGTTGACTTTCCAGATTCCGGAGCATGCTGCGATTTGGCGCAGGTAAGGCTGCCGGGAGCCGGAGTGGCACTTTCGGCCGGCGTGAAGTATTGGCTGGTCGCCAGCCCTGATAACATCAACGCGCCGGATTTCTACGGCATCTGGCAACCGTCAACTGTGGCCTTTGCTGCGGAGCAGCAGCCGGAAAATTTCACTGGCTGGATCGATTTCAGCGGCAATTGGTTTGCCGCTGAAATTCGAGGCACTAAAGATTAGATGAAACGCTGATACAAACAAAAACCTAGAACATGAAAACCCCATTCCAATCCAAACTGCATAGTGGCCGCTGCCGCGTTTACTCCGCCTCAGTTAATTGTGCAGTACAAATAGCAGGCCCCCCTTGCTAGGGCTACCTCGCGACAGTTATATTTTTTTACTCGCGGCCGAGCGCACCGGGCCTCTTTGAGCAAACCAAATTTTATCTCGCTCCCTACGCGGGAATCTTTGAGTGATGCCGAACTGATCGCGCGCGCGCGCTGCTTTCGCGACGAGATGATGCGACGCCGCACGGTGCGCGAGTTTTCCGATCGGCCGGTGGCGCGCGAAGTGATCGAGCATTGCCTGCGCAACGCCGGCAGCGCACCGAACGGCGCCAACCTGCAGCCGTGGCATTTCGTGGCGGTAAGCGACCCGGCGGTGAAGCGGGAGATCCGCGTCGCGGCCGAAGCGGAAGAGAAGGAATTTTACGAGCATCGCGCGCCTAACGAGTGGCTCGAGGCCCTGGCCGCAATCGGGACCGACGCGCGCAAACCATTTCTCGAGACGGCGCCCTGGTTGATCGCGATCTTTGCCCAGCCCTACCGCATTCTCCCGGACGGCCGAAAACTAAAACATTACTACGCGACCGAATCGGTCGGGATCGCGACCGGTTTTCTGGTCGCAGCGGTTCACCAGGCCGGCCTCGCCTCGCTTACGCACACCCCCAGCCCGATGGGATTTCTCAACAAGCTCCTGCACCGGCCGGCGCACGAGAAACCGTTTCTCCTTCTGGTCGTCGGGCACCCCGCGGAAAACGCAAGAGTGCCCGACATCCAGCGTAAATCGCTGACCGAGATCAGCACATTTCTTTAGAAAGCAAAGCGCACGCCGGAACGCACGATCCCGAAGTCGTTGCGATCGCCGTTCACGACATTCCAACCGACGTCGTTGATCACGCCAATGTTAGGCGTAACGCGGACTTCGAATCCGAGGCCGAACTGGCCCATGCCTTCGACGTCGCTGTTGCGACGGATGCTGCCGATGCTGCGGCCGCGCTGCCGTAGCCTTCTACTCCGACTCCGAGGTAGCGGTTGAACATGCAGTTGACGTCAATCCCGCCGCCCAAGGCGTGATCTTCGCCAAGATAGCGGTCGCTCCGATAGGGCCGAGTGGTAAAGGCGTAGGCGCCGAAGAGATCAAAGTTCCGTTCCCGGTCGCGAAACTATTCCTGCGAAGGCTGATACGTACTTTGCTCGACCTGCGCCGGCGAGGTCTCCATCGGACCGGCCTGCAGGCAGGTGGCGAGGGCCGTGAAGACAAGTGTCCTGACAATAAACTTTTTCATTTCCATTTCTCCCTGATTGACGGTTAAGGCACTGGAATTTTCCGTCAGCGCCGCTTTCCATTATTACGAAATGCGACCGCGGATCGCCTGCATTCGTTTCATAATCGAAGACAACGTCGCCGACGCCGCTGGTTACAGACTTTCGTAAAGCGCGAAGCAAAGACCGATCTTTTAGCGGCGATTTTTCCGCTGGGCAGAAGCGGCTTGCTCACTCATTCTTCCCGCCGCCTAACGTATGAGTGAACTTGCGCACAAGTATCCGCCCGGTTTCCGAGCCCGGCGCGGTTTGAACTGGGGGATCATCGGTCTCCTCTACGCCTCCTATTACATGTGTCGCTACAACTTCCGCTTCGCCACGCCGGGGATGGTGGCGGAGTTCGGATTCAGCACCTTTCAAATCACCGGGATGCTGAGCGCGTGGTCGATCGCCTACGGCACCGGCCAACTCGTGAACGGCCTCCTCACCGACCGCATCGGCGGCAAGACCGCGATGCTCATCGGCGCCGTTGGGACGATCACGATCAACCTCATTTTCGGCTTCGCGTCATTCGCCGGCACCTTCACTACGTTTGCCGCCATCTGGCTGATGAACGGCTATCTCCAGTCGTTTGGCGCCCCGGGCATGATCAAGATGAACGCCGCCTGGTTCCGGCGGACCGAGCGCGGGACCTTCGCCGGCATCTTTGGTTTCATGATTCAGCTCGGCCAGTTTGCGATCAATAATCTGGCCCCGGTCATTCTCGCCGGCTTCGCAGTCGGCACCTGGGTCGTGGCCAGGGGCGACTGGCATTATCTCTTCCGCATTCCGCCTTTTATTGTTGCCACGGCCGCCATTCTTCTGGCGTTTTTCGTCAAGGAAACGCCCGAGGAGGCGGGGTATCGCGGCCAGATCGAGAGCGAAGGCGATGCCAGTAGCCGGGCTAATATTCGCGAGTCCTTCGTCACCATTTTCACCCATCCCCTCATCTGGTTCTACGCCGTCGCCTATGCCTGCACCGGCGCGGTTCGGAACAGTTCGGACCAGCTTATGATTCTCTATTTTCACGACCAATTGAAACTGAACATGGCCGACAAACCTGCGGCAGTGCTCTGGACCGTGAACCTGATGCCGCTGGTTGCCGTCCTCGGTTCCTTCAGCGCGGGGATCATTTCCGACAAGTTTTTCAAGGGGCACCGTTCTCCGGTGGCGATGACGCTCTACTTCGTCGAATGCGCCGTCATTTTGACGGCGGCGATCGTGATCGCGACCGGCGTGGTCGGTCCGACGCCAGGGGGTATTTTCATCGGCTGCATGTTTCTTGTCCTCGTCGCTCTGACCGCCAACTCGACTCACGCCATCGTCGGCACGGCCGCTCCGATGGATATTGGCGGTCGCAAAATGGCGGGCTTTGCCTCGGGGGTGATCGATTCCTTTCAATACTACGGCACTGCCCTCGCACTCCCCTTCACCGGTTGGATGATCGATCATCATGGCTGGGGCGTCTGGTATCCGATCATGGCCAGCTTTGGCGCGATCGGCGGTGTCTCGATGTTGCTCGTCATGCGCAAACAGCGTCGGATGCACGAGGCCGGCGATGTGCGTGCGATCTCTCGTTAAAGCAGTTCCAGTTGCTCGTTAGGCAGGCGGAAGGCGGCGGTGGAAAGTTGCGGACGCTCGCCAATCCCGGCGCGTTTGCAGCCGGCGGTGAAGAGATCGCGGATCTGCTCCGCGAAGATTCCTTCGCCGCGCATCCGCGATTTGAAGCGGGAATCGTTTAGCTTTTCCCCGCCGCGCAAATGGCGAATCCGGCCCAGGACCTTTTCTTTGCGATCGGGGAAATGTTCCTCCAGCCAGCGTTCGAAAAGCGGCGCCACCGCGTAAGGCAGCCTAACGACGGTGTAGCCGGCAAACTGCGCCCCGGCTTCCGCCGCCGCGGCCAGAATAGCCGGCACTTCGTGATCGGTCAGGCCGGGAATGATCGGCGCGGTCATGACTCCGACCGGCACCCCGGCGGCACGGAGTTGTCGAATCGCCTCCAACCGCGCGTGCGGCGCTGAAGTTCGCGGCTCGAGGACGCGCTGCAGTTTTGGATCGAGCGAAGTAATCGAAATATTGACCGCCGCCGCCCGGTGCACGGCCAGTTCGCCTAACAAGTCGAGATCGCGCGTGACAAGGTGGTTTTTCGTGATGATCCCGACCGGATTGCGAAATCGCGCCAGCACCTCGAGACAGCCTCGCGTGATCTGCAACTTTCGCTCGACCGGCTGATACGGATCGGTCACCCCGCTCATCATCAGCGTCTGCGGTTTCCAGCGTGGCTTGGAAAGCTCTGCCGCGAGGAGTTCGGCGGCGTTTTCCTTCACCATGATGCGGCTCTCGAAATCGAGCCCGGCGGAAAAGCCGAGGAACTCATGCGTCGGTCGCGCATAACAATAAATGCAACCGTGCTCGCAACCACGGTAGGGATTGATGCTCGACTCGAAGCCGACGTCGGGGCTGTCGTTATGCGCGATGATGGTGCGGGTAAAATCGCGGTAGTAAATGGTCTGGCGTTTCGGGCGCTCAGGATCGTTTTCATCTTCCGGATCGGGCTCGAGGTGGAGCGCCTCGAAACGATTGGCCGGGTTGTGGGAAGCGCCGCGGCCGTGGATCGGTTTTGTCATATCGCCCGGCATAGAATACGTTCCTATGAACGTAGAAGCTGTCCAGCAGAAATGAGACAAGGCCTCTCGGTAGGGCGAGACTCCGTCGAGCCTGGGTGAAGGTTGTTTTCCCGCGGCGCGCCGCCCCGGCTCGACGGAGTCTCGCCCTACCGAAGCCTCGCGCTACGCCAGCCTAACGATCTTGCCGAAACTCGATTGCGGGGTAAAACTACCGCTCAGTCGCGAGTCAAGGGAGGGGTGGTCGAGTGGTTGATGGCTCCAGTCTTGAAAACTGGCAGGGCGCAAGCCCTCGTGGGTTCGAATCCCACCCCCTCCGCCGACTTTTCTTCGAAGCAGAGGAATTGTCTTTGTCAGGAGAACGGTGGATTGGTTAGGCAGATGCAGATGAAATTGCTCGTGCTGTTTTCCCTTGGACTCCTCCTCGTCACGCCGTGCCAGGGCGGCTCCGCCGGCTTTGAGAGCACCCAATATGACGGCTCCCAGGCAAAGTTTCGCCGCGACTCTGCTGCCAGACGGTGGTCGTGCGCGGAATCGGTCCTTCGCGAACGTGCGGCGGTGAGGCTCCCGCTCGCGGTCCAGCTCCCATTGGCCGGGTCGAATCAGCAGGCGAGATCGAGGCGACGCTGCTTGCGCCTAACGACGACTTGGAAGCGGCTCTGGTCGAAACCCTCGCGCCCGGCAGTTACACCGCCGTCCTGCGCGGACACGATAACGCCGTCGGAGTCGGAATCGTGGAAGTTTATAACCTGCCGTAATTCCTTAACCCGCACCGCTCCCGACCGGCGGCGGTCGCCAGCGCGCACAAAGCCAGGCGCAGAAAAGTCCGAGGACGGCTGCGCAAACGACATCGGAGAGATAATGCGCCGCGACGTACATGCGCGAGGCCGCGATCAGGAGCGGGATGGGAAGGAGGGCAAGGCCGAGGCGGCGATTAGCGAAAAAGAGAACGCCGAAAAACGCTGTCGTGGCGGCGGTGTGTCCGCTGGGGAAGGAATTGTGTTTCGAGTTAAAGCTCGGTCCTTTCCAGCCCAGCTCCTGTTTCACGGAAGGACGCGCCCGGCCCGTCGCGACCTTCAAGCCGCGCGCGATCAGGCCGGCGAGGGCGCAGGCGATGATCATCGTTAGGCCGATCTGGACCCAGCGCTTGCTCCCGCGGAACCAGGCGATGGCGATGATGACGAGGCCGGCGAGGACGTGTTCGGGCCAGTCGCCGTAGCGGCTGACGTTGCGCATCACCTGTTTCGCCGTCCGGTTGGAATGCGCGCTGATCCAGGCGCGGACGGCGTCGTCGAAATAAAAGGCGGCTGCGATCGCGAGCAGCGCGAGAAGGACGAGGAAGAGCCATTTCCGGGCCGGCGTGATTTTGCTCATCGAGAAATTGCCGGTTGTCTTTCGGCCTGCGCCATCTTTGAATCGCTCTCTTGCAACCTGCAACTCGCAATTTCGCGGCCCTCTTTTTTGGCTGCCTGCTTTTTCATCTCGCGGGCACCTGGATGTTGCCGCTGGTCGACCGCGATGAGCCGCGCTTCGCCGAGGCCTCGCGCGAGATGATGGAGCGCGGCGATTACATCGTGCCTTATTTTAACGATCGTTATCGCTTCGATAAGCCGCCGCTGACTTATTGGTGTCAGGTCGCGAGCTACCGCGTCTTCGGAGAAAATCCGTTCGCGGCCCGACTCCCAAGCGTGCTGGCGGCGGCGCTGACCGCGGTCGCTGTTTACGCCTGGGGTCGGCGGCTCGGTCTCGGTCGGGCAGGTTTTTGGGCGGCGATCATTTTCACCCTTTGCCTGCAGACTTTCATCCACGCCAAGGCGGCGGTGGCCGACATGTGGCTCGTCTTGTTCATGACGCTCGGACACTGGGCCGGCTACGAACTGCTGCGCGACCGTTTTGGCGGAACGTGGCGCAGCGTTGTGGTTAGGCCAAGTGGGGCGCGCGGCTGGTGGTGGATGTTTTACCTCGCCCTCGCGCTCGGTTTCCTGGCCAAGGGGCCGATCGCGCTGATGCCGTTAGGCGCGCTTCTCGTCTTCCAGGCCCTGCGCCCGGTGACGCACTTTGGCAGCCGATTTCTTTTCGTTAGGGGGATTCTTCTTGTCCTCGTCCTCGTGGCGCTCTGGGGTGTGCCCGCGCTTCTCCAGACGCAGGGCGAATTCCTCAAGGTCGGCCTCGGACGGCATGTCGTGGGGCGTTCCTTTGGCACGATGCAGGGCCATGGCGGAACGTCCATTTTCAGCGCTCTCGTCTCGTTGCCGTTTTATTTTCTCACCGTCTTTATCACCTTCGCTCCCTGGTCGTGGAAGCTGCCCTGGCTGACCCGCCGCCTCTGGCGAAAACGAGATGGGCTCGATCTTTATCTGATCGCGGGTTGCGCGGTGGTTGTCGTCATCTTCAGCATCGTCAAGACCAAGCTGCCGCACTACATCCTGCCGGCATTTCCGCTCCTTGCGCTCCTTCTGGCGCGGCATTGGCTGGAGGCTTGGACGGCGGAGCGCGTCCTGCGCCGCTGGTCGATTGCGACCGCGGCGGTCATGCTGGCGGTGGCGCTGATCGGCTTCCCTTTGATCGTGCCCTGGTTTCCTTCCACGGTCCTGTTTCGGAAAGCGGAACCATATCTTCAGCCGCAAATGGATTTCGCGGCCTACGATTTCGATGCCCCCAGCCTGGTCTGGACTTTTCGCAGCCGGGTGAGGGGATTCCTGCATTACAATCGCGAAGACAATCGCGACGTTGCCACCTTGCAGCCGGATCAGATTCCGCCCTTTCTCGCCAGTCCGGGTCCGCACTTTGTCGTCCTGCCGAGCGATGTGGCGGATCGGCTTTACCCGACGCTCCCGCGCGGTTATCGGAAGTTCTCAACCCGCGGTTTGGATATCGCGAAGGGCCGCTGGGTTGACCTGACCTTGATAATGAAAAACACATGATTACTTTTCTGCACGGCCGCCTAACGAGCGCGCTCCCGACCCAGGCGATCGTCGATGTGGGGGGCGTCGGCTACGAGGTTTTCATTCCGCTCTCCAGCTACGACAAGTTGCCGGCGCCCGGCGAAGCGGTGCAAATCCTGACCCATCTGCACGTGCGCGAAGACGCTCATATTCTTTATGGGTTCATGACTGCGGCGGAGCGGGATTTGTTTCGTCTCCTCGTCAACCACGTAAGCGGGATCGGCCCCAAACTGGCGCTGGCCGTCCTGAGCGGAATGAGCGTGAGCTATTTCAAAAGCGCGGTCGTCAATTCCGATGTCGCGTCGCTGTCCAAGATCAGCGGGCTGGGGAAAAAGACGGCGGAGCGAATCGTTCTCGAACTGAAGGACAAACTCGGCGTGGCGGCGGCCTGGGAAGTAGCAAGCGGAGCGCAAGCCCCGACGCCGGAGCAGGAGCGGGCGAACGAAGCGGTGCTCGCCTTGATCGCTCTTGGTTACAAGCAGGTCGATGCGCACAAAGCGGTGCGCGACGTTCAGCAAAGCGGGAAAGAAGCGCCGACAGCGGAAGACCTCGTTAGGCTGACTTTGCAGCGGCTCGCCTCAGGACGCTGATCCGGCGTCACCGACGATCTCCCGGTAGGACGCGCGATCGGTCGCGCCTTCGGTGATGAGGATAATCGCGCGCGTCTCTTGGTTCACGCCCAGGGCCTTGCGATATTCAGTGCTTTCCTCCCCGCTAAGCAGCTCGATTAGTCCCGCCAGGCTCGCCGCGCCGGTTTCGCCGGCGACGATGCCGGCCGACGCCAGGGCCCGCATCGCTTCGCGGGCGCGCTTGTCGGGAATGGCAAGAAAAGCGTCGATCCCGCGCGACACAATCGGCCAGGCAATGAGCGAGGGTCGGCCGCAGTTCAGGCCGGCCATGATGGAATCGTGCGGCCCAGGCACAGCGACGATCTTCCCGGCGACGATCGAGGCGAGCGCGCAGGCGGCGCGAAGCGGCTCGATGCTGACGATTTTTGGAACGCCGGGCGAACCATGCCTAACGAGTGCGGCGGCCAGCGCGCCGACGCCGAATTGAATCGGGAAAAGGTCCGGCATGGGTTCGCCGCGCCGGGCTAACTGATCGTCGATTTCCCGGAAAATCGTCGAATAACCTTCCATGACCCAATGCGGGATCTGTTCGTATCCAGGCCAGGAAGTATCGGAGATGACGAGCGAGCGATCGTTTGCCTCGCGCGCTGCGCGCTCAACTGCATCATCGTAGGTTCCCTCAACCACTTCGACCAACGCGCCTTCGCCGGCGATGCCATCAATTCGCTCCTGCGCGGTGCCGGCCGGCACGAAAATCCGCGCGGAGAGGCCAAAGAGCGCGGCGACATGCGCGACCGCGCGGCCATGGTTGCCATCGGTCGCGGTAACGAGAGTGAGCGGGCGCAGCGGCGCCAGGTTTCCCGCGAGTTCTTCGACATACCGCCATGGTTCAAGTGAGCGACCGAGGCGTGTTTCGAGCTCGCGATAGACAGCCCAGGAGGCGCCGAGGATCTTGAACGCCGGCAGCCCGAGTCGACTGGATTCGTTTTTTACCAGGACTTGCGCGATCCCGAGGCTGCGCGCGAGCTGAGGAATCTCCAACAGCGGCGTTGGGGCATAGCCGGGCAGGCGACGGTGAAAGTCCAGCGGGCGGCGCGAGATGGGGCCGGGCTTCGCGGGAGCGACGGGAGGCTGCGGGTTAAGGAAGAAGCGGATCTGGTCTGCGCGGCTCATCGTTAGGCGAAAACCTTCGCCTTTCTTCGCTTAAGCGACGTGACTCGCGAAGTCGAGGGAGCCATCCCAGCGATTGACCAGTCCCTTCCAGAACTTATCCCGGTGGCCGGCGACTCTGATCTCATATTGCTCGCGCGCGACGCGCAAAGCGGCGAGGAGTTTCGCCGGATTTCTCTCTGCTTCGCGCAGCGCCTTCAGCGTTTCCGGTCCGACGCCGCCATCGACTTTTACGCCCAGTGCCATTTGCAGAATCTTGGCTGCGCCGCCCGGCCCGCGATTGAAAGCGCTGTCGCGCAGGTAGGATTCAATCGAGGGCACGGTGGTCCATTTCGCAACCACGTCGGTGTATTCCGCGATCACTTCCGCGGCGTAGTCGTCCGCTTCGTCGCAGCGTCCGGCATCGATTAGCGCTTTCAGCTTGGCCGCTTCCTGCGGATGATAACGGTCGTTAATCCCGGCCACTTCATAGCGGCCGCCCCCGTCGCCGGCGGGCAGGATGTAAACCCGAAGATGGCCTTGCGGATCCCGGCGTCCTTCGAATTGCACAATCGATTCCGCCATTTTTTTTCGCAGGGCGGCGCGCTGTGCGACGTCGGCCGGTGGCGCTGGAGGCAGTTCCGCCGGGGGCGGAGGTGCTGCAGCGACGTCGGCATCGGAGGCTTGGCGCAGAGAAGCGTTCGAGACCCAGCCGCGCAGGACGCCGGAAGCAGTCGCCGGGCGCGCGACCTCGACGTACCACCAATCCTGAGGCGCGATCTTGACGATCGCCCCTTTGCTTAACTGGCCACCGCTCAATTTCGCCGCGGAAAGGTCGGGGGAGGCGAGGAGATTCACCTCGCCAGTGGTCACGTAGTCGAGTGGAATCGCGCGTCGAGCTTCCGGTGACGCCGCTGGCTTTTGTTTCTGGCGCGGGCGTTTTACCGCCTTCTCCGCCGCGTTCTTTTTCTGGGCGGCGGGCTTTTTCTTTTTCGTCGAACGGGTCGTGATTTTTCGCTTTTTCATCGTTTCCGTTTCCTCCGGATCACGGGCAGGGCGCGTTTGTAACCAAAGATGGTGTAATCGAAAAACATGTTCCCAGTCATGTCGTGCACATCGCGGCTTTCGCGGATGCCCTGCGGATAATGCTCGGGCCGGATGAAGCTGACGGTGACGGCGCCTAACTGACGATCGCCTTTTTTCATGAGACGACGGGCGCCGGCTTGCGCGACAAATTTCGCGACCTCGATCCCGGCGGCGTAGGCGGGATTAGCGAGAGTGGAACCGGCCTTGATCAGCCCGAGCAGGCTGGTCGAGAAGGAACTGAAGCCGGGTTCGCGCAGGATATCGTTCACGTCGCCGGCGGCTTCGCGCAGATCACGAGCCGAGCGGACCGCCACGAAGGTCCAGGTGAACGCCTCGGGAATTTCCTCCGCTTCGTAAAGGATGAGTCCAGTGTCGCCGAAGCTGACCGGGATGTTATCCTGCACTCGATCCACTTCGGTCAGAATGCGGGTGCTGAGGGTGTCATCGACCAGCGCCTGAAGCGCGGACTTCTTCGCGGCGGGATCGTTGTTCCGCGTCCATTCGTCGAGGTCCGGCGCGGCTTGGTCGGAGCGGGTGACGAAGCTGAGAAATTTTACCTGGCAAAGTCATGCCCGAAGACGCCGAGGACGGATTTGATTCCGCCGTTGTCGAGAAAACGAACGCGATCGATCCGAAAATAAAACATGGAAGCCTCCTGCTTTGGGGTTGTCCTCCGATCTATAACAAGGCTTTGCCCGCGAGAGAAGGGGGAATTTGGCCGCTCAGGATTTGCGCTTGCTGGAGTTTTGCCGCGTCGGCAGGCTCTCGTGACGTGCTCACGATTCGCAACCTAACGAAAAGCTACGGCTCGCTTCTCGCGCTCGACGACGTCTCGCTGACGCTGGAGCCAGGAGAATTCTTCGGGCTGCTCGGGCCGAACGGCGCCGGCAAAACCACCCTGATGTCGCTTGTCACCGGAATACGGCCAGCCGACAGCGGCGAGATTTTTTTGCAAGGAGAAAAATTCCAGCACGAGCGGATCGAGCAGCGCGCACAGTTGGGCTTTGTCCCGCAGGCGCTGGCGCTCTACGAAGAGTTGAGCGGCGAGGAAAATCTGCGCTTGTTTGGGCGGCTCTATGGTTTGAAGGGGGCGCTCTTGCGTGAGCGAGTGGAGGAAGCGCTGGTCGCGGTGCAGTTACAGGATCGCCGGCGCGACCAGGTGAAAACCTATTCCGGCGGAATGCAGCGGCGGCTCAACATGGTCGCCGCCGTTCTGCATCGGCCGAAGCTGCTCCTCTGCGATGAGCCGACGGTGGGAGTCGATCCGCAATCGCGCAACGCCATCTTCGAGTTCGTGCAGAAGCTGAACGATGGCGGAATGACAATCGTTTACTCGACCCATTACATGGAGGAGGCGACCCGACTCTGCTCGCGCATCGGGATCATCGATCACGGAAAACTCCTCGCCCTCGGCACGCTCGATGAACTCCTCGTCGACTTGCCTTTTGCCGAGCAGATCCGCATCACGCGCAATGAAGCGGTGAACGCGCAGCTCGGCGCGCTCCGCGAGTTTGGCGAGATCGCCGAGACAGAGGAAGCCTTTGTCCTGACCCCAAGGGAGGGGCTTCGTTTGTCGGATTTTTTTGCCGCAGTCGAACGGCTCGGACTTTCGTATCGCTCCTTCAGCGTGATGCGGCCGACCTTGGAAAATGTGTTTCTGCATCTGACGGGGAAAACATTGCGGGATGCCTAAGCTCTCACTTTAAGAAATTCTCATGCGCACGGTTCTGATTCTGCTCGGCAACGAATTGCGGCGCTTCTTGCACGACAAGACGGCGCTCTCGCTCACTTTCCTCATCCCGGTTGTGTTGATCTATATTTTTGGCCACGTCTTCGGTGTGACCGGAGGCGGAGGCGGCCCGACCGGGATCCCGATCGCGGTCGTGAGCGAAACCGATGCACCGGTCGTGAGGACGATCACTGAGGCGTTGCGCAAGGAGAAAGCCTTCAAGGTTCTTACGACGGAGAAGCAGGACGACAAGGAAGTGTCGCTGACCGAAGCGCGCGCGCGTGCGCTCATGCACACGGGATCGCTCCGCTTCGCGCTCATCTTTCCCCCCGACACGCGGAGCGATGCGAGCTTTGGTCTGAAACTGAAATTCCTGAACAACCCGCGGAACGAGATCGAGACGCAGACCGTGACCGGGTTGGTGCAAAAGACGATCTACACCTCCGCGCCGCAAGCGCTGGTCGCGTCGCTGCAGAAGAAGGGCGCCAATTTCATCGGGCAGGAGAACTACGATCAATTCAATCACTCGCTCGCCAACTCGATCGCGCAGGCGTTCGGCGGCGAGGCCGACGAGATTTATGCGAACCTCAGCAAGGGAGAAATCGGCTTCGGCGACGGTGGCGGGACGACCGGCGATGGCGCTTCGATTTTCGAAAGCCTGATCAAGATCGAATCCGAGCAGGTCGGCGGGAAACAGGCCAAGAAAAGCAGCATGGCGACGCGGAGCGTAGGTGGTTGGGCGATCATGTTCCTCCTCTTCTCGCTCTCCGGTGCGGCGACTTCGCTTTTTGATGAGAAAAAGGCCGGCCTCTTTCAGCGCCTGCTCGCCGCTCCGGTACGGCGGACCCATATCCTCTGGAGCAAATATCTTTTCGGAATGATCCTCGGGCTCGTCCAACTCGGTGCCCTTTTCCTGGCCGGCCGTTTCCTTTTCGGGATCGACATCATGTCCAACCTCGGAAATCTCGTTCTGATCTGCCTCGCGGCCTCGCTGGCCTGCGTCTCCTTCGGGATGCTGCTGGCGGCGGTTTCGCCTACCTCGGCTGCGGCGAACGGTCTCGGCACCTTCCTCATTCTCACGATGAGCGCGATCGGCGGCGCGTGGTTCCCGACCAGCTTCATGCCGGAGTTCATCCAGCAGCTGAGCCGGTTGACGATTGTTTATTGGTCGCTCGACGGCTTCATCAAGGTCCTCTGGGCAGATTGCACGACGCTCGAGCTTTTGCCGACGCTCGGTATCTTGTTAGGCATCGCCGCGGCCGTGAACGCCTTCAGCATCTGGCGTTTCAATCACGGCCAGATCTTCGAGTGACGTCCCGGAACGCACGAGATAGAGAACGCTTTCCCGGCTCTTCTTTTTAAACTTCACATCTAGCTGATCAAGAGCAATCGCGGCGGCTGACCGGGGCGCGTTTCTGGTGCGCGATGGAGGCACGGCGGCACCGGGCTTCCGGGCCAATCCACCGCGATTCGCCAGAGATTCCCCAAGCCAAACGAAAACGGCCGCGCCTGCGGGAGCGCCGCGTAATGCAAATCGTAGGAATGCTCGCGCAGAGCTGCGCAAAATTCGGCGTCATCCTTCTCCGCGCCGAGGAACTGCAAGAGCTTTTCCCGGACCTCCGGGATCTCCACCTGCCGCAGCGCCTCCTCGTTCCGCAGACCCTCGCTCGCCGGTCCGTGATAGGTGCAGAGCCAGGTGTCGGTCTCCACCGGCGCGCGATCGGCGTGGAAAGAAAAGACATCCGTCCGCACCGGTCCGGGCCCTTCGTCGCGCGGATAACTATGGATGCAGTTCAGCACCGGCTCGCGCTCGTGCTCCCGCAGCCGCCGCAGATCTTCCAGCATCGCGTCGATTGCTGTTCGCCCCGCCGCGCCCAGAGGAAGGTTGAGGAGTTGTTCCTCCTCGATCGTCTCGATCTCCTCTCCTTCGCCCAGCTTTTCCACCACTTCGGCAAAATCCCCGGCCAGGACCCGCGGCCAGCAGAGCGCGTTCACCCCATCGGCAAACGGTGTCGACACCAGCTCCGCAAAGCTGTGCACCGGCTTGATGCGAAAATAATCGGGAGTTCTCAGCTGAGTGCTCGCTCCCGAATGATAGCGATTGTTCCTGGACATCTCACGAAACCATAATGCCTGTCATGAAATCGAGAGAAGACCCGAGGGAATAGGGCAGACCTCTGGACATTCACTCCAAGTGATAGGGCGGTTGTTTCAGCCAGTGAAGTGGCTTGGAAAGGAAATCCGCTGCCTATTTCCCGCTTGTGCCGCCTCGGTGTTCGCCCGGTTCGGCTTTTGGTTTGCCATCGGAGCCTTTCGAGATCATCCCGATATCCGCGCTGGTTTCTTTTGAACCTTCCGGCTTTTTCACATCCTCCGGGTTCTGACCTTTTCCTTCTCGTTCCGGCTTCGATTGTTCTTCTATAATTATCCTTTTTAAACAGAACGCAGCAGCTCGGCTTTCCGGTCCCCAAACTCTCCGCCGCCGCTCGACGGCCAGGAGGGGTTGATCAACGCCCACCGTGAGCAAGCGGATGCGAGGAAGAAATAAACGGGCAAAGTGTAGTGGCGGGCGTGTCGCCCGCTTGGGGGAAGGCGTCTCTCCATCGCCGCGGCCGAAATTTGCGAAAATCGGCCAAGCCATGCAGTGCGGCTGTGTCGGGGCCTAAGATTGACCTCAATTTACCGCCGCCGTCGAGAGAATTCATGTTGATGTCACCGCACTGCAATGTTCAATCCGCTACTAATGGCGGGATTTCCGAAGCGACCGCAGTGCTGCTTTTTCTGAGCGGCGGTGAGCCGAGGCCTCGTTCGGAGATTGCACCGACGCGGCAGGCATACCCAAATGGCTCCTGCGTCGTCAGAGTAAACTAACCAACAACCAAGACCAAACTAACCACCGACTAAAACCAACTAACCAACCAACATTCATGCTGACACATCTTCTTCCGCGCCTTCATACCAAACCCCTTTTCTGCATCCTGCTCCTTGCCTTTGCCGCCTTTAGCTCAGCTCAGGCGGAGCTACAGCTCTATGCGGCGACCGGGTTTGCCGGTTCAATCGGCGAGCTATATGTCCTTAATTTGGAAGATGGGTCGGTCATTTCAGATGTTGGGCCGCTCAATGATTCCGATGGGAATAACTATGGACTGACCGGGCTGCGCTACGATGCCAGCACAGGTCTGCTCTACGGGATTACCGGGTCTTCAAAGACTTCGCCAAATTCCCTCGTCACCGTGAATCCAGATACGGCGTTGGTCACCTATGTTGGTGGGCCGTTCAGCTCCCGGCTCTCGGATATCGCGATTGAGCCGGATACTTTTGACATCTTCGCGATCTCCGGCAGCTCGAAGTATTTCTACACAGTGGACAAAGAGACCGGAGAAGATACCCGCATTGGAAATACCACCCTATATCCTCATCGAGGCGGTGGCTTTGTCGCTGACAGCTTGGGGGTGTTGTATGGGACTAACGACGATGTGCTTTTTATCTACGACAATATCACCGGTGAAGCGAACTCGGTGGGACAAACCAACCTTGACTTTTTCGTAGACGCGCTCGCGTTTAGTCCGACCGGTTTGCTTTACGGCATCGAAGGCGGCGGAAGCACAGGGTCGACCGAAGACAGCGATCCGGATACGATCGATGAGAACGATACGAGCAACCGTCAAAGATGGCTAGTAACAATCGACAAGACGACCGGGGCCGCCATTGAGCTGGGCGAGACGGTCGGAAATCTCAACGCCCTCGCCTTCGTCCCGTAGCGCTCACCCACACCCTAATCATGATCGCGAGCAGCCTCCACTACCGGCACGGGTCAACTTATCAGCAATAACCGTGGCGGCTGGCCCGGAAGCTTTCTGGTGCGCGGTGGATGCACGGCGACACCGGGCTTCCGGGTCACTCCACCGCGATCCGTCCGAGATTGCCCCGATCGGAGGGAAGACGGCCGCGGCTCGGGGGAGGGACGCATAGTGGAGATCGTAGCAATGTTCGCGCAGCGCTTCGAGACCCGGGGCGTCATCCTTTCCGCGCCGGGTAATCTATGACCGCGATTTCAAACAAGACGCCGTCGCTTTGGTCGGGAGCGGACGCTCCGTCACGGAAGTGGTCCGCGATCTGGGTGTGTCGCATTGCTCCTTGAGCCGTTGGGTGAACGACGCTTTGGCGGGCCCGGGCCTCCAGGAACCAAAGACCCTGACCGTAGAGACGCCCGAGCGCGAGCTGCGCCGGCTGCGCCAGCAGGTGGCCTATCTGGAACGGCAGCGTGACATTTTTAAAAAAGCCTGCGGCATCTTGTCGGCCGCGCCCGCTCATCATCAGCGCGCCCCACGCTCATGAGCGGTGGCTACACCGCGATCGTGCGCGGTAAGGACGCTACCACCGGTGTCGCCCTGGTCGAAGCGTATCACCTCTTGGGCCCGCCGGCTGGGGTAGCTCGTTAGGCAAAGAGCCGGGTTATTTTCCGCCCGTGACCGTGTAGCCCTCGGCACGCAAATCTTCCGCCAGATCCTTTTCCATCTGGGCGGCAGCCTCGAACGGCATCGGATTGAGATGTTGATAAAGTTCTGGGAGGAGGTGCACCCCGTATTTTTCCACCACCCAGGCGGACTTGTAACCGTGCTTGTGATTCTCGAAACGGTGCTCGACCGGGAGGCCGGTCATCCCCACGTAAAGACAAGGTTTCGCAGGATTGCGCTTTGGGTTCAGCTGCAGAACCGAGCGATGCTGCAGAACCGCCGGATCGAGCAGAATCACGTAGACACTGTGATGAAATTTTTCCGATGCCGATAGACGCCGCATTTTTGAGCGCCAAATATTTTCGCCTGTCGGACAGCCAATGTCCTACAGGGCCGTTTAGATTGCTGGCATGACCAAGAACATCCGTTTGAATTCACGCATCTCTTCCTCGCTCGTGACTCGTCCGTCAACCATGCGCGTGCCGCGCGGGCTGGCCATGTTGCGCGCCCTGCGGCTGCGTCTGGCGGCGGAAAAATATCCGCGTTGGCAACAGGAAGAATTCCAATTCAGCAGGTAGCGCGTCCCCGTGTCGGGCCGCTGGAGAGGAAAGAAAATGGTGCGCGATGCAGGGTTCGAACCTGCGACTTCTTGCGTGTGAAGCAAGCGCTCTACCACTGAGCTAATCGCGCCGGAAATCGAGCCCCGAAAGCTTTCGGGGTAGATTTACAGCGCTCCCCGCGCCGGGCAACTCTTTTGATCGGGCCAGGCTTCCCCGCCGAGTCGTTAGGCCTGTTCGCCCGCCACGGTGAGGGCAATCGGCGCGGCTGGTTCCGGAGCCCGCGCCTGGCGAGGGGCGCGGAACTGCGGCAGGCGCTGCGAGAGGGCGGCGCGGAAATAGATTGCGACGCAAATGAGCAGGAGGCCGGAAGCGAGCGGGCGCATGCGCTCGAGGAAATCGATCGTCGCAAGGGTCGGGCCGAGTTTCTTATCCATCAGCAGCACCTGCGTGATCATGGTCGCGCTCATGATGGAGAAGAGGAAGTGGATCACGCTCAAGCGCACACTTACCCCGAACGCGACCGCGCTCAGGACCGCGCCCCAGAGGAGGTAGCGCTCGTGCATCTGCGCGAGGAGGGCAAACATGAGCAGCCAAGGCGTGACGAGGGCGATGAGGAGACGCGGATCGCGAGCCCGGGAATGCCGGGCCGCGCCGAGGGCGCAAAGGGCGAGGGTGCCGAGATAAACGAGGCGAAGGATCCATTGCAGAGTGACAACGAAATGCAGCGGCCCGAGATGCGGCGCCCAGATCGGCCCCTTGAGCGAGAGGTTCCAATGCGAGAGGAGAGAGGGAAGGTTGTAGCAGGAACTAATGAAGAGATATGGGTAACGCTCGCTCCCGTAGAGGAAGCCGATCTTTAACCAGGCGAAGCTACCGTCGCCGAGGGCACCGATCGTGAACGCGGCCGCGCCGGCCAATCCGGCAGCCCAAGCCCGGGTGTTAGGCGAGCGGCGGTGTCGGAGAAAAGCCGCGACGACGATTCCGACCGCGCCCGTCCCGGCCCAGGCAGCGGGTGTTTGCAAGATCCAGGGCGAGACAAGGAACGCTGCAGTCGCGGTGAAGCCAGCCAGGACCCGCCCGGCGCGAGCCCAGCGTTTTTGCCAAAGCGGCCAAAAGAGAAAGAAAGGAGCGACGAAGAGGAGCTGGCCCTTCAGCATTCCCCCGGCCGCCAGGAGGCAGCCGCACCAGATCCAGCGTCTCGTCAGGGCCGCAAGCGCGGCAAACAAGTAGAAGGGGAGAATCCAGCAATCCCATTGCGGCCAGGCGTGGGCGTCTAGAATAAGCGAGGGCTCGAGCCAGGCCACGCTCGCGGCCAGCAAGCCACAAACCCAGCCCCGCTCGATCGCGGGCAGGCGATGCAGGAGGCCGGAGTGGGTCGCCCCGGACGCCCGCCGCACCCCCAGCCTAACGAGCAGAAAAACGCCCAGAGCGGTGATCAGCTCGGCGCAGAGATTCACGGTCAGCATCGGCTCGACATATTCCGGGGTGCCGTCTTCCGCGCCGGGGAACCGGGCTCGCACTTCCTTGGCCCAGATCGACATGACGAGGAGCCGAAGAGGTGGATAATCGAGGTAGTAGTTATTCTCGTAGGCCTCGTCCTGCACCCGGCCGTAGAGCGCGCGATAGCCACGGGCGAAAGTCATCCAGGAGTCGCCCCCTTCCCCGGGGGACAGCCGGCGTCCTTCGGCCAGCGTCTGACTACCCCAGTAGAATCCGTTGACGATGTCGCGCTGGAAGCGCAGGTGCGTCGTCTCGCGCCAGGTGAAATGACGCAGCGCAATCCCGCCGACGAGGAGCGCGAGGAGGACGAGCGCGAGGAGAATTTGCCGGCGACGGAGCGAGACCAGCATTTTGGCGGTAATGCGCGGCCGCTCCATCAGGGCGGCACCATCCACGCTCCGCGCCTTCGCGGCAAATCACCTTTCCCTTCTGCCGTTTCGTTAGGCAGGGAGGAAGACTTCGTCAAACATGTAGAGCAGGCGGCGAATCTCGAACGGCTTGGTCAGGTAGTTACGCGCCCCGGCCGTGAGCATGCGCTCGATCTGGCTCGGGGTGGCATCGGCACTGATGATGATGACCGGAGTGTGGGCGGTTTCCGGTTGCGCCTGCAATCCCTCGAGGACCTTGCTCCCGTGCAGATCGGGCAGGTCGAGATCGAGCAGGACGAGCTCGGGAGGATTGGCCCGTGCCAGGTCCAGGCCTTTCTGCCCGGTCTCGGCCCAGACCAGATCGGTCCCAGGGCGATCTTCCAGAATGCTCTCGACGAGGCGGAAATTCGGTTCGCTGTCTTCGACGTAGAGGACGCGGCGATGACGACCGTTGCTCTGCGCTTTGGGCGCGAACCCACTCGGGCGCATCGGGATGATGACCGATTGCGGAGCGGGCGTTTCCTTCGTGGGCGCTTCGGCGGGCTCCACCGGCGCGCGCGCCTTTTGCGCGTCCTGCACCGACTGGAGGAGCTGCTCCTGCAGCACTTTGATTTCGAGTTGGGCGAGGCGGAGTTCCTGCCGCAGATGATCGGGATTCTCAGTCTTCATGCTGGTATTTCTAAAGGTTGGCCATGCGCAAGCCCGAAGGCTCGTCCTGGATGACGCCGCGCATTTTTTTCGCCATCTCGATGTCGCGGCGCATTTTGTTTTTGTGCGTGCAAAAGAGGAGGGCGCTTTCTTCGCTGATGAGTTCCTCTTCGAAAGCGCGCATGAGGGATTGATCGAAGCTGTGCCAGCCGAGGGTGCTGCCGGCCTCGATGATTTCCTGGAAACTGCGGTTCTCGCCTTCGCCGTAGAGGAGGGTCTCGCGCGTGCGCAGGCTGCTGCCCATGATCTCGGTCACGAGGAGCCGGCCGCCTTCGATTTTGTTCACCAAACGCTGGCTCACGACATAGCGCAGGGTGTCGGCGAGGCGTTCGCGGATCTGTTTCTCTTCATCGTTGGTGAAGAGGCCGAGGATGCGGTTGATGCTCTGTCCGGCGTTGATGGTGTGGAGCGTGCTCAGGACGAGGTGGCCGGTTTCGGAAGCGGAGAGCGCGATCTCCATCGTTTCGCGATCGCGAATCTCACCGAGCAGGATCACTTTCGGCGCCTGGCGCAAGGCGGCACGCAGGCCGGTGGCGAAGTCGGAGAAATCCTTCCCCAGTTCGCGCTGGCTGAAGACCGCTTTGTCGTGCGGGTGCACAAATTCGATCGGGTCCTCCAGCGTCACGACGTGCACTTCCTGCGTCTGATTGATCTCGTTTAGCAACGCGGCCAGAGTCGTGGTCTTGCCACTCCCGGTGCTGCCGGTGAGGAAAATAATCCCGAACTTCTCCCGCACCATTTGCTGGAAAATGGGAGGCAGCCCGAGCATCTCCAGAGTCGGAACGGACGACTGCAATCTGCGCATGACGATCCCGTGATGGCCGTTCTGGCGGTAAATATTGACCCGGAAACGGGCCAGATCGCCGAGCGAATAACTGGTGTCGCAGGAGCCGGTGTTCTCGAGGTCCGACTTCAATCGTTCGCTCTCGCCGACTAAAAGAGCGGCGATGGCATCGATATGAGTCGGGTGAAGGCCGGAACCGGGCTCTTCCATCGGCAGCTCGTGGAGTTTGCCGTAGCGTTCGACCAGGGGCGGCTTGCCATTAATAAAAAGGCAGTCCGACACCCCTTCGCCGCTTTCGAGCATGGCGGTGAGCAAGGTCTGCAGTTCTTCGTTAGTCATTGGGTGAAATTAGGGCCCTCCTCCCGGCGGTTTTGGCGTTGCGGGATGAGTTCGCGCCCCCTTTTTAGTGCAAGATTTGTTCCACCTGCCGGCCTGAATTACGGGCGCTTGCGAATTGCGACCCGGCACTTATCTAAAGGCATGTCCGAACACAAAATGACGCTCACTTGGAAGCGTGCGACCCAAGACTTCGAATACAAAACCTACAACCGCGACCACAAGTGGAGCTTCGATGGCGGCCACGAAATGGAGGCCACCGCCGCCCCGGCTTACCTCGGTAATCCGAAGCTGGTCGATCCCGAGGAAGCCTTCGTTTCCGCGCTCGCCAGTTGCCACATGCTCACCTTCCTCGCCGCCGCCTGTAAGAAAAAATTCCTCCTCGACGAATACGTCGACGAAGCGGTCGGGCAGATGGAAAAGAATGCCGAGGGCAAGCTCGCCATCACCCGGGTCGAGCTCCATCCGAAGCTGAAATTCACCGGCGACGACCAGCCGACCGAGAAAGACATCGAAGAGATGCACCACTTCGCGCACGAGAATTGTTTCATCGCCAACTCGGTCAAGACCGAGGTCACCGTTGCGAAGTAGGTCGAATTTTTTTAACCACGGATTACACGGATTTCACGGATCGAAGATTGGTTTTTTCTTCGTTCTCTCTTATCCGTGCCCATCCGTGAAATCCGTGGTCAATTTCTTCCATGAACACCCAGGCCGATCCGCAGCGGATGGAAAGAATCGTCAGCCTCTGCAAGCGGCGCGGCTTCATTTTCCAGGGGAGCGAAATTTACGGCGGCTTGAATGGCGTCTGGGATTACGGCCCGCTCGGCGTCGAGCTGAAGCGCAACCTGAAGGATTACTGGTGGCGCGTGATGGTGCGCGAACGGGACGACGTCGTCGGGATGGATGGCGCGATCCTGACGCATCGCGCGGTCCTCAAAGCGAGCGGCCACGAAGACACTTTCAGCGATCCGATGGTCGACTGCCGCACCTGCAAGGCGCGGTTGCGGGCCGACCAGTTGCCGGAGAAAAACGGCGTGAAACAATGCGCGAATTGCGGCGGCAAAGACCTGACGGAGGCGCGCCCGTTCAACCTCATGTTCTCGACTCAGATGGGCGCCTCGGCCGATCCCGATGCCATCGCCTACCTTCGGCCCGAGACCGCGCAGTCCATCTTCGTCCAGTTCAAGAACGTCCTCGACACCGCGCGCAAAAAACTGCCCTTCGGCATCGCGCAAATCGGCAAGGCGTTCCGGAACGAGATCAACCCGCGCAATTACATTTTTCGCTCGCGCGAGTTTGAGCAGATGGAGCTCGAGTATTTTTGCCGGCCGGAGCAGGGGATGGAACTGCTCGACTACTGGCTGGAGGAGCGGCTCAAGTTTTACGAAAACATCGGGTTGCCCCGGGAGAAACTGCACGTCCTGACCGTGCCGGACGGCGACCGCGCCTTCTATTCCAAGGGCACCTACGACATCGAATACGCCTTCCCCTTCGGCGTGCAGGAACTGGAAGGCGTCGCCTATCGCACCGACTACGATCTCACCCAGCACCAGGCGGCGAGCGGTAAGTCGCTCGATTATTTCGACGAGGATACCAAGGCGCGTTTCATCCCGCACGTGATCGAGCCAAGTGCGGGCGTCGATCGGACCGTCCTCGCGCTCATTTGCGAAGCCTACGCCGAGGAAACCGTGACTGACGAGAAGGGCAAGAGCGAAACCCGCATCGTGCTGCGTTTCCATCCGCGCATCGCGCCGATCAAGGCCGGCATCTTTCCGCTTCTAAAAAACCAGCCGGAGCTGGTCGCGAAAGCGCGCGAAGTGCAGGCGTTGTTGCGCCCGCTAATAAATGTTTTCTACGACGAAACCGGCGCGATCGGCCGTCGCTACCGCCGCCAGGACGAAGCCGGCACGCCTTTCGGCCTAACGATCGACTTCGAGACCCTGGGCGAACGCGATCCCGCGCTTCGCGACACCGTCACCCTGCGCCATCGCGACAGCATGGAGCAGGAGCGGGTCCCGATTTCAGAGCTGGCCGCCCGGTTGGGCGACGCCATTCGTTAGGCTCGGCCGGTGAACCTGGAGGAATTTCGCGAATACTGCCTGCAGAAGCCGGGCGCGACCGAGGGCACGCCGTTTGGCGAGGACACGCTCGTCTTCAAGGTCGGTGGCAAGATGTTCGCTCTCGCTTCGCTCGACGACGTCCCGC
>JBBPZS010000149.1:0-27200 GCA_038198605.1 Chthoniobacterales bacterium | reverse complement strand
TAGAGCTCATCAATGCGCGGGGTAGTGATGCCCTTGGCCATTTGCTTCTTTTGCAGCCAGCCCTCGTGCAACATCTCGCCGAAGCGATCGAGGTCGCTCGCGAGGAGCGCCTTTTTCATATCGTAGGCGATGGCTTTCACCTGGTCCATGGCCGCGAGCGGCGCGGCTTCTTTGTTTTTCGCGCTTTCCATCTGGCTGTCGATGATCGGCTGCGATTCCCGGCTGCCGGTGAAACAAAGAATGAGATTGTACTCGAGCTCGTTGATCAGATATTCGCTTAAGCGCAGCGGGGTGACGACGACTTCTTCGCCGTTGAATTCCATGAAGTTGAATCCGCCGAACGCCGCCGCCCATTGATCCTGGCGGCCGCCCTTGATGCCGACGTCGTTGCGCTCGATGTCGTAGGCCAGCTTCGCCATTCCATCCGAAGTGATCGGCAGCCCAAGCAATTCCCGGAAGAGACCGATCAAGGCGACGGTAAAGGTCGACGAGCTGCCAAGACCGGAACCGGGCGGTGCATCAGCGTGGACGAAAAGATCGAACCCATCGGTGCGGAATTTATCGAGCTCGAACCGCTTGAGCACGCCTTTCACCAGATCCATCTGGCCGTCGAACTGGAAATGCTCTTCCTGTGTCCAGTAAACGACCGTGCCGTAATCGAAGGAGCGAAATCCGATCGAACGCTCCGACTTCGGCACCAGCGTCCCATAAACGTAGCGCGAAATGGTGGCGTTGAGCACGCAGCCGCCATGTGTATCCGCATAGGGTGAAACGTCGGTGCCACCGCCGCCAAAACTCAAGCGGAGCGGCGTACGCGCGCGCACCATCTTGATCTGGCTGAGAAAGTTTTTTGGCTGCGGCGTCATTTTTGGAGACAGACTTTCTCTCCGCTAACGAGCGGCTTTCCCTCCATGTCCTGCGGGATGGCCAGGCCGAGAATTTCCAGAACGGTCGGCGCGACATCGGTGATTTGAGCGCCGTCGATTTGACGCGGCTCGGAGGTTCCGCCGGCGGGTCGCCAGAGGATCATGCCGTTCTGAGCGTGGTTTGCCCCGTCGGGACCGGTGTCGTTTTCGAAGGTGTGCAGTTTTCCACCGCCGATCGTTCCGACCGACCTCCAATAGAGATCGCCGAAATACACGATCAAATCCGGCGCCACCCCGCGCACTTCTTTGTAAAGCTCTTCCGGCCGGAACACCTGGGTGCCAATGTCGCGCCCGTTCTCGTCGGGGATGGATTTCAGCCCGGCGATCAATTCGTCGCGGACTTTTTCGTAATCCTCCGGCGCGATCGTTCCTTCCGGTTCGCGGCCAGCGACGTTGAGAAAAACGCGCGCGTAATAGCCGCCGTCGCCCCACGCCTTCGTCTTGGACCAATCGATCTTGACCTTCGAGAGCGGCACCGCGCTGGTCGGCTGTTCTTTCAAAGCAAGGTAGCCATTAGCCATCAGCCATTCGTTGACGCAAATGCCGCCATCCATCCGCTTCGCCCCGTGATCGGAGACGATGAGAACGTCGGTCTGTTCATCGGCGAACTTCAGGAGCTCGCCAATCTCGCGGTCGACTTCCTTGTAGTAGTCGTGAATGGCGTTTTCCAGTTTGTTTCCCTTTTCGTAAAAGCGATGCGCGGGATCCATGTTGTCCCAGAGCGCGTGATGGATTCGGTCGGTCCCCATTTCGACCATGATGAAATAATCCCAGTCGTCCTTGGCCAGGAGATGTCGCGCGAGTTGGAAGCGCTTCTTCGTCATCTCGTAAATGTCGGCCAGGATCTTCTCCTTGTTGCCGGAACGAAAATCGCGCACGTCGAGAATGTATTCCCCCACCACCTGCTCGATCTCCTGCTTGAAAGCCGGCGGGTGAGTGTATTCGCAGGAAGTGTCGGGGGTGAGGAAATCGGTCACCATCGTTCCGTTGAGCGGCTTCGGCGGGTAGGTGCCGGGCACGCCGATCACGATCGAGCGTTTGCCCCGCTGCGAGAGAATTTCCCAGAGCCGATCTTCCTTAATCGCGAGCGAGTTGGCGATCGAGTAGCGATCATAAGAATGATCCGCCCGATTCCGAAAGCCGTAAACGCCCAGTCGCCCCGGGCTTTTCGACGACATCATGACAGACCAGGCCGGCACCGTGATCGGCGGATCGCAGGAGCGCAGTTCGCCATGGACTCCCTGCTGATAAAGCGATTTCAGGTTCGGCAAGTCATCCAGCCAGCGATCGAAGATTAACTCCGGCGCGGCGCAATCAAGCCCGATGACCATGACGCGGCGGGCTCCGTTAGGCGACGCCACCGGCGGGTCGGTCGGTTTATCTGCGGAAGATTGACGGGAGAAAAGTCCTTTTAGCATGATGGCGCGCGCAGGCTGAGGTTAGCAGATGGCGCGCCAGCAGGACGCCGTGAAAAGCGGTTGCGCAAAGCGAATTTGGCGGGTTCGGCCGGGTCGCACGAGCTGCAATTTTGATTCATAAAAATGATAAAGTTCCCCAGACGCGCCGGAATTTTTGTTTTGACCGGATTGGGACTTCGAGCTGCGCGAGCTTTCACTCGTCGCACCCGCTCGAGGCAGTAAAACCTACCACCCTTGGGTCCGCTTTGCCTAATGATCGGCAGAAAGCGGACCGGCCGGGCTGGCCTTAGTCGGCAAAGCAGCGATTACGTCGTGGCGTCTGCGACGCCGGTTCGACATTCAAGCGACCGGCCAGCACTCTCGACCCGCCGCGGACCGCATCATAACCATTTTCCTGAGGATAAGTGGCGGTCTCGACTAGAGCGGCCTCCGTCCGGAACAGGCCTGGCTGTTCGTGGGTGACGTTACGGAGCTGGCCCCAGAGTCGGAAGAGTTCCTTAAAGGCTTTTGCGATCACGCGCAGGTTTGCGCCCGACGATTTCCCGGCGCGCCGCGGGTAGTGGCTCACTTTTACCTCGTGGATGTGCATGCCGAAGCTGTTGGCCTGGGCCAGAATCTCGGTGTTGACCATGGCGCCGACGGAGCGGATCTGGACCCGGTCGAAAACGGAGCGCTGGAAAATCTTAAAGGCGCAATCGATGTCGCGCACCCTGACTCCGAGGACCATGCGGACAAGCGTCCTCCAGCCCCAGGCATTGATCAGGCGATGCGGCGGATCCTGCCGTTTCGCGCGATAACCGGTCACGATCTCGTAATGGCTCGCCCAGTCGATAAGGTTTTCGAGTTCCTGCAGATCGAACTGGCCATCTGAATCGGTGAAGAAAATGTAGTCGAGACGGGCGGCGAGGATACCGCTTTTGAGCGCCGCCCCGTAGCCACGGTTCTCGACGTGGTGAATCGCCCGCACCTCGGGATATTGCTCGGCGAGCTCGTCGCAGATCGGGGTCGTCGCATCGCGGCTCCCGTCGTTTACCAGGATGATTTCCCAGGTTTGGGCCAGCTTCGGCAGCACCATGCGAGCTGCTTCCACCGTATGACGGATGTTCGCTTCCTCGTTGAAGGCGGGGAAGATGACCGAGAGAGTCACCGGAGCTGTCGAGCCGGGTTCGTCACACTTTTCTTGGCGCTGGTTCTCAGTGCTGGATAGGTCACTCATGAGCTTAGATGTAAATTGCTGATTCTTGCTGGAGTTTATGAAGTTTCGGAATTTCTGTATAGTCAATTCTGTTCCGACTTGCTCTCAGGGTTCTGGCCTGGTGCTCCAAAAGCACGAACCACACCCGCGCTCCATCGTCTTCCGGAGCGTTCGCTTCCCTTGACGGGAAGAGCTCACGCTCACTCAAGGGTGGCTGCGCGTTCACCCGTTAATCGTATTTGTTCGGGTCACTAGTCTTACAGCAGTGGAGCTCCCGAGAGCAAGCAAAATGAAAGCCCTGTCATATTTCATCCCGTCTAAACGCTCGCCACCTTGGATTATCCGGTTGCAACTCCGGTTCCTCGATTGTATCGGCAGCGAGATTTACCCAGTCTGAAACCGGAAAACCATGAACGACGTTAGCCAGAATTTGCAGGAATCGATTCGCGCCGCCTGCACCACCTTTGAATCGCTTAACGAACTGGCCGGGCCGGTCGCTCGGGCGGCGGAGGCGATGGTAGAATGCCTTTGTGCAGGGCGCAAACTCCTGGTCTGCGGTAATGGCGGAAGCGCGGCGGATGGTGCGGATTTCTCGGCCGAGTTTGGTTGTCGTTTCATCACCGATCGCCGGCCATACCCGGCGCTCAATCTCGCGCAGGGCGGCAGTCTGATGAGCGCGATCGGGAACGACTACGGCTACGATGAAGTTTTTGCCCGGCAGGTCGCTGGCCTTGGGCAGAAGGGCGATGTCCTGGTCGCCATCACCACCAGCGGCAACTCGAAGAATATCCTGCGCGCCCTCGAGGAAGGAAAGGCGCGTGGCCTGACGACGGTGGCGTTGCTCGGTCGCGGCGGCGGTCCGGCGAAGGGAATGGCCGAAATCGAATTACTCGTTCGGAGCGAAACGACGGCGCGAATTCAGGAGGCGCACAAGTTCCTGCTCCACGTCATCTGCGGATTGGTCGACGCCCGGCTGCCGAAGGCGTGAACGCGTCAGCACTTTTCCACGAGCAGATTTTGAATCGCTTCATCCAGCCGCTCAAAGTTAATCGGCTTGGTGAGATGTTCGGAGAAACCGGCGGCGCGCGCCTGGTTGATATCGTTCTCCATTCCGAATCCGCTGAGCGCGATTCCGCGCAGCGAGTTGGTTTCGCGCAGTTCCTTCATTAGTTCATAGCCGCTGCGATCCGGCAGGCCGATGTCGCTAATCAGGAGATCAAACTTCTCGGCCTGCGCTTTCTGGATGGCTTGGTCGGCGGTGTGCGCCAGGGTGATCCGGTAACCGCGCCGCTCAAGGAGCATCTTCATTCCGAGACAGGTATCGTGGTGATCGTCCACCACGAGGAGGTGACCTCTCCCAGGGCCCTTTTTGCCGTCCTGCCCCGCGGGGATGCGAAGCGGTGCGACCGGTTTCGTTTCCGCCGGGGCGGGCACGGTGTTCAGAACGACGGTGAAGGTCGAGCCTTTTTCCGCGCCATCACTTTCGACCGAGAGCGTGCCGCCATGCGCCCGCACCATCGCCTTGGAGATGGCCAGCCCGAGGCCGAGACCGCCAAACTTGCGGGTGATGGAACTTTGCCCCTGCTCGAAGGCGTTGAAAATTTTCGGCATTTTGTCGGCGGCAATTCCAATACCGTTGTCGATCGTCCGAATGGAGATCCGGTCGCCGCTGAGGTTGCTCGTTTCGACCACGATCTTGCCCCCTTGAGGCGTGAACTTCACGCCATTCTTGATCAGGTTCCAAAAGACCTGTTGCAACCGCGCCGGGTCGCCGTTGACGTAGTCGGTTTCAGCCTCGAGTCGGAACTCGAATTCCAATTCCTTTTTCAGGAGATCTTCGCGGCAGATTTCGTAGGCGCGCTCCAGCGTCTCGTGCACGGAGGTCACTTCAAAACTGAGCTGGAGCTTGCCTTTGGCGATGCGGGTGACGTCGAGCAAATCGTCGATCAATCGCGCTTCCAGTTCCACGTTGCGCCGGATGACGGCGAGCGATTGACGCACCTCGGCGTCATCCGAGGCGCGCGCTTCCAGTTCCGCGACCATCGCGATGACAGGCGAGAGCGGATTGCGCAGCTCGTGCGAGAGGAGGGCGAGAAACTGGTCCTTGGCCGCATTGGCCGAGATCAACTCCTGGCGCAGGCGCACGTCGCGTGTCTTGTCTTCGATGAGGAAGAGTACGCCCTGCACGGTCTGCTTCGAATCCTGCAACCGGAGCAGATTGACGTTGACGAAATTCGTCGTGCCGGCGCGATCGACCAATGGCTGTTCGACGAGCTGGAAGGGGGTGCCGAAACTGAGCACCTTCTCGATCGCTTCCGGCGGCGCGATGTTGACCTCCTCGTAGGTCGCCTGGGTCATTTCTTTTTCGGGCGGCAGATTGCCCAGCCGCCGCGCCATTTGCCCGAAGGCGTCGTTCGCCTGGAGAAATCTTCGTGTCTCCGGATCGACCAAAGCGATCCCGCTCGGCATGTTGGCCAGAATCTTGTCATTGAAAATAACTTCCCGCTCGATCCGAGCTGCCGCTTCCTGTTGCCGCCGATAAAATTTGCCCGCGAGCCAGGCGATGATGCCCGTGCCGACAATGAGCCACGTCGCGAGCACGGTCATGCGCTCGAGCAAATCCCGCACGGGTTTGTAGGCCACGATGCGGGGCTGCTCCACTACCGTGATCCAGCCGGTCGATTCCACCGGCGCAAAAGCGTAGAGCTGGCCGCGCCGCTCGATGTGCCCGCTTTTATCGGAGCGAATATCGTTCACCAGCGCCGCGGCCGCGTTCGAGGTCGGGCCGGGGTTCGGTTTGAAATCGTTCGCAAATAGAGTGGCGCCGTTTTGGTCGACGATCTGGCATTTCGCCTGGTCGGCCAGGTCGATCAGCGACAACCGGCGCCCGATCCGCTCCACCAACACGGAAACGCCAACGAAGCCGATCGGCACGCCATCGGGTCCGCGGATTGCGCTCACCAAATCGGTCGCGAGTCGGCCATCCGACAGCCGCGGATGGACGGGCGAGACGTAGAAGCCCTGCGCGGTCCGGGCCGCCGCCAGCCACGATTTGGAGATCCGGTTGTCCAACATCCGCCCCGGATCGTCCGGGATGGAAGCGATGAGCCGACCGTCCTCCGTCGCGATGAACATGCCGTCGATCCGCGGATGGGTGAAATAGGTTTCCTGGAGCCACTGCTTTGCCGCCAGGTCCGGGAAACGCGCGCTAAAAATTTTCGCGACCGGCGGATAGGTTTGGTAGAACGATGTGATCTCGCCGCTGCGGGCGAGGTCGTCCCCAACGAGGTGAGCGATGAGCTGGACAAAGGTCTGGCGGTCGCGCTGGATTTTCGATTCGAGGGTCTTGGTCAGGATGGTGTAGGAGACGACCAGCATCAAAATCGAGGGGACCCAGCCCGCGATCAGGATGGCAAGGACGATGTTCAGGCGCTCGAAACGGCGGCGAGGCCGGCTGCGCAGTTTGTCTTGCTCTTGCACGATTTCGCTCCGACTAACCGTTCAGTTTTCGGCGGCTTGGGAGGGGAAGCAACTGACGATTTCAGGTCTACCGGGCCATTCTTCCCAGTTCCGCCCCTTCGACCCCGGAGGTTCTGCTCGGTGAATTCAATTCGCGGCTGAACGGCGAGCCGCTCGCTTCGGCCGGCAATTTGATCCGGTCAGGCTCTGTTTTTCGGGCAAATGCGGCAGCCGAGTTTGCCCGCGCTCGCCCGGAGATTTGATTTGACGCATCACGCGGAAGCGGCATCATGTCGCCTCTGTGCGCCTTTACCCGCGGCACCGTCTAGCAGTCATATGGGAGGAAGCGTTGTGGATGTAGTCTGGACGTTCTGTTACCTGAGTGTCCTCATCGGTCTCTCCGGCTACGGATTGCACCGCTATTTCATCGTCTATCTTTTCCTGAAAAACCGAAAGCGCGTGCCCCAGCCGCTGACCCATTTCGAGCAGCTCCCGGTCATCACCGTGCAGCTGCCCATCTTCAATGAAATCTACGTGGTCGAGCGCCTCCTCAAATCTGTCAGCGAACTCGATTACCCGAAGGAACTTCTTCAGATCCAGGTCCTGGATGATTCGACCGATGACACGCGAGAATTAACGGCTTCCTGCGCCAGCCGCCTGCGCGACCGCGGCTTCGAGGTCGAGCTGCTGCAGCGGACCAATCGCGTCGGCTACAAGGCCGGCGCGCTCGAGGCCGGCCTTGCCAGCGCTCGCGGCGAGGTCGGTTGCATCCTCGATGCCGACTTTGTCCCTCAGCCCGAATTGCTCCAGTCCACCATCCACTTTTTCACCGACCCGAAAGTCGGCATGATCCAGACTCGCTGGGGCCACATCAATCGCGGCTACTCGCTTCTCACCCGGGTGCAGGCGATGTTCCTCGACGGCCATCTCCTCCTCGAACAGGTCGCGCGCAGCCGGAGCGGACGCTTTTTTAATTTCAACGGGACGGCCGGACTTTGGCGCAAGTCCTGCATCACCGATGCGGGTGGCTGGCAACATGACACGCTCACCGAAGACCTCGACCTCAGCTATCGGGCGCAGCTCGAGGGCTGGAAGTTCGTTTTCCTGACCGATGTCGTGACGCCGGCGGAATTACCCGTCGATATGAATGGCTTTAAATCGCAGCAGCATCGCTGGACCAAAGGCTCCATCCAGACCTGCAAAAAACTCCTGCCGCGCATCTGGCGGAGCAAGCTACCGTTGCCGATCAAAATCGAAGCGACCGGGCACCTCACCTCCAATTTTGCCTACCTCCTCCTCGCCTGTCTCTGTGTTCTCCTCCATCCCTCGACCGGCGGGCCGCAATCGGGCTGGCTGCGCATGTTCCTGCTCGACGTGCCGATTTTCCTGACCGCCTCGGTCTCGGTCGCGGTCTTCTATATTGTTGCGCAGCGCGAACTCCATCCGCGTACCTGGATGAAGGAGATTCTCCTCCTTCCCGCGTTGATTGCGCTCGGCGTCGGCCTTTCGATCAACAACGCCCGCGCCGTCCTCGAAGCGCTCTTCAATCACCAGTCGGAATTCAAGCGCACCCCGAAATATGGGATCGAAAGCAAAGCGCAGGTCTGGCGTTCCTGCCGCTACATGCCGCTCAAGTCGCTCCTGCCTTTGCTCGAGGTTGGTTTCGCTATCTACTTCAGCTACTTCGTCTGGCACGCCCTGGTCCACGGCCAGTATCTGACCCTGCCCTTTTTAATCATGTTCCAGGTCGGTTTTCTCTACGTCGCCGTCTGTTCGCTTGCGCAATGGCTGCCCCGTTTTAATTTTCCCGCGCCGCGACCGGTGGCATTTCCCGCGTGACAAATCGCCTGCTCTTCCACTAATAACGTCGCCCATGCCTTTTCGTTTCGGCTTTTTCGCCTGTATTTTTCTCGCTACCGCTGTCGTTAGGCTCGATGCCGCGACGGAGACGGTCATTCCGCCGCGCGTCATCATCAGTGTCAAAGACCAGAAGTTGATGGTGATCGAAGACGGCAAGCGGGCCGCGGTTTATCCGGTCTCGACTTCGAAATTTGGGCTGGGCGATCGCTGGGGAAGCATGGCGACGCCGTTAGGCTGGTTGCAAGTCGCGGAAAAGATTGGCGATCACGCGCCCACGGGGGCGGTCTTCCACAAGCGGCGTTTTACCGGTGAAATTTTGCCGCCTAACGCCCCCGGTCGCGATCCGATCGTGACCCGCATCATCTGGCTGCGCGGCCTCGAGCGCGGCAACGCCAATGCCTTCAACCGCTGCATTTACATCCACGGAACGCCCGAGGAAAAAATCATCGGCAAACCCGCCAGCTACGGCTGTGTGCGAATGTCTTCGAAGGATGTGACCGAGGTCTACGCGCAGATTCGAATCGGCGCCCTGGTTCGGATCATTCCCGATTCGTTACCGAAGCTGCCGAAGATGAAAGGCTCGCCGAGCAAGGCGATCTTCACCGCGGACGCCACCGCGGCACCGGCGGTAAAATCGGCCGCTAAAGGAAAAGACGCGGCCAGCCGTAAACACGTTTCCTCCGTCGCCAAAGCGCGCACCGGCAGCGACGCCTAACGACGCTTCTTCCCGGCGCCGGGAAAATTTGCTTCCGTCCCGCGGTTTGACCCCGCCCGGCCCGTTTCTATACTGCAAGGCTCCGCACAACCTTTTCTGGAGCAATCATTATGGCACTCGCAGTTGGCAGCAAAGCACTCGATTTTACCCTACCCACCAAGACCGCCGACGGACCGCGTCCGGTTCGCCTGAGCGAGAATTTTGGGAACAAAAACACCCTCCTTCTTTTCTTTCCCATGGCCTTCACCGGCACCTGCACGACCGAGATGTGCGGGGTCGGTAACGGCCTGCGTGAATACGGCGACCTCAACTGCGCAGTTTACGGGATCAGCGGCGACAACCCCTTTTCGCAGGAAGCCTGGGCGCAGAAGGAAAAGATCAACGTCACCCTCCTGAGCGATTACGAGCACAAGGTGACCAAGGACTACGGCGTCGCCTACGACTCCTTTCTGCCCCAGCTCAATCTCGGCTTCGCCCGCGTGGCCAAGCGTTCCGCCTTTCTCATCGATCGCGACGGCGTCGTGCAATACGCCGAGGTGCTCGAGGACGCGCGGGAGCTGCCAAATTTCGACAAGATCAAAACCAAACTGGCGGAGCTGAAGTAATGGCGAACGAATTTAACACCCTCAAAAAATTCGACGCCGGCCTTGGTCGCGAAGCGTCGCTCCACTCCCTGCCCGCGCTCGAGGAACAGGGCGTCGGTCCTATCTCCCGTCTCCCCGTCAGCATCCGGATCGTGCTCGAATCGGTTCTGCGAAATTGCGACGGCAAAAAAGTCGGCCCCAAGGACATCGAGACCCTCGCCAACTGGAAGGCGAAGGCTCCGGCGAATGAGGAGATTCCCTTTGTCGTCGCGCGAATCGTTCTCCAGGATTTCACCGGCGTGCCGCTCGTCGTCGACCTCGCCGCCATGCGCAGCGCGGTGAAACGGTTAGGCGGCGATCCGAAAATCATCGAGCCGCTCGTGCCGGTCGATCTCGTGGTCGATCACTCGGTGCAGGTGGATTTCGCCGGTTCCGCCATGGCCCTGCGGCTGAACATGGACATGGAATTCAAGCGCAACCGGGAGCGTTACGAATTTCTCAAATGGGGGCAGCAGGCGTTTAAGACATTCGGCCTTGTCCCCCCTGGCATCGGCATCGTGCACCAGGTGAACCTCGAATATCTCGCCAAGGGCGTGCTCAGCACGGGCGATCTTTATTATCCCGACACGCTCGTCGGAACCGATTCGCACACGACGATGATCAACGGCCTTGGCGTGGTTGGTTGGGGCGTGGGCGGCATCGAAGCCGAGGCCGGCATGCTCGGTCAGCCCGTTTATTTTCTCACGCCGGAAGTGGTCGGTGTCCATCTCACCGGATCGCTCCGTGAAGGCGTGACCGCGACCGATCTCGCGCTCCACATCACCCAGATGCTGCGGGCGCAGAAGGTGGTTGGGAAGTTTGTCGAGTTTTATGGAGAAGGCGCAACCTCGCTCCCGTTGCCGGATCGGGCCACGATCGGCAACATGTCGCCCGAATACGGCGCCACCATGGGTTATTTCCCAGTCGACGCCGAGTCGGTGAATTATCTGCGCGCGACGGGGCGAACGGACGAGCAATGCAGCGCGTTCGAAGCCTATTTCCGCGCTCAAAAAATGTTCGGCATGCCGCGCAAGGGCGAGATCGATTACAGCGTCGATCTCGAACTCGATCTCAGCGTCGTGCAGCCGAGCGTGGCCGGTCCGAAGCGGCCGCAGGATCGGATTAATCTGCCGGAATTGGGGAGCGCATTCCGTTCTCTCCTGACCAAGTCGGTGCCCGACGGTGGTTACGGAAAAGGCGGCGACGATCTCGAGCAGAAGCACCTTGTCGATCTAAACGGTTCCGCTCCCGAAACCGAAGAGATGGTTTCGACTGATTTCGGGGACTCAGGGATCGAGCCGGGCGACGAACGGAACAAAGTCGAGATGGTTACAAACCGGCCTACGCCCGACTCCGGCGACGACATCGAAGCGGAGAGTGACGATGTCTTCGAGCACGGCCAGAGCCGCATCGGCCACGGCAGCGTCCTTATCGCCGCCATCACCAGTTGCACCAACACGAGCAACCCGAGCGTCATGCTCGCCGCCGGCCTCCTCGCCAAAAAAGCGGTGGAACGCGGCCTAACGATCGACCCTGCGGTTAAGACCTCGCTTGCCCCTGGTTCCCGGGTCGTCTCCGATTATCTGCAAAAAACCGGGCTCCAGGAATATCTCGACCAGCTCGGGTTCAACGTTGTCGGCTACGGCTGCACCACCTGCATCGGCAACTCCGGCCCGCTCCATCCCAAGATCGAGAAAGCGATCGCCGAACACGATTTGATCGCGGCCTCGGTCCTCTCCGGGAACCGCAATTTCGAAGCCCGGGTGCACCAAAACATCAAGGCCAACTTCCTCATGTCGCCGCCGCTCGTGGTCGCCTTTGCCCTTGCCGGCCGGGTCGATCTCGACTTGCAAAAGGAGCCGCTCGGGAAAGACAAACAGGGCCAGGACGTTTTCCTGAAGGATCTCTGGCCGTCGTTAGGCGAGATCCGCGAAATGATGCAATCGGCGCTCACCCCGGAAATCTTCCGCAGGCTCTACCGCGATTTCGCCGATCAGAATCCGAAGTGGAACGAGATCACCGCCCGCACCGGCGAAGTCTACCAGTGGGACGAGAAGAGCGATTACATTCACGACCCGCCCTTCTTCGCCGATTTCTCGATGGAGCCGGGCCGGATCGAAGATATTCGCGGGGCCCGTCCGTTAGGCATCTTTGGTGACTCGGTCACGACCGATCACATTTCGCCGGCCGGCGCGATCAAGGCCAACTCGCCCGCCGGAAAATATCTGCAAGATCGCGGGATTAAGCCGGAGGATTTCAACAGCTACGGCAGCCGGCGCGGCAATGATCTCGTCATGACCCGGGGCACGTTCGGCAACGTCCGGATCAAAAATCTGATGGTGCCGGGCGTGGAAGGTGGCGTGACGAAATACCACGGCGACGGCCAGGTGGAGGCCGAGCAAATGTCGATCTTCGACGCGGCGACGAAGTACGCGGAAAAGAAAACGCCGCTCGTCATTCTGGCCGGGCACGAGTATGGCACTGGCTCGAGCCGCGATTGGGCGGCGAAAGGCACGCGATTGTTAGGCGTGAAAGCCGTTGTCGCCGCCAGTTTCGAGCGCATTCATCGTTCCAATCTGGTCGGGATGGGCGTCCTGCCTCTGCAATTCGGGGAGGGCAGCAGCGCCCAGTCGTTAGGCTTGGACGGCTCGGAGGTTTTCAGCGTGACCGGTCTTTCCGAATCGATCCAGCCCGGGCAAACGCTCAACCTCGAGATCAAGCGGGCCAATGGCGAAACTCAGACGGTCCCGGTCAAGCTGCGCATCGATACCGCGATCGAAGTCGATTATTACCGCCACGGCGGGATCCTGCCGTTTGTCTTGCGCGAGCTGGTGGCGCGGCAACGGAGCTGAGGTCCGCCCTCAGCGCAGGAGCTTGTCCAGCGCGGGATCGGGCTGCGCCCCCAGCGCGAGCGCCTTTTCGTAGTGGCGCCGGGCCAGTTCCTTGGCCGGCGGCTGGGCAGTGGAATAAACGACCGCGAGATTGAAGTGGGCGTCGGCGTATTCCGGATTTTCCGCGATGGCCGCGAGCATTTCCTTCTCGGCCGCTTCCTGCCAGCCCTTCTGGCTCGCGGTGATGCCGAGGTAATTGTGCGCTGTCGCACTTTTCGGGTTGAGAGCGAGCGACTTCGTCAGTTCGGAGAGGGCATCATCGAACTTGGACTGCTGATAATAAACGATCCCGAGGGTGGTGTGGGTGAATTCATCCTTCGGCGCGATCGCGATCGCTTTTTTCAATGTTAGCTCGGCGGCTTTGAGTTTGCCGTTCCGGAAAAGAACGACGCCGAGGTTGGAGAGGGAGTAGAGGTTGTTCGGGCTTTTTGTCAGGATTTCCTCGTAGAGTCTTTCTGCCTGTTTGAATTTCCCCTGGTCGAAGCTGGCCTTGGCATCGCGTGCGAGGGGCATCAGGTCCGCCGGAACGCCTGGCTTGAAGGTCGCACTGACCTCGGGTCCGATGGTGTTCTCTTTCCCTTCCGCAATCGATTCGAGCGAGGCTTTTTCCGCCTTCGCCCCCGCCTCGGGCGAATTGTTGATCGTGATCGTGCTCGGCTTCGCCATCGTTAGACTGGCTTTGACCGTGCCCGGCGCGGTATCGGAGATTGAGACCACCGGTGTCTTCAGGAGCGCGAGCTCTTCCGGGCTCAGTTTGGTGATCGGTTCCGCCAAGAGATGGATCTGCTGGTCGAGCACGTCGGACTTGATTTTCAGTTTGTCGAATTCGGCCAGCATCAGCTTCTTGGCCTGCTCGCGGCGCGCTTCTTCCTGCCGTTCCCGCACCACGATGGCGCGCAACATCCGGTTCTCTTTCACCAGCCGCTCGGTTTCCTCGGGCGTGCCCCCGTTCAGTTGCGCCGTTGCCAGGGCCCCGCTTGCGTCATCGAGCTGGGACCGCAGATCGGCGATCATTTTCTCGGAATCCTGGTTCGCCTTCTGGCTCGCGACCAGTTGGCTGCGCAGTTTCTCGAGCTGCCCTTTTACGTCCTGCAATTCCTGCGCTTTGCGTGGCCGATCGGCGCTGATTTCACGGACGGTGTTTTCCGCGCTGGCGAGTTTTTTCTGGAGGTCGCTGTTCTCCGCCATCAGGACCTGGACGCGTGCCTTGGCGTCACCGGCGATTTTCAATTCGCGGACAGCGTCGTCCCGCTCGCGCTTCAGCGTGTCGCGTTCCTGCGTGACGCCGGCTATTTCCTTGCGGGCCTCGGCCACCTTGGTCTTCGCGGCAAAGCTTTCCTTTTCCGCCGCGGTCCGTCCCGCCTCGGATGCCTCCAACGCCTTTTTCAACTGCGTGATCCTGGCCTGCAGCGCGGCGGCGGTCTTCTGGTCTCCGACGCCGGTTGATTGGATAACCTGGAGAGATTCCTGCGCCGCGACCAACTGCTCGCGCACATCTTTCTCGGCCTGGGATTTTTTGGCCAAATCACCCCTGGCCTGCTCCAACTCGGCGCTGGTTTGCTCCAGCTTACCGGAGATATCCGATTTCTCCTTTTGCGCGGTCGAAATTTCGTTTTGCGATTTCTTCAGCTCCGCCTCCAGCGCCTCGACCCGGTTGCGCAATTCCTTGGTCGCGTCTTGGATGGCGGCCTGGACATCGACCGACCTCGGCGGAGCGGGCTGGGCGCCAATCTCGACGCTCGGTTCGGCCGGGGCGGCGCTCGGCAATGCCGGTTCGCCAGTCTCCCCGGCGGGCGGTGGCGCGGTTGCGGCCAGATCGGTCTGCGTGTCGATCTTGCTCTGCACGCGCAGGATCGCTTCGCCAATTTTGCGGCTCCGATATTCGACGATCGCGGGCTGCCAGTCGCCGTTGTTGCGTTTCAATTCCTCCAGCATGGAACCGGCAAAGCGCAACTTGGCCAGGGCGGGTTTGAGCTGATTGTCGCGCTCCATTTTTTCCGCCTGCTGCGCCGTCATGTAGGCTTTGAGGAAGACTTCGGAAGGATCGACTTCCTGGGCAAAGAGAGCGGGCGCAAGCGCGAAAAACGCGAAGACGGGAAGGAGAAGCAGCCCGATTTTGTTCATCGCCAAGCCGCGGATGATAGCCGACGAGACTGTTGCGTGCAACGCTCGGGGCGCCGCGGCGGTGCCTTTGCCTTTGCAATTGTGCCGGGAAAAATTAGAGTCGGCCTTCGACGGTGGCCATAGCTCAATGGTAGAGCCCCAGATTGTGGTTCTGGCTGTTGCGGGTTCGAGTCCCGTTGGCCACCCTTTTCACGATTCGACAACGAAGCGATCGATCGGGCCGCGGTCACTGGTACAATGGCTGCTAAAGAGCGGGCATGATTCTCACGCCCGACTTCCAACGCGATCCAGCCGCTCCGACTTCGCTTAGTTTTTGGCAACGCCTGCTCGAGGAAGAAGAACTGCAAAGCTGCGATCCTTTGGAAAAACTGCTCGTCGGTTGTGAGATCATCGCGGCGCTGGACGGCGTCGATCTCCTCGCGGCCTAACGAACCGGCCGGGCGCTTCCGGGCTCGGCTCGACAGCATTCTCAATCCGGCTATTGGTGTGCCCATCCCTTCTGAGGGGTGCCTGTAGCTCAACCGGATAGAGCTTCTGACTTCGGATCAGAAGGTTGGGGGTTCGAATCCCTCCAGGCACAGGCCCTTCCGTCACTCACTCGTAAATTGCCCTGACCAGGCGAAGCGCCTTTTCGTTAGGCAAAATCTGCTGCTCCATCTGGTTCATGACGTAGGCAAACGCGAGATCGTTCTCGGGATCGGCAAAGGCGTGACTCCCGCCGGCGCCGGGATGACCGAAAGCCGATGCCGACGGACCGAAGATGCGCGCCGCGCTCTTGTCCGAGTCCTTCATGAAACCGGCCGAGAACGCAGTCGGAACGAGGAAGACACGGTCGGGGCCGGAGGTCAGAGTGGTGGTCATGCGCGAGATCGTCTCGGCGGTAAAATAACGGTCGCCTGCAAGCTCACCGCCGTTTGCCAGCAGGGCGTAAAATTTCCCCAACGCCTCCGCGCTGCCGATGCCGCCGAGCGAGACGAGCGAATGCGCGCGATTCGCCGGGTCGTTCATCGCGCTGACCGCGTTCAGGCCGCGGGGCGAGGTGAAAACGCGGCGCTGCAGCGAGTCTGGGTCGGCGAGAGTTTTGTAAAAAGGATCGACCGGCGGCCCGGAGGTCTTGGCTGCGTAAATGCTGGCCGCGCGCGCGTTTTCCTCCTCTGGGAGGCCGATCCAAAGGTCGAGCCCGAGCGGTTCGGCGAAGATTTCTCGCCAGTAGATTCCCAGGGGCCGGCTGTCGATGCGGCGGACCAGTTCATCGAGGAGAAAGCCAAAGGTGCGCGCGTGGTAGCCATGCGCCGTGCCCGGCGGCCAAAGCGGCTTTTGCTTTTCCAATGCCCTAACGACCGCGGCGTGATCGGTCATCTCCGCCAGCTGATCAAGCGCGGCCAGCCCGGCCTGGTGGGAAAGCAATTGCGCGAGAGTGATCTCGGCTTTGCCGGCCTGGGCAAACTCGGGCCAGAATTCCGCCACCCGGCGCTCCAGGCCGATGTCGTGTTCCTGCAGCACGTGGAGGAGGCACGCGCTTCCCAGCCCTTTCGTAGCCGACCAGAAGAGGACGATGGTGTCACTCGTCCATGGCTGTTCGCGACCCGCGTCGCGGTAGCCGCCATGCAGCTCGAGTAAAGAGCGGCCGTTCAGCCAGACGGAAATCGCCGCGCCCAGTTCGCCGGAGCGCGCAAAATTTTCCTCAAAGAGCGGCCTGATTCGCGCCGCCAGCTCCTCCGCGCGAAATGTCCTCAAGCCGTCCCTCGCCTAACGAGCGGTTTAGTAATCCCGCACGTAGGGATATTTCGACTCGTTCCCGAGCTCCGGCGGGAATTCGCTGTAGCCGCGATGAATCCAGGGAATATCGCTGCGCAGGACCGGATAATAGGTGCCTTTGTAAACCGGGAAAGGCCAGAGCAGAGCCTCGTAGAAGCCGACTCCAAAACGGGCAAAGGCGCGTCCCGTTCCCTTGACCACGCCGTAGCTGGCGCCAGCGGCGTTGCCTTCCTCGGTATTGATCCGCCCGATCGTAACCGGAATTTCCGCCCAGCCGAAGGCCATGTTGCCCAGGCCGCGAGCCAGTTTGCGCGTCGGGCCGTAATCCGCCGCCGGCGGATCCTGGATGTCGGCCAGGGAACTCGCCGCAAATCCGGCGCTGAGAAGAAGAACGAGCGGCAATTTCATAAGAGCGTCGCGAGTAAATCGATTCGACGGCGGCATTGCAACACTTCTTTAGGGAGCTTCGGAAACGCTTTGGTTTCTGGTCGCAAAAAGCGAGGCGATGGTAGTCGTGGCCAGGACCGCGACGATGAAGAGCAGGGAAAGCCAGCTCGGAATTTTCACCATCCATTCGATCAGCATTTTCAGACCGACAAAGCAGAGAATGACGGCCAGCCCGTAGCGCAAATAGATGAAACGCGTGACGAGATTGGCGAGGAGGAAGTAGAGCGAACGCAGGCCGAGGATGGCGCAAATGTTTGAGGTATAAACAATGAAGGTGTCGCGCGTGATCGCGAGTACCGCCGGGATGGAGTCGACCGCGAAGACGAGGTCCATCACCTCGATCACGATCAGGACGAGCGCGAGCGGAGTGAGGACGCGCCTGCCGCCGACGAGCGCGATGAATTTTGGCCCATGATAATCGCTCGTCACCGGAAGCATTCGCCGGATGGCGCGAAGAATGAAGTTCTTCTCGAGGTCGATCGCTTCGGATTGGCCGAAAAGCATTCGCACCCCGGTGATGACGAGGAAGGCGCCGAAAATATAAATAACGAAATGGAAGCGCGAGACGAGCGCGACACCGAGCCCGATCATGGTCGCCCGCATGACGAGCGCGCCGAGGATGCCCCAGATCAAAACCCGATGCTCGTACTGGGGCGGGACCCGGAAGTAGGCAAAGATAAGACCGAAAACGAAGATGTTATCGACGCTAAGCGAGTACTCGATCAGGTAGCCGGTGAAGAAATCGACCGCTTGGTCCGAGCCCTGCCACCACCAGACAAAAGCGTTAAAGCCTAACGAGAGCCCGATCCAGAGCAGGCTGCGCCGCACCGCGCTGGCAAGGCTGATCCGTTCGCTCCCCCGATCGCTGAAGAGATCGACGGCCAGCGCAATCAGCACTCCGAGATGAAAGGCGACCCAAAACCAGATGCTGACCGTCACGCGGCGCTAGGTTTCCACGCCTGACCGGGACGGGCAACGGGAAAGACAGAGCGCGGTTTGCGAGCAGCGGCGGCTCGTGCATCATTACCTGCCCACATTTTATGGATGCTGAACTGCAAAAGCTGGTCGACTCAGGAAAGCTCACGGCCGCCAATGCCGAAATGCTCGATCAACTCAAGCCCGGCAGTTTCTGTCTGCACAAAAGCTGGGGCTTTGGCCGGGTGGCCGATTGGAATCTCCTCCTCAATCAGATCCTGATCGATTTCGAAAAGAAAAAAGCCCACCCCATGCAGTTGCAGTACGCGGCGGATAACCTCACCCCGATTCCGGCCGAACATTTTCTCGCCCAGAAAGCGACCGATCTCGACGCGCTCAAGAATCAGCTGAAAGAAAATGCCGCCGGGATGATGCGCAACATCCTGCAAAGCCTGGGCGGAAAAGCGACTCAGACCCAGATCAGCGGCTGGTTGCTCGGCGACGTTTTCAGCGAGCCCGAATTCAAGCGCTGGTGGGATTCGACCAAGAAGCTGCTCAAGAAAGAAGGGCACTTCCTTATCCCAACGAAGAAGAACGACCCGATCGAGCTGCGCGACGCCCCGGTCTCGCGCGCCGATGAGCTCCTCACCTTTTTCAACCAGACCCGGCAAGCGAAAGAACAGGCCGCCGCTCTCGACCAGATCATCAAGCTGCTCCACGAATTCACCGAGCCGGAAAAGCAATTGCAGCCGCTGCTTGAAGCGATCGAGGAAACCGCCCGGCGCAATCAGCGGCTGAATCCCGCGATGGCTTTCGAGCTTCTCATCGGGCGCGATGATCTCCTCCAGCGCGAGCCGAAGTTGCGGAGCTCGAATCCCGATCTCACCCTCGAGCGTTTAATCGTCGAGGAAGAGCCCCGTCTGGCCGAGATCCTGCCGAAACTTCCTTCAGCCAAGGAACGCCGCCTCCTCCATCTCTTTCCCGCCGCGCTCGGCGAACGCTGGACGCAGCGCGCCCTCCAGCTCATGCAGGGCAGCAACGCCCGCCTTGTTTCCTCCATGCCAAAAGTTTTTGCCGAGGCCGGCCAGCTCGACGCCTTGCGCGCCGCTCTCGAGCGCAGTCTGCGCGAACATTCCGCGACGAGCGAGATGCTCTACTGGCTTTGCAAAAATCGCGCCGAGTGGCCGGAGCTGATCAATCCCGAGCTCCTGAGCGCGATTCTTTCCGCCTGCGAACGCGATCAGCATAACGAGAGCAACAGCCGCAGCACTCGGCTGCGCGATCTCTTGCTCTCCGATCGTTCCCTCATTCCCGATATTTTCGCCGGGGCCGAGCTCGGGCTGGCCCGCGACGCCATGCGCCGCCTTCTTCTCAGCCCAGTCTTCGACGAGCTAACCAAGCGCTCGCTCATGGCCCGGATCATCAAACTTTACCCCGACCTGCAAAGCCTCGTTAGCGGCGAGCAGGCTGAGGAAAAGAGCGAGGCGCTGGTCGTTTCCTGGAGCAGCCTGCAGAAACGCAAAGCCGAACTTCTGGAATTGGTGAACAAAAAAATTCCGGAGAACAGCAAGGAAATCGGGGTCGCGCGTTCCTATGGCGATCTCCGGGAAAATTTTGAATTCAAGGCGGCCAAGGAAATGCAGGCCGTCCTCATGCGCCGCAAATCGGAGCTGGACCGCGACCTGCATCGGGCGCGTGGGACCACTTTCGAAAGACCCGACCTTTCCCAGGTCTCGATCGGCACGATCGTCACTCTGCGCGAGACGAGCACGAACGAAGAAGAGACCTACACCATCCTCGGGGCCTGGGACGGCGACCCGGACCGCGCCATCATTTCCTACCAGACGGCGATTGGCCAGTCATTGTTAGGCCACCGCATCGGCGAGATTGTGGAGTTCAACGCCGAGAACGACAGCGGCCGCTACGCCATTCTCGCGATCGAGCCTGCCCCGCTCGACGTCGTCCCGCCCGATCCCGAACTGGTCGAGACGGCTTGAGCAGGGCGGCGGGCGCGAGCCGACAAACTGCCCGATCCATGATGAAGCCGAAATCTCTCGCGATCGGGCCGGTCGTCCTCGGCGGAAAATCCCCCGCCTTCATCCTCGGGCCCTGCGTCATCGAATCCGAGGCGCTCGTTAGGCGAATAGCGCGCAAGATTGCGCGGATCTGCGACGCGGAAGATTTGCCTTTCATTTTCAAGGCCTCCTACGACAAGGCCAATCGGACTTCCGTCCGTTCCTATCGCGGGATCGGGGTGCGCGATGGCTGCGCCCTGCTCGCCGCGATCGGGCAGGAGATCGGGGTGCCGGTGACGACGGATGTCCATTCGCCGGAGGAGGTCGCGATTGCGGCCGAGTTTATCGACGTTTTGCAAATCCCGGCCTTTCTTTGCCGGCAGACGGACCTGATCCGCGCCGCGGCCGAGACCGGGCGGATGGTCAATGTGAAAAAAGGCCAGTTCCTCGCCCCGTGGGACGTGCGCAACATCGCGGAAAAATTGGAGGCTTTCGGCGCGAAGAAATTTTTCTTCACCGAACGGGGCACGACCTTCGGCTACAACAATCTCGTCGCCGACATGCGTTCCCTCGCCTGGCTGCGTGCGGCGGGTTATCACGTCATCTTCGACGCGACCCACTCGGTCCAGCGTCCCGGCGGCGCGGGCGATGCCACCTCAGGCGACGCCGCCCTCGCGCCCGTCCTGGCCCGGGCCGCGCTCGCCGCCGGATGCGACGGCATTTTCATGGAGGTGCACGAGAATCCCGAGCGCGCGCTCTCCGATGGGCCGAATCAGGTTCCGCTAAAGGATTTGCCGAAGCATTTGCGCATGTTAAAAGCTATTCATGCTGCCGTGTCGTAGCGGGTCCCGCGTTTTCCGCGGGGCGCGCCTGAGTTTTGTCTTGTTGCTTGCGGGCAGCTGTTTGGCCGTGGCCGGTGAGCGCAAACATCGGCGGCCGACTCCGACTCCGACCCCGGACGATGCGAAAGGGAGATTGAGCCTGAAGAACATTCCGCTCACGGTCGGACACGAAGCAAAGGGACTGACCCTGCCGAACTACGACATCAACGGCAACCTGCTCGGCCGCTTCGAAGCCGCCACCGCCGCCCGGGTCGACGAAAACCATGTCCGTTTCACCGACCTGAAAATCACCACCTATGACGAGAAGCAGCAGCCCGATTTCAAGGTCGATATGAGCGACGCGATGCTCGACCTCGAAACCCGGGTGATTGAATCCAAAACGCGGACGAAGGTAAAGCGGGCCGATTTCGAGATCGCTGGCGATGCCATGAATTTCAACACCACGACCAAACTTGGCGCCCTCAAGGGCCACGTCCACATGACCATTTTCAACCAGAAAGAGATCGCGGGCGCCGCGGCTAAGCCATGAAGCAGTTTGTTCTCTTCCTTTTCGCGCTCGCTCTCCTGGGACGTGCCGAGGCGCAGGAGAAGGGCAAGGCGCAGCCCTCCCCGGCCCTCCCCGCGACCGATGCTAATGGCCAGCCGATCACGACCCAGATTTATTCCGATGAGGCCTCCTTCGATACCGAGAAACGCATCGGGATTTTCAGCGGTCACGTCCGCGTTTTTGATCCGCGCTTTAATATCCAATCCGACAAGTTGACCGTCTATATTCACAAGGAAGAAGGCGAAGGCATGGAGCGTGCGATTGCCGAGGGCCACGTTGGCGTAGTGCGCGACAAACCCGATCCCAAGGGCGGCCCGGCCGAAAAAGCCGTCGGACTGGCCGAGAAAGCGGTCTATACTTCGTCGGATGGAAACGTCGTGCTGACCGGGAGCCCGCGCGTCCAGCAAGGTCTTGATACCCATGTCGCCACCAGCCCCGATACCGTCATGGTCTTGAACCAGGACGGTCACCTTAGCACTCGCGGCCCGAGCCGCACCGAGATCCGGCAGAATTCGACCAAGGATAAAAAGGGAAACCCCTCTCCCGGCGCGGAGAAAAAGAAGTCATGATCAGCCAGACCGCACCGCCACCCGCACCCGAGTCTGCCCCGCGCGCGACTTCGCCGGAGGAGCACGCCGAAGTCCTGTTGACCGATGACCTGGTCAAAATCTACGGCGGCCGGGCAGTCGTGAACGGGATCAAGCTCACCGTCGGCCAGGGCGAGATCGTCGGTCTGCTCGGGAAAAACGGCGCCGGCAAAACGACGAGCTTTTACATGATTGTCGGTCTCGTTAGGCCAAATAGCGGCCGGGTTATTTTTTCCGGCACCGACGTCACCGATTACCCGATGTACAAACGAGCCCGGCTCGGAATGGGTTACCTGCCGCAGGAAGAATCGATCTTCCGCAAGATGACGGTGGAGCAAAACATCATGGCCATTCTCGAGACCATGTCGCTGAGCAAACAGGAGCGGCGGCATCGCTGCGACGAATTGCTCCATCAATTTGGCATCGATCGAATCGCGAAAAATACCGCCCTCACCCTGAGTGGCGGCGAGAAGCGCCGCCTTACCATTGCGCGCTCGCTCGTCACCCGTCCGAAACTGCTCATGCTCGACGAACCCTTCAGCGGGGTCGACCCGATCGCGGTATACGATGTCCAGCAATTGGTCGTGAACCTGCGCAAATCCGGCCTCGCCATTCTCATCACCGACCACAACGTGCGCGAGACCCTCTCGATCGTCGATCGCGCCTACCTCATCGATGAAGGGCGGGTCGTGAGCGAGGGGACAAAGGATTTCCTGATCAATGACCCGATCAGCCGCCAGCTTTACCTCGGCGAACGCTTTCAGATGTAAACCAAAGGAGCCGCATGCAAACAGCCAACGCCAATCCGAACGTCAAGGTCACCGGCCGCCATCTCGCGATTACCGACGCGATCAACGAATATGCCACGCGCAAAATCGAAGGGCTGCACCTCGACTATCCGAAAATCATCGAAGCCCACGTCATCCTCGGGGTGGAGAAATACCGCCACTGGGCCGAGGTCGTCCTGATCTGCTCCAACCACATCACGATCGAAGCGCAGGAAGAGACCGACGACCTTTACGCCGCGATCGATGCGGTCATGGATAAGATCGCGCGTCAGATGCGCAAATATAAAACTCGCCTTCTCCGCCGCCATCGCCCGCGCAAGGAAGACATCCGGCATATCGAAGAACAGATCCTCCATCCCGAGCCGGTCGAGGAAGACGAGCATCACGAGCACGCCGTGGTGCGGACGGAGCGCCATCCAGTCAAGCCGATGTTCGTCGACGAAGCGGTCCTCCAGCTCGAAATGTCGACGCGACAGTTCCTCGTCTTCATGAATGCGCGCAACTCGCGGGTCAACGTCCTCTACCGCCGCAAGAGCGGCGATTTCGGATTGATCGAGCCGTCCTTCGGCTAAAGCGGCTTTTGTCCCGGCCATCGCGGTTTCTTTCGCATCCGAGAGGGCGAGGTGGTTAGGATAAAAGCGTTCAAAATTCTGACACAAATGTGTCAGAAGGCGACGCGAATTGTTGGCTTAGCGCCCTCTCTCCCCCGTAAAGCAGTCGGGGCATGCCCGTTGCTAATGAGAATGGCACTGACATGCTTACGATCTTCGCTTTCATCCTCACTACCGGTTCAGTTCTCACCAGCGTCTGGTGGGCATGTAAGACCGAAGACGTCACCCCGGTCATTCCCCAGTCGGATATCGCCGCGGCCTGAGTTCAGGCGCCCAAAGTGGGCAGGGCAGGGAGGACCGATTTTTCCATTCCAATCGGGAAGGTCGGATATTGCGGGTTCCAACCCAGCGCCCGCAGCTGCTGATTCGAGACGCGCTTGTTACTCGAGCCACGCTTTCGTTCTGCGGGACGCTCAGCCGTCGGCGGCAGCGAACGATGCAATTTTTCCGCCAGCCAGGCATAGGCTTGGCGCTGAGTGATCGGTTCATCGTCGGCCACGTTTAGAATCGCCGGCGGCTGTTCGTTCTGCCGGCTCATTCCGACCAGGTGGAACAGAGCCGCCGCGATGTCGTCGCGGTGCGCCTGGTTCAGATAACGTTCGCCGCTCCCCTCGATCCGCGCTTCGCCAGCAAGGAATTTGCGCATTATGGCCGAGCGGCCCGGCCCATAAATCCCCGCCAGCCGCGCCACCAGGCCGTGGTTTTGCCTAACGAGTTCCTCGGTCTCCCGCAGGATTTTGCCGGTCTCATGCCGCGGCTCGGCCGGGCTCGTTTCGTCGACCCATTCGCCCTCGCTCTGCGCATACACCGACGTGCTGCTGGTATAGAGAAAGATCGGCGGACGCAGGGCCGCGAGGAGGTTCTTCGCGCCCTCCAGGTAAACGCGTCGATAACTTTCGGCGCCGCCTCCGCCCGAGCTGGCGCAATGAATGACCGCGTCAAACTGCGCCGCCGCTTTTTTCACCGCTTCGCTCTCGGCGAGGTCGACCGCCCGGACCGCGTACGGTTTGCCGCTCAGCAGGGCCGCGGACTCCGCCGAATGCGTCCAGCCTTCCACTTCCCAGCCCGCGGCCTGAAACAAATCGGCCGCGGCGGTTCCGACATAGCCGCAGCCGGCGATCAGCACTCGCGGCATCACTGCGCCGGCGGCGCGATCTCGATCTCCTGAAAAGGATCGGACTGGATCGCACGCACTTGTTTGAGCCGGATCAATTCGAGGAGCGCGAGAAAGGTGACGACGATCTCAACCCGCGACGCCATCCGGACGAAGAGATCCGAGAAACGGATCGATCTGCCCGCACTCAGGCTTTGCAGGATGCGCTCGATCTTGTCCGAGACGGTGAAATTTTCGCCGAAGATTTCGCGCAGATCTTCCTTTGCGTCGATCCGCTTGAGGACGTTTTGAAAAGCGTTGATCAATTGAAAAATGCCGACCTCGCCGAGATGCAGCGGCGCGATTTCCGGCACGGTGCCGACGCCGATCCGGGCAAAGATTCGCTCCTGCTCCAGCTCACGCACCTGCAGTTCGCCGGCCGCTTCCTTAAACTTTTTGTATTCGATCAGCTGCCGGATCAAATCCCAGCGCGGATCATCTTCCTCGACATCCTCTTCCGGCGGCTGCTGGTCGACCGGGAGTAGGCTGCGGCTCTTGAGATAAATCAGGTTTGCCGCCATGACCACGAACTCGCCCGCGACATCGATGTTCAGTTCCTTGAAAGCCTGGAGATACTCGAGGTATTGCTGAGTGATCCGCTCAAGCGAGATGTCGTAAATGTCGAGCTCGTCGCGCTTGATCAGGTAAAGTAGGAGATCGAGCGGGCCTTCGAAAATTTCGAGTCGGACTTTGTATTCGGTTTCCATGCAGCGCTCGCGACTTTAACGGACCGAGCATGGCTTGTCATATGTAGACGTTTCGCTCTGCGAAACGCGGGTCTGTGGGTGGCTGGCAGCTCGGTCTGGAGCGACGATTTCGCCCGCGCCTCCCGGAGGGAGGCGTCTACCTGCGTTTCAACCGGTCCCAAATCTCATCCAGCGCCGCGAGATCGACTTCGCCGAGTTTTTTCCCTTCTTTTTCCAGCTCGCGCTCCATCGCATGAAAACGGGCGATGAATTTTTCCGTCGCCGCCCCGAGCAAGGTCTCGGCCTCGAGCTGGCTTTTCCGCGCCAGGTTCACCACCGCGAAAAGGAGATCGCCCATTTCATCCGCGATCTCCCTGGCGTTTCCGGAAGCAATCGCCTCCTTCGTCTCCGCCAGTTCTTCGTCGACTTTGGCCACGACGTCGCCCAGTCCGTTCCAGTCGAAATTTACCCGCGCCGCCTTCGTCTGCACCTTTTGCGCGAGCATCAGGGCCGGCAGCGCTCTCGTTAGGCCGCTGAAATAGCCTTCGTCGCCGGACTTCTTTTCCGCGCGTTTGATCTCGTCCCATTGTTTCAGGACCGCGCCGCTATCGCGCAAACCGGGGTCAGCGACCCCGGCTACAGGAAAAACGTGCGGATGACGCCGGACCAGCTTGTCGCTGATCTCGCGCGCCACCTCCTCGATCGTGAAGCGCCCGGTCTCCGCCGCGATCTGGGCGTGGAAGACGACCTGCAAAAGCAGATCACCCAGCTCCTCGCGCAGGTTGGCGTCGTCTTTCGCCCGAATCGCCGCCGCGACCTCGTAAGCCTCCTCGAGCAGGCCCGGGACTAACGACTCGTGTGTCTGTTCCCGATCCCATGGGCAGCCGCCGGGCGCGCGCAATTGCGCGGTGATCTCGCACAGGCGGCGGAAGTTTGATTCGGCGTCCACGCGTCTCCTTCCACCATCAACCCGCCAGCGGCAACCCGATCAAATCCGCCAGAGCGAACGATGGCTCCCAAACTCGGAGATTTCCCCCGAGGTCTTGCGCCCGACATAAACCGCGATCCCGATCACCGAAACAAGCGTGCCGACAAAAATGATCGCGACCAGCCAGGAGGGGATATGTCCCACCCGCAGTGCCCGGTAAAAAGCCCCCACGGTGTCGATCGGTTCGGTCGCGTGCAGGAAAATCTTCATCACCCACGCGATCATGATGAGGATGAAAATGAAAACGTAGTTCCGTTTCAGGCGCCGCCCGACCGCTTCCAGCTTGCCGATCTTGAAGGAGGGCAAAATCAGATCTTCGCAGACCAATTTTTTCCATTCACCCTGCAGGAGATGCCGGTTCTCCATCACCATCGGGACGAGGAAATGCGCTTCCAACATTCGCACCCGGGCGCGGAAAGCGTCGTAAAAGCGATACCGGCGCGCCTCGATCCAAAGCATGATCCATACGATTGCGAGATTGAAAAAGAAGATGAGGTGAGGCACGCCCGCATTGGAAAAGGCGATCGTGATGATGGCCGTGCTGCTCGTCACCGCCCAGTTCGTCGTCGTGTCGAGACGCTGCCGCCAGACCATGATCCGGCCCAGCTCGCCCCGGTAAAAGTGGGACATGGCATTGACGTAGCCCTGGTCG
>JBBPZS010000148.1:0-10709 GCA_038198605.1 Chthoniobacterales bacterium | reverse complement strand
ATCTCAACAAACGCATAGGCAGCGTCACCTGCGGCAGCGGGGGCTCGACGCCCAGCGCGACGCCACCAACATCGGCGACGCGTGAACACCGTCCCGGCTCGAGGGAGTGATGAAAGAACTCAACCAGCAAGTCCTGCTCTCCGCCGATTTCGGGGAGCACTTACCGGCCACCGAGCCGCTGCCGACCTCGGCGGACGAAAGCAAAAGGACAAACAGCAGCTGGTGAGGACCTTCGGCTTTGGGCGTTTCCCCTTTTCGATTCGCGGGGTGGTCGAGAAAGATTCTTGCAGCGCTTCTCTCCACGAGGGATTCGCGGGTCTGTTGGAGGGCATCGCGCTGTCGATGCCGCGGGTGAACCTTGCGGCGAATAGATCGACGCACCAGACCGAGGAAGCGACGGCGCGCTTCCCTCCAGGGGCGGGTTCTGTGGCCGGGGTTTCTACACCTTGAGCGAGGCGCGGAAGCCACGGGCGCCGTAGTAGGATTGCGCGCCGTTGTGGCAGATGAAGACCCGGCCGTAACGGCGATCGCCAAAGAGGGCGCCGCCGAGTTTGCGGATCTCCGCCGGGGTTTCACCCAAGTCGTGGTCTTGAGGTCGAACTCTCCCAGTTTCTGGAGCTGGTGATATTCCTCTTCGGTCAGGAGGTCGACCCCCATGGCGGTGGCCATGTCGATGGCGCTGGTTTTCGGTTTGTATTCCTTGCGGGAATCGAGCGCGGCCCGGTCGTAGCAGACCGCGACCCGTCCTTTCGGACTCTCCGGCGAACAATCGAAGAAGAGGTATTCGTCCGTCTTTTTGTCGTGGCCGACGACGTCTGGTTCGCCGCCGGTTTTTTTCCATCTCGTGGAGCGACCAGAGTTTGCCAGCGTTCGCTTCCAGCCGGGCCTGCACCTTCGCCCATTCGAGGCCTTTGTGGCGGTTCATGTTTTTCTCGAAACGGGCTTGCAAGGTTCCGAACAATCCCGCGCGGTCTTTGGCGGAGAGTTCCTTTTTTGTTCCGGCGCTTTTCATAAAAACTTCCTTTGGTTGGTGTGGAGAGTGAGTCGATCAGGCGGTTGTTTTCGCGCTTCGCGCCCGAATCATCAGCCAGATCTTCCGCGCGAGGAAGAGCAGGACCTGACTCAGGACCGCCGCCCCATAGCCCCAGACCTGATAGGTGCCGAGCAAGGCCGCCACGCCAATGATGGCGAAGATCGGGCCGGCAAACATCCATAATCCCGACAGGACCATGATGGGAACGAAGACGTAGCGGACCGCGCCGGCGTACTCCCCGACTTCCGCCGCCGGGCCATAGATGTAACCGAAAATCGGAATGGTGACGATGATGTGTAGCCAGCGCAGGAGCGAGCGTTTGGTGCCTTGGTTCATGATGCGGTGATGGTTGGCTTTTCCGGGGCGGGGCTGTCAAGCCTAGGATGTAGCGGCGGGCGTGTCACCCGCATGACGGGCGAGGATGTCTTCTGTAGCGGCGGTCTATGACCGTCGAGGGCTTTCACTGCAGCACGCGCTTTCGGCGGTCACAGACCGCCGCTACAACGATCGCCTGACTCATCGCGTAGGGATTCGAGATCGGCCGGGGTGTCGATGTCGATCGCTCCCGCCTCGAAGGGGACGGTCGCGACATCGCCGGGGCACGCGAGGAGGAGCACTTTCGCGCCCGCCTCCTCGCCTAACGAGAGTAGCTTCGGAAAGCAGGCGCGGGTAAAGAGCGCGGGCACGCCGATGGTTCCGGCGTAGGCGGACGCGGCCATCGGCTGTTGGGTTTTGTGGTGGGTGGCGATCAACTGCCGCAATAAATCCGCGCTCACCATCGGCTGGTCGCAGGCGAGGAGGATAAGCGCGTCGCAGTCGCAATTCCGCAGGGCCGAGACGCCGAGTCGGACTGAAGTTCCCATCCCGCGCTCCCAGGATTCGTTAGGTAGAATCTGCAGACCGAGATCGTGGACGGTGGGCGCGATTCTTTTCCGGTTCGCTCCGAGGACGAGCGCGACCGGGTCGCAACCGGCAGCGAGCGCAGCCTGGGCGGTTCGCCTAACGAGCGTCTGCCCCTGGAATTCCAGAAGTTGCTTGGGTTGTCCGAGACGGGAGGAGGAACCGGCGGCGAGAATGACGGCGCCAATCTTCACACTGCTGCCGCGACCGGCGCGGCCGGCGGATGAATCGGGCGCTTCCATTCGCGCAACGACTCGGCGCTCGCTTCGGCGAAGACGGTTTGGATTTCCGCCACGATGGCGAGCGCGATTTCTTCCGGCGATTCCGCACCGAGGTCGAGCCCGGCGGGGGCGAAGAGTTCGGAGCGAATCTCGACGCCGGCTTCATGGAGGGCGTGAAGCAGTTGGTCGCGGCGGCGGCGCGGGCCGAGAAGGGCGACGTAAGGCAGGCCGAGCGGGAGGAGTTTGGCGAGGGCGGCGTAGTCGCGGCCGTAGTTGTGAGTCTTCACGACCGCGGCGGTCCATTGGTCGAATTCGTTAGGGAGGGCGGCTGCTGCCTCGGCCTCGCGCACTTCCCAGCCGAGGACCGCGGCCAGGCCGCGGAGCGGTGCGCTATCGGGGCCTTCGCCGATCAGGACGAGCTGGAGCGGCGGGCGAATGGTTTGCAGGCAGACGCCGGGTGGCGCGTCGTCCGCCGGAGCGAGGAGGCGGCTGCGTAACGAATCGCCATTTTCGAAAACGGTGGCGAGCCGGCACTCGCGACGCTCGCTTTGCGCGGCGGCGAAGGCGTCGATCAGGGCCGGTTCGATTTTCTCGACGAAGACGTCGATCGCGCCGTTGCAGCCGTAGCGCAGGCGGGTGTCGAAGGTGAGCAGGAGCGGGCGGCCGGTGGCGATCACCTCTTGGGCGCGGACGGCGACTTCCTCTTCCAGGCAACCGCCGCTCAAGGCGCCGACGGTTTTGTGTTGGGCGTCAATCAAGAGGCGCGCGCCGGCCCGGCGATAACTGGAGCCGCGCGCCCTAACGAGCGTGGCGAGCGCGTGCGGCTCGCTCCGGTGGCGCTGGAAAGCGGCAATGATGTCGCGGATTTCTTTCATCACGTCGCGGCTGTAAATCTGGGGAGCGCACGCGCCCTCGCGTGCCGGCGACGGCGCCCTCGCCGTCGCGAACTTTTTTCACATGCGACGCTGCACGAGGATGGTTTCGGCGAGGCGCCGAAACCGGCACGCGAGGGCGCGCGCGCTCCCCAGAGGAATCTGCGCTCGCTCATCCGAGCAATTTGTCCTGCGTGATCGGCAGTTCGCGAATGCGTTTCCCCGTCGCGTGATAAACCGCGTTGGCGATCGCGGCCGCGATGCCGGTAATCCCGATCTCGCCCATGCCGCGCGCGCCGACCGGGTTGAAGGCAAAGTCCGGTTCGCCCACGAAATGGACATCGATCTGCGGGATGTCGGCGTTGGTCGGGACGTGATACTCGGCCAGGTTTGCCGTCACCGGCATACCGGTCTTTAGATCGTAGGCGGTCTCTTCCATCAGGGCCATCCCGACGCCCATAACGACGCCGCCGAGGATCTGGCTGCGGGCGAGTTTGTAAGTGACGATCCGGCCGCAATTCATCGCACTGACCACGCGGGTGACCTGCACCCGCGGGAGGAGCGGGTCGAGTTTTACCTCGACGAAATGCGCGCCCCAGGATTGGAAAGCCAGCTTCTTGTTTTCCTCGGGTTCCTTTAGTTCACTCTCGACTTCGAGAGATTTTTTGCCCGCGCGTTGCAGGATGTCGGTGTAGCCGTCGGACTTGGCCGAATTTTTTTTCAACCCGATCCGGCCGGGTGCGGTCATGGCGATATCGTCGAGCGAGGCGCCGTGCAGGGGCGATTTCGCGTCCTTGACCGCGAGCTCGGCCAGCGCCTTGTGCAAAAGCTGCGCGACGTCGTGGATCGCAGTGCCAACGGTCGCGGTGGAATTGGAGCCGCCCGCGACGGGACCGAAGGGGTAATCGGATTTGCCGAGCTCAAATTTCACTTTCTCGAACGGGATGCCGAGCATCTCGGAAGAGATCTGGGTGAAGGCGGTGTAGGCGCCGGTGCCGAGATCGTGGGTGGCGCATTGCACCGTTGCGCTGCCATCGGCATGCAGGATCGCTTTGGCGGCGGCCGACCATTTGTGCGCCGGATAAGTGGCAGTGGCCATGCCCCAGCCGACCAGCAGATTGCCGTCGCGCATCTGGCCGGTCTGGTGATCGCGTTTCGACCAGCCGAATTTCTCCGCACCGACCTGGTAACATTCCTTCAGGTGTTTCGCGCTGAAGGGCACGTCCTTTATCGGGTGATTGTCGGCGTGATTGGCCAGGCGCAATTCCACCGGATCCATCTGCAGGAGATAGGAAAGCTCATCGAGCGCGCACTCGAGGGCGAAGACGCCCGGGCATTCACCGGGGGCGCGCATGAAGGTGGGCGTGGCGACGTTGACCGGATAAATCGTCTCCTCGACCTTGATCGCTTCGCTTGCGTACATCACACCGCTGGAGCGCGCGCCGCAGGTTTCGACATACTCGCCGACCGGCGAAGTGAGAGTGTTTGTGACGTGTTTGATCGCTTGGAGTTTGCCGTTAGAAGTGGCAGCGAGGGAAATGGTCTGGTAGGTCGGGGTGCGATGGCCGGTCCCGGTAAACATGGCCTTGCGCGAGATGTGAAACTTGACCGGCACCCCGGTCACTTTCGCCGCCATCGTGGCGAGAAGGACGTGCGGCCAGACGGCGCCTTTGCAGCCAAACGCGCCGCCAACAAACGGACAGATAACGCGCACGTTAGGCAGATCGATTCCGTAGCTGCGCGCGAGAATGCTCTGCACGCCTTTGACGAATTGGGTCGCGTCCCAAACCGTCAGCTTATCTTTGCCTTCCCAGGCCGCGATTGTACCCGAGGTTTCGATCGGATTGTGCGTTTCCGTCGGCGTCACGTAGGTCTGGTGGACGTGGACGATACTTTGATTGCTGAGCGCAGGCTCCACGTCGCCTTTCTTCAACTGTACGCTCTCGTCCTGGTTCTTTTTTGGTTTCTCCACCTTGGTCGCGTCCTGCACGGTCAGCATCGGCGTTTCGGGCGCGTAGCTCACGCGGACGAGCGAGGCCGCGTAGCGCGCCTGCGCGATCGTCTGCGCGACGACGAGGGCGACATACTGGCCGGCGTAATAAATCACGTTGTCGGAGAGCGGCGCGCGCTTCTCGTTCCGGATCCCGTGGCTGAGAGCGTCTTCATCCGAGCCGCCGATATCTTTTAATTTCGGGGCGTTCTCGTGCGTGAGGACGGCGAGGACACCGGCGGCGGCGCGGGCCGCGGTAGTGTCGATCGCGGTGATTTTTCCCTTGGCGATGTTGCTTTCGACCGGCCAGGCAAAGGCGCATTTCGGCACCTCGAATTCCACCGCATAAGTGGCCTGGCCCTGGACCTTGAGCGGTCCGTCGACCCGATTGCGAGCCGGCCCGAGGATGTTTGTGCTAGCCATAATCGTTAGGCGAGCGCGGCCACGGTCGTGAGCGCCTGGTTGATGGCGCGCTTGGCGAGCTCGATTTTAAAGGTGTTGTATTTGTAACCGCGGGCGGCAGCCAGTTCCGCGTCGGCCGCGGCCTGGAAAGCGGCGGTGTCCGGTTTTTTGCCGGCCAGCGCCTGCTCCGCCTTGGTCGCGCGCCATGGTTTGTGAGCCACGCCGCCGAGGGCAACCCGGGCGGATTTGATCGTGCCGTTCTCCAGCTCGAGAACCGCGGCGACGCTAACGAGGGCGAAAGCGTAGCTGGCCCGGTCGCGCACTTTTAAATAATGCGAGCGGACGGCGACAGGCATCGCCGGCAAATCGACGGCGGTGATGAGTTCGTTAGGCTGGAGATTGGTCTCGAGTTGCGGAGTGTTGCCGGGGAGCCGATGGAAATCAACGGCCGGAATGGTGCGTTCGCCGCCCGGCCCCTGCACCCGCACGATGGCATCGAGCGCGGCCAGCGCGACGCACATGTCGCTCGGGTGCGTTGCGATGCACTGATCGCTTTGGCCGAGGATGGCGTGAATGCGGTTGTAACCCTCGAGCGCGCCGCAGCCGCTCCCGGGATTGCGCTTGTTGCACATGGGAAAGGCCGGATCGTAGAAATAATAACAGCGAGTGCGCTGGAGCAGATTGCCGCCGGTGGTGGCGAGGTTGCGCAGTTGCGGGTTCGCGCCGGAAAGGAGCGCTTCGCTCAGGACCGGATAACGCGAGGTAATGAGCTGGTGCTCGGCGAGGTCGGAGTTGCGCACAAGGGCTCCGATGCGAACGCCGCCATTGTTAGGCAATTCCTCCACCTGGGCGAGATCGAGCCGGTTGATGTCGACCAGTTGCTCGGGGCGTTCCACGCCCATTTTCATGAGATCGATCAGGTTCGTTCCGCCGCCGAGGAATTTTGCCTTCGGATTCGCCGCCACCCCGCTGACTGCGCCCTGCGCATCGTTCGCCCGGGAATAGGAAAAGGGATTCATGAGGCCGCGCCTCCCATTTGCCCGCGCGCTTCCTTGATCGCGTCGACGATGTTGGGATAGGCGCCGCAGCGACAGAGATTGCCGCTCATAAACTCGCGGATCTGCGCGTCGTCCTTGGCGTGGCCTTCCTGGACGCAGGCGACCGCGGAACAAATCTGGCCGGGCGTGCAATAGCCGCATTGAAATCCATCGTGCGCGACGAAGGCGGCCTGCATCGGATGCAGCTGACCGTTTTGAGCGAGGCCTTCGATCGTCGTGATTTCGTCCCCTTCGAGGGTGACGGCGAGGAGGAGACAGGAGTTAGCTCGCCGGCCATTCACCAGAACGGTGCAGGCGCCGCACTGCCCGTGATCGCAGCCTTTTTTCGAGCCGGTGAGCTGCAGATTTTCCCGGAGCAAATCGAGCAGCGTCGTCCGCGGATCGAGGCGGAGTTTGTGAACTGCGCCGTTAATTCTGAGTTGGACGTCGACCATGGTGATGGAGTGGTTTGTGGGGGCCGCCGGCGCACCTTGGAGATCGGACAATCCCATCAGGTGCGGGCCGAGCGTGAGCGCAGCGCTGGTGCCCGCGACTTTTTTCAGAAATTTCCGGCGCGTTTCCACGCTGCCGAAGATGAACAATTCATCGAGCGGATCGCTCGGCGGACTCGCGAGCGGGTCCGGAATCGCTGGTTCGAATTCATCGGACATATTTAGAAGTAAACGATTTTCGACTGTTGGAAAGACGCATTCAAAGTGGGCCCGGAAAATCAGGCGCGGACGAAAGTGCTTTGAGGCCGCGACCTTCGTTAGGCAGGGGAATTTCTTCCGTCTGGCTCCGGTCCATAATCAGGGCGCGCGTCACCCAGGCGGACGAGGATTAACTGTTAACTCTCGCGCACCTTGCTGGCCGGCAACGTGGGTTGGAAACGCTCGACTACAACCGTCCTCGGCGCCCGACCGTTGCGCCCGGCCTTTTTAGCGCTCATGAACGACCAATTTTCGACCGTCGGCCAGGCCGTGGAAGAGGTGACGCGGCTCGGTTATGAGCGGGCAAAAAAATCAGCCGGTAAAAGCGCCAGATCCTAGATCGGGAATCGGCTACCGAGAGGGAAAGCGGGTGAAGGGAATCGAACCCTCGTATGCAGCTTGGGAAGCTGCCGTTCTACCATTGAACTACACCCGCGTGGGGGAGTTGAGAGTCTATAGTTGAGAGTTGAGAGACTGCAACTATTGCCAGGAAATGACGTCGTCAGAGTCGGCGAATTTATCGCTTACCGGGTTCTTCCGGCCCTTGACCTGATCCTTGCCGTAACTCGCTCCGATCATTCCGCCTTGAATGGCCGCTGGACCAGCTGCCGGCGGATCCTGCGTGTATGTCAGATCCCCGTATTTCAAATCCGGATCCACTTTCACAAAGCCGGAATAATCGCCGTCGATCGCGATGACGTAGGGAGTACCCCACGGATCGACAAAATCACCTGCCACGACACCGATCCCGGAGACATTGGTGTTCTGCGACGCAATCCCGGACCGAGGATTGTTTGCATCCTTCACCGTGGGCGGAGTCAGGAAAACAATTCCCTTGGGATTGAGTGCAGAGACTGTGGTCGGGTCGCGCGCGGGATCGTTGCGGACAACGTCCATCACGGATCCGTTGTTGGGTAGAATTACGTCGGTTGTCGTCCCGGCAGGCTGATCCAGAGGGTATCGGCCGTACTCGGTATAAAACGCATTCACCGCCGTCACGATCTGCATCACATCATTCTTTGCCTGCGTTCGTTTCGCCTGATCCTGCACCCCTCTAAAGGCCGGAAAAAGGAGCGCCATTAGGATCGCGATAATGGTGATGACGACCAACAACTCGATCAGGGTGAAGGCGGCGCGCCCCGTGGTCGTTTTCCTCAGGTCCATTTTTGCATTTGCTCGGGGAAGGGACATTGCGCGCAGTCGGACTCGTCTTGCAAGCAAAAGTCTTCGTAGATTTGCAGCAAACCCTGCTGCTGCGCCACCGTCCGCAGAAAACGCCGCCGTCGCGGGTCGTCCCCGAAGAGCCGGGCCGCGCCAGTCTCGATTCGCCGGTTCGTCAGGCGGGACGGCAGACGGGCGAAATCCGGCCAGACCGCGCGCTCCTGTAATTGCCGCCAGGGCAGGATGACATTGGCCAGGATTTCCGTGATCCGCGTCTCGCCCACGAGCGCCATTTCTTTTGCGGATGGCTCGGAGGTGAGGGTGTAATGGAAGTTCCAATAGGGATGCCTGAGCTCGAGAAAAAATTCTCGCGCCGGGCCGAGCTCTTCCTTGCCTAACGACCGAAGCAGCTTCGGCCAGCCGGCCACGATTCCAGCGAGCGCGGCCAGGCGTCGTTGCGGATGATTGAGCGGGCGCGTCCCGCTCAGGCGCCAGGTCCGCGGCGGCAGAACGAGCCGTTCCAGCTCGACCCGCCGCGGCCACCATTGGTCCCAGAGAACGCGCAAATATTGCCGTGTCCCGCGGGCGAATTTGGCCAGGTCCGGCGCGGTCAGAAATCCTCCCAGGCCAAAGAGGACCGCCTCGATCTCCTCCGCCCGCTGACGCAAATTTTTTCCCGGCATCCGCTGCGCGAGCAGGGTGAAAGGGAGTTTGTTTTGCTTGTAGCCGAGGGCCGCGGCCAGCTCCTGGTAAAGCGCTTCCTCGCCGCCGTGCAGCTCGCTCAGCCGTTGCAGGCGCTGCGCTTTGCGGTGGAGACGAAACTGCGCCGCCGCCTCCAGGATGCTGCAGATTTTTTCCTCCGGCTGCCCACGCAACGGCGCGTGACAACGCCCCGGACGCGCGAGCGGGAGATTGAGCGAAAACGCGACGGGCAACGTCGTGGGATCGACCAGCACCTGCGGCACCTCCCGGTGTTGGCTGGTGCGGGTAAAAAAAGCGCGCCCGGTCGTCTCGACGAAGACATGCAGGATGGTGTCGTCAAAGGCCGGGTTGGTGGCGTGCCCGTGCGTTTCCCAGTTCTGATCGGTCAGCTCAAACTCGATGCTGCCGCGCACAATCTCGCCGCCCGCGAGACGGAGGGCAGCATCGGAAAAGTCGGGACCGGCTTCGCGATTCCAGGTTCCAAATTGCACGATCTCTATCGTCTCTTCCGCAGTACCGGTAAACGTTTTCCCAAACTCGCCCGCGAACCAGCGCGCCTGTAGTTCGAGCTCGCTGAAAGTGCGCGTCTGCGAAAAAAGCGGGCGCTCGCGGATTTTCGCCGTCGCGCGGAGCTGGGCGTAGCGTTCGGGGCCGGACATTGCCGGCAGGCTAGGACGCGAGGGGCCGGCGGGGCAAGAATTTAGATTGCATAACGAGCTGCGCGCGGATAAACCGGCCGACGAAACCAAAACCACAACCCATATGAAAATGAAACTCCCAATCACCGCCGCGCTCTGTCTCGCGGCCTTCATCCTCGTCACTCCGTCGACCGCGCCGGCCAAGGAAAAGAAAACCACGGAAACAGCTACCGCCAGCGCTTCACCCGAGGCGACAGCTAAACCTCCGCGCCCAACCGCCTACCGCGGCAAGATTGCCTCCGTCGACGCCAGTGCCAAGACCTTCACCGTCGGTAAACACACGATCAAGGTGACCGACGAGACGAAGATCACCAAGAACGACGTCGCCGCGACCATGGCCGACATCGTGGCTGACGAACAGGTGCGCGGTTCCTATTGGAAAAAAGAAGACGGCTCGCTCGAAGCCAAGAGCGTGAAGCTCGGCGCCAAGACCGCTGGGAAAGCGACGCGAGCGCAGAAGAAAGAGACTCCGGAAGCCGAGCCCAGCGCGACGCCAAAAGAGTATTGTAGACGCCGCCCTCGGGGCGGCGCGGGTGGGCGGATTGCGGCGGGCCGACGCTGCGAACGGAAGCTGACGGCCGCGCTTCGCAGGGCGAAGCGTCTACAACACCGCACGAAGCGCGACCCGCAGGTCGTCGACGAAAAGCGCGTACTCGCGCCGGCGGCTCTCTTCATCGGGCTGCCGCAGAAGCGAGGAGGGATGCACTGTCGTGACGACGCGCGGCGCGAACTCCGACTCCAGCACCTTCCCGCGCTCGCGCGTGACCCGAAACGACGAACCGAAGAGCGCCTGGGCCGCGGTCGAGCCGAGGCAGACCAGCACGCCCGGCCTAACGACGCGAAGCTCCGCCTCCATCCAGGGCCGGCAGGCGGCGATGTCGCGTGAGTTGGGTTTTTGATGGATCCGTCGTTTGCCGCGCGGCTCCCATTTGAAATGCTTGACCGTGTTCGTGACGTAGACCGCGTTGCGATCGATCCCCGCT
>JBBPZS010000147.1:0-61907 GCA_038198605.1 Chthoniobacterales bacterium | reverse complement strand
GCTGGGCTGCGAGGCGGGATCTCACGGCATACTTAGTCTCACAGAAGGCCCGCCTGTTCAAACTTTGTTCGCGTCCCCGAACATCCAGCGGTAAAATGCTGCGGCCGCAAAGCTTGACGCGTTCCTTTAAATTCTTGCGGCGCGGCATCCTTTCCCGTATGCCGGGCGTAACAAAATGCGCGCGAGCCCTTTCTTTCCAGCCGATGGAATTATCCGCCCCGGAAGGTCCTCTCACGTATTCGATCCGATTATCAACGACTCCACTCCATCCACATGAGCACGATCAACGCCGAAACCGCCGTCCGGGAACGCTATGCCGCGGGAGCCAAGGCCGCCGAGGCGAAGCTATGCTGCCCGGTCGATTACAACCCCGAATACCTCAAGGTTATTCCGCAGGAGGTGATCGAGCGCGATTACGGCTGCGGCGACCCGAGCAAATATCTTCGTGATGGCGAGACGGTGCTCGATCTCGGCAGCGGCACGGGCAAGATCTGTTTCATCGCCGCGCAGGTCGTCGGGCCTAACGGGAAGGTGATCGGGATCGACATGACCGACGAAATGCTCGAGGTCGCGCGCACGAACGCTCCGATCGTGGCCGAGCGGATCGGTTACAACAACGTCGAGTTCCGGAAGGGCCGGATCCAGGATTTGGCTCTCGATTTGGAAAAGCTCGACGCCGAATTGCAGGCGCGCCCCATCACCGACGCGGCCTCGTTTCTCCGCGCCGATGAGCTCGCCCAGGAATTGCGGGTCAAACATCCGCTCGTCGCGACCGATTCGATCGACGTGGTCGTTTCCAATTGCGTGCTCAACCTGGTTGAGCCGAAATCGAAGCGGCAACTCTTCGAGGAAATTTTCCGCGTCTTGAAAAAAGGCGGGCGCGCCGTCATTTCCGACATCGTCTCCGACGAAGAAGTGCCGGAACATTTGCAGACCGATCCCGAACTCTGGAGCGGTTGCATCTCGGGCGCCTTGACCGAGGAAGTATTTCTCCAGGCCTTCAGCGAGGCCGGCTTCTATGGAATCCAGATTCTAAAACGGGACGAGCAACCGTGGCAAACGGTCGAGGGTTTCGAATTCCGTAGCCTAACGATCGAGGCGTTCAAGGGCAAACAAGGCGCCTGCTTCGAGCGCAACCAGGCGGTCATCTATCGCGGGCCATTCCGCGAAGTGCTCGACGACGACAACCACCGGATGGAGCGCGGCGTTCGTTATGCGGTTTGCGACAAGACCTACAACCTCTATCGCAAGGCGCCTTACGCCGAGTTCTTCGACTTCGTCGAACCGCGCGGCGACATTCCGTTAGGCGAAGCGAAGCCCTTTGATTGCTCGCGCACCACCCGCCGGCACCCGAAAGAAACCAAAGGCCAGGACTACAAGGTCACGACCGACGCGAGCAGCTGCTGCGACGGCGGCAGCTGCTGCTGATTTGCACTTTCACTCCCATCCCGGCTGAAATAACGTGCTTCGATATCCTCTGTGACTCAAGATCCCCACGCGCGCCGTAAAGCGATCCTGGTTTTTGCCGATCAGCTCGGGCAGGATTTGGCGAAGCGTCGCTTGCCGCAATCACTGCGCGGGCTGTTTGAGTTAAACTCATTGCGCAAGACGCCAGACCTGCCCGCGGACGTTCATCTTTTCACATCGGGAAGCGTGCTGGCGCGTTCTCGCCCAAACGTCCACCTCCAACGTGGCGCCAGCTTCGGAGAGAAGCTTGAAAACGCCGTCCTCCGCATCGCTGCGCTCGGTTACGACGAAGTCGTGGTGATCGGGCGCGACTGCCCGCGCCTCAACGCGGACGATATCGTGTCGGCTTTCGCCCAACTTTCCAACCATCGCCTCGTGCTCGGCCCCGACCATCGCGGCGGCTGTTATTTGATCGGCCTCCGGACGGCTGACCGGCATTTGCTCTCCGGCATTCGCTGGAAAACGGATCGGGATTACGCCCAGTTGCGCACCTGCGGCGTCACGGTGGCGACCCTCGCGGTCAAACACGATCTGGATTCGTGGGCCGATCTGCGTTTGGTGGCGCGCGGCCACGATTGGATCGCGCGCCTGCTCCGCTTTGTCCTGCGCAAGATTGGCGGGTCGTTAGGTGCCGCCCGGTTTTTCGTTAGTCTGGCCGCACAACGCGTTCGCGTGCGCTGGCAATTGCCGCCGCCGGCATTCGCCTGATCCACTGCGTCTTTGGGTGGTCCGCGCACGCGGCCCACTTCTCCAATCCAAACCCTATCGCGGCGGGTTGTGCCGCGGGCCAGTAGCTATTTTATGACCAGCCATTTTTCTCAAATTATCGATCTTGCCCCGCGACGAGTCACCGTCGCTTTGTTTTCTTTCATCGCCTTGGGCGCCACCACCCTGTGCGCGCAAAACGCGGTCACTCGTCCCCCCGCCAGCACCGAACAAATCGTCGTCACCGGCGAAGAAATCCCGCTCGAAGAACAAGTCCTGCCAACGGAGCGACCGCTCAGCTCGGTCTTCGGCACCGAACTCAACATCAAGGACACGCCACGCTCGGTCACGATCATCTCGTCCCGGCAAATCGAGGAGCAGCACATTCGCCAGTTCGACGATCTGTCGCGGGCGGCCTCGAACGTCTTTACCGCCGCGCAGTTTGGCGTCCCCGGGCTCCCGCAGATTCGCGGGCAGGATGGCGAAGTCTTCGAAAACGGGTTGCGTCGAAATGGGGGCAACAACGGTTACGGCATTCCCTTCACCTTCAACCCGGTCGAGCAGCTCGATGTGATCAAAGGTCCGCCCAGCGCAATCTATGGGCCGACGAATCGTGTTGCCGGTTATGTCAACTTCGCCAGCAAGCAGCCTTACTTCGATGGCTTTCACGGGGAAGCTTTCACGACCGTTGGTCAATACGATCAATATCGCTGGGGGCTGGATTTCGGCGGGCCGCTCGATTCGCAGAAGAAGACCGCCTTTCGCTTCAGTTATGAGGGTGAGGAATCGGGAAGCTTCTATGATTTTGTTGAATATAAGGCGCACGATTTCTATCTCGCGCTGACGAGCCAGCCTTACGATAACCTGCGGATCGATTTCAACGTCGAATACTTCAACGTTCCGCACTATCCCGACAATGCAGGCTTCAATCGTCCGACCCAGAACCTGATCGATAACGGCCTTTACGTCACCGGCACCGCGACCGACCCGAACGATCCCAGCAATACCAACTACAAGGGTTTTCGCGCGGTGGTGAATCCGACCGGCCTCGTGCACCTCCCGCGCAATCAGGTCGACACCGCGCCGGGCGACGGAAGCAGTGCGCACACGGTTTACTCGCAAGGAATCGTCACGCTTGATCTCAGTCCCAATCTTCGCCTCGTAAATCGCTCCTCGTTCCAATATCTGGACAAGGAAACGCAAAACGCGAACAGCTTCGTCGAGATCATCGATAACAACTACACGGTCGAGAATCGGACCGAGCTGCATCTGAAATACGGTTTGCCATTCGGGACCGGAAAAGCAGCGCCGCCAGCCTCGTTCTCGAAGGATGGCAAGAGTGTGACTGAAGTCGCCGATCTGGCTCCCGGACCGCAAAGCGAGTTGATCACCGGCCTCGACTTTCGCTTCAACCACGTGCGCGGCTTTAGCAATTTTAATTTCGAGAACGATAACGCGATCGATCTCACCGCGCCTTTAAGCACGCGTTTCTTCCCGCGGGACTCGATTACCGGGAGTCTCGAATTACCGGGTTATCCCGGCCGTTTTGGTGGTAACGCCCTTGTCTCACCGGGCGCCAACTATCCCACTGCACTGGATAGCCAGGGGAACATCGGATTGTCCGGCAACGCCGATACCAACGAGTCCAACATCTATCAGCTCGGCTATTTCCTGCAGAATAACTTCGCTGTCACCGACAAGCTGAATCTTCTCATCGGCGGTCGAGGCGACCTGATCTTTGCGGATTCGACTGACCCGATTCCACCCGCTGGTTTCAAGCCCGAATCCGACTCGATCGTGGTGGGGGAAGGAGCGGCCCACGCCAGCTTGTCTTACAAGTTCTTCCCTTGGAATACGACCTACGCCACCTATAGCTTCAGCCAGTCCTATAACTCCGCCCTCGGTGGAGGTCTGCCGCTGGTCAATAACTCCATTCAGGCAAACAATTTTCATATTGCGAGCGAGCTCTATGAGGTTGGCTCCAAGTTCAGCTTTTTGGACGACAAGGCGTATGTCGCGGCGGCGGCGTTTTATCAGACGCTGAATCGCCGCAGCGTCTTCGGTGGCGGGAACATCGCTTACAACACCAAGGGCCTCGAACTCGAAGCGACTTATCAGCCGAACCGCAATTTCTTTGCCAATTTCAACATCAGCTATCTCGGCGCGAAGCTCGATAACGTCGGCGGCGTGCTCCAGAACGACCGGGTGGTTTTCGACGCCTTCGATACCACGCGACCTGACATCGTGGAGGGCACCGGAGTCGGCAGTCCGAACTTTTTTAGTTTCCCGCCTAACGATTACGAAGCGGCCGGCTTCCCGCATGTGCTGGCCAGCCAGTTTCTCAGCTATACCCACAATAGCGGAGTCGGCGCGAGCATCGGCGCGGTCGAGACCAGCCGCTATCACCTCGATGTTCTCGGCAAAGTCATCATTCCATTTCAGTACTCGATCAACGCCGCGGTCTTCTACAAACAGCCGCATTGGGAAGCGCGTCTCGATTTCCTGAACCTGACCGACGAGAAGAATTTTTCGCCCAGCTTCGGCTTTTTCGGGGGCGGGTTTTTGAGCAGCGCGATTGTTTATCCGGACTTGCCATTCCGCGTCGAAGGAACCGTCCGGATCAGGTTCTAGCCGTCTTCCGCCATGGTGACGAAAGGCATTCTGATTCTTGGTTGGTGCACCCTGGCGCTGAGCGCTTGCGGACCAAAGCCTCCTTCACCGGTCGACGTCACGAAGCTGACTTGGGACGAAATCACGCAGAGAGCGCGCGACCAGACGGTCACGCTGGTGATGTGGCAAGGCGATCCGTTGATCAACAAATACATGCGGGAGTTCGTCGTTCCCGGCGTGGAAAAGGAATATGGGGTGCATCTCAACATCGTCGGCGGTCAGGGCAACGATCTGGTTTCGAAATTAATGACCGAGCGCGAAGCGGGCAAAAGCGAAAGCGCCTACGACTTAATGTGGATCAACGGTGAGACCTTCTATCAACTCCGGCAGATTGATGGGTTGGTTGGCCCCTTTACCGACAAACTCCCGAATGCGCAGTACGTTGATTTTCAGAATCCATTTATCCGTTACGATTTTCAGCAGGAAGTGAACGGTTACGAATGTCCCTGGGGCAACGTGCAATTGGCGATCGTTTACGATACCGCGCGGGTTCAGAACCCCCCGCGCACGAAGGAGGAACTCGCCCCCTGGGTAGAGGCGCATCCGGGCCGGTTCACCTTCGACGCGAGCTTCACCGGGCTCACCTTCCTGAAGAGTCTCCTCTACGCTTTCGCGGGCGGACCTGCGGAGCTGCAAGGGAGGTTCGATCAAGCGAAGTATGAGAAATACTCCGCTCAGCTCTGGGATTATCTGAACGGCATCAAGCCAAACTTTTGGAAGAACGGGAAGACTTTCCCGGAAGGCGTCGCGCAAATGCATCAACTCTTCGCCAGCGGCGAGATCGATTTCACCATGAGCAATAACGACGGTGAAGTGGATAACAAAATCTTGCAGGGAATCTTTCCCGAGACGGCGCGCGGCTACGTGCTCGACACCGGCACGATTCAAAACACGCACTACATGGGAATCGCGAAGCGTTCCGGACACGCCGCCGCCGCGATGGCGGTCTGCAATTTTCTCATCTCGCCGGAAGCACAATTCCAGAAGGCGAGGCCGGCGGTCTGGGGCGACGGCACTGTGCTCGCGCTCGAGAAACTCCCGGGGGCCTGGCAGGAGAAATTTCGGCACATCCCGCAGCGCACCCACGTCCCGCCGCGCTCCGAGCTTCAGCCGAAGGCGCTGCCCGAACCTGCTTCTCAATACATGATTCGGCTTAATGAGGATTTCCGGAAACAGGTTATTGAGAGATAAGGCCGGACTCGCCGGCCTGGTCCTCTTTCTCATCGGGGCCGTCGGACCGATTGTCTGGTCTGTCGGGTATGCGGGCGCGTATAGCTTAGGTTTGGCCGGTTTCTTCGGGCGTGGATTTACCTGGAAATATTGGGCCGGAGCCTTCACCGGCGACGAAATTCTGCGGTCCTTCATCTTTAGTGGCAGCGTTGCCCTCGCGGTCGTCTGCGTCGGCGGAGCGTTCGCCGTCGTCATTGTGCTGACCTTTCATCGCCAGTTGATCCAGGGAGTTCTCGCCTCTCTTCTCTATGTCCCGCTCGCTCTCTCGGGATTGGTCGCCGCTTTCCTGGTTTCGCGATGGATGAGCGGAGCGGGATTGTTTTCGCGGATTGGCCACGGCCTCGGGCTGGTGCGCGATCCGCAGCATTTTCTTAATCTGGTGAACGACCCGCTTGGGATTGGAATCATCGCGGCGCATCTGCTGCTGGCGGTGCCGTTCTTCGCGCTCACCATGCTGCAAATCTATGAGGTCGAGAAAATCGATAGGTTGCGGCAACTGGCTTCCTCGTTAGGCGCATCGGCGGCGCAGAGCCGCTGGCGCGTGGCCGTGCCCATCCTCCTGCGGAAATCGTCCGCCAATCTTCTCCTCTACTTCATCTTCGTGCTGGGCTCGTTCGAGATTCCGCTCGTGGTCGGTCCGCAGACACCGCTCATGATCTCCCTTCTGACCCGCCGGAAGTTCGGTCTCTTCGAGCTCGCGCAGAAGCCGGAAGCTTTTGTTATTTCCCTGGTTTACACCGCGCTCTTGCTCCTGCTGCTCGTGTTCATCTTTCGCCGGCCGGAGGAACGCGCGGCATGAGGGCGTCGAGCATTTCGCACAAGTGCCTCGCGCTCATCTTCGCAATGCTTTGCCTCTTCCCCTTGTCGTTTCTCATCGTGCAATCGTTCGCCCGGAGCTGGAATTATCCGTCGATTTGGCCGGAAGATCTTGGCGCAGGGGCCTGGAGGACCGTCTTCAAATCCGGCGCTCTCGGGACGAGTCTGCTCCTCTCGCTCGGCACGGCGACCAGCGTTGGGGTAGCCGCGACGGCGGCAGGATTTCTAACCAGTCGCTACATCGCCTATCATCCGCGCCGTCGAATTTTTCTCTTTCTCGCTTATGTGCCCTTTGTTATGTCGCCGGTCATTCTCGGCACTTGCCTGCTCTACCTCTTTATTAAACTCGGCATCGCGGATCATTTCAGCGGACTCGTCGCGGGGCAGAGCATCATCGCCTACGGTTTTGCGGTGGTCTTTTTTGTCCGCTTTTGGAATCCGCAACTTCGCGCTCTGCAAGATTTGGTTTACACCCTCGGCGGCGGCACCTGGACGGCTTTTCGCCGCGTCTTGATTCCACTCGCGCGCGGGCCGCTTCTCGTCTGCTTCTGCCAGACCTTTCTGATTTCGTGGTTCGATTACGGCCTCGCGCTCATCATTGGTGGCGGCAAAATTCAGACACTTACCGTTCGCCTTTTCGCCTTCATCACCGAGGCAAACATGCCGCTCGCCGCGGTCAGCGCTTTGTTCCTGATTACGCCACCCGTCGCCCTCTTCTGGCTCAACCGCCGCTTCCTTCTCAAACCCGTTTAAGCATGTTCCTGGAAATCCGCGACCTCACAAAAGCCTTCGGCGGCGAGCCGGTTCTGCGGCAGCTCGCGCTTGATTTGGCGGAACATCAGACGCTGAGCATCCTGGGTCGCTCCGGGTGCGGTAAAACCACTTTGCTGAAGTTAATCGCCGGTCTGCTCGAACCGGACGCCGGTGATCTCTTCCTCCGCGGCGCCCGCATTAATCACGTCGCGCCGCAACATCGGAACATCGTTTATCTCTATCAGGAGTCGCTCCTCTTCTCGCACCTGAACGTTTTCGAAAATGTCGCTTTCGGATTGCGCCTGCGAAAAATTCGCGGCGCGGAGATCATCGCCAAAACGGCCCGCATGCTCGAACATCTGGGCCTTTCCGCGCATGGCACCAAAAGGCCCGACCAGCTCTCCGGGGGTCAACGGCAACGCGTCGCCTTTGGCCGCGCGCTCATCATCAATCCCGCGCTCATGTTGCTCGACGAACCGTTCAGCAATCTCGACGCCGAGATTCGCGCGCAGATGCAGGAACTCTTTAAGCGAGTCGCGCACGAGTTTGCCATCACCGCCATCTTCGTCACCCACGACTTGAAGGAATCGCTCATCATGGGCGATCGGATGGCGCAGATGGACGCCGGCCGCCTGCGCAGCTTTGCCAGCAAAGAGGAATTCGTAAACGATCCGGATACAGGGGTGGGTGCCGAGTTGAGTTTTTGGGAAGCGCTCAAGGTCGAGCACTCGGTATTGTGATAGAATGAGCACGATGGAACCGTGCGATTTCGAGCATTACGAATCGATCTACTGGGTTTTCACCCAGCTCTGCAACGACACGTGCGCGCATTGCTACAATAATTCCGGCCCGAAAGGCGAACGCATCTCGCTCGAAGATTGCCTGGCCATCGTCGGCCATCTTCCGCCGCAGCTCGACCGATTGATCCTCTCCGGAGGCGAACCGTTAACGGAACGCCCGAAGCTCTTCGCCATCCTCGACGCGCTCCGCGAAAAATACTGCGACCAAACGCAGATCATGCTCCAGACCAACGGCGATTTGCTGACCGGCGAAATCCTCGACGAGTTGATCGCGCACGGGGTCACACGGATCGACATCGCGAGCATGGATCGTTTTCACAAACACGCGGGCGCCCGCCGCGCTCAACTGGAGGAACTCTTCCGCTCACGCGGGATGAGCGACGACCACACCAGGCCGCTGATCGAGAAGGAGACCTATATCATGACCGGTGGCGCTTCCTACGGCTTTTGGGGCGCGAACGAAGAGATGTGGCTCGGCGGCAATTGGGCGCGCGGACGCGCCTTGCAAAACAAAATCTGGCTGCGCGATCCGAAGCATAACTTCTGCGCCATTCTGAGTGGCGGCCGCGGTTTCCTCGGTGGCACCGATCTACCGCAGGAGCTTTCGATTCAGCTTTGGAAAATCAATCCCTGCTGCCCTGGCACGCGTTATCCGATGGGCGACGCGCGCACCGAAAAAGTAGTCGATGTTCTCGCACGCATGTCAAAGTCGGAAATCTTTCGCCAGATCAACCAGGGCGATCCCTGGAAGATGGGGGAGTCCATCGGCGTGGGCGAAGCGTATGCTAAAGAGCGCACGAAGGCCGATGGCAACATTTGCCTCTGGTGCGATGAATTTTTCGAACGGCATTACGACATGCAGAAACTCGAGCCCAAGTCACCCGCCACCGCAGGACAGTCGGCCGCTTAAACCAATCAAGGATCATGCTCCAAGCGCTCGTCGTCTCCAACGCCATCGTCGGCCTGAACGAGGCCTATGTCTCCAACGATCGGGTCGAGTACCGGATCGAGGTTATCACGGAAGATTTTAATCCAGACCTCTCCGGGATCGATTTGCTCATTGTGCCTAACGGCTCCGATCATGTCGCCATGCTCAGGATCAAAGACCAGGTGCACGATTTTCTGGAGGCAGGGAACACGCTTTTCTGCTTCTGCGGCTGGTTCACAAACTGGATTCCAGGCAACCAGTGGAAGCACGACAATACCAGGGCGACCAAAGATTTTCTTCTCGCCGTCAGGACCGACCGCTACGGACTCTTCGATGGCCTCAATCTCGACAAGTTCAACTACAACCACGGCATCACTGGCTGGTGGGCCTGCGGCTACATCGAGGCCAATCCCGAGGCTGACGTCGTGCTCGAAGACACCTGGCGTCGCCCCATCATGGTGCTTGATGAAGTCAGCACCGGCGGCTTGATGGTTCTGACCGCCAGCGGACCGGTCGGCGACTACCGGCGCCGTCCTGGGATCGACGATGGGATCGCCGGATTAAACCAACATTTATTGGAACTCGCAGCGAGACGAAAGGAAGCAAGATATGAAACAAATCGGGTTGGTGTTTAACGGCGTCTGGTCGCAGTACGCGATGGCGACTGCGCCCAAGTATCGCGACCTCTACGAACTGGTTTACGTGCACGAGCTGGTTGACGTCAGCATTCGGCATCTCCAGGCGCTCGTCATTCCCTTCCAATCGAATCAGGAAGCCCTCGTTAGGCGCAAAGACACCCTCTACCGTTTCCTTTCCGAGGAGAAAAAAATCGCGGTCTTCGGCGACAGCCTGCCGCTCTGGCTCGATGCGCAATGGGAGGATCGCCCGGTCAACAATTATTGGTGGGTCGAGAACCCGAACAACCCGCCAATCTCAGAAACCAACTACGACCATCCGGTCTATCGCGGCCTGAAACCACGCCATGCCTGCTGGCACATCCACGGAGTTTACACCCGCATTCCCGAGTACAGCGAAGTCGTGCAGCGCAACGACAAGGGCGAGATCATCACCTGGCAGACCACGCGCTACGGTGGCGTTCTCTTCGCCTCGACGCTCGATCCGATCGTCGAACACGGCATCCAGCAAATCCGGCATCTGGACAACTATGTCGATAAGTTAACGACCTGGCTCTGCGGCACGACGCCGGAAGGAAAGTTCGCCGTCGCGCCCGATGCCTATGGCGTCGGTGAATTCGAGAACCTTGCAGTCGGCGCGAGCGCGCTTCGTTAGGTTGGGCTCTGTCCGAGGGCGCGCAGCGGCGCTATGCGATTGCGCCCAAGCTCGAAGTCCGCGTCGACGAGAATGGCAAAATCCTGGATTTCGGTTGCTACTCTTTCGACCTCGACCGCCTCGCCTCCTGGAGGCCGACTCGGAATATTGTGCGTCCAGCGCCATCTTTAGATCGTAGCTTCAACCTCTGCCAATCAAATCAAGAATCAGCCTAACCAAATGAAAATATCCACTTCCGTCTTCGCGCTCCTCGCCTTCGCCTCCTTCGCCCAGGCCGACGTTTTGAAAATCAACGGCTCGACCACGGTGAATCTACCCGCCGCGGAAGGCGCGGAAATCCTGCGCGCGGAGAAGAAAATGGACATCACGGTCGACACGCAGGGCGGCAGCTCGGGCGGCATATCCGCGCTCGGCGATGGCCAGGTGCAGATCGGGATGTCGTCGAAGCCGGTGAGCGATGATGATCGCGCCAAATATCCGAAGGTGAAATTCAACCCGATCCACATCGGCGAGGACGCGGTCGCGATGATTGTCTCGAAAGATGTCTGGGACGGCGGACTCCAGGCGCTGACGAAACAGCAGACCCAGGATCTTTACGAAGGCAAAGTGAAGAACTGGAAAGAAGTCGGCGGCCCAGACGAGCGGGTGGTGTTTTTTAACAAGGAGCCCGGCCGCGGCACTTGGGAAGTCTTCGCGCACTGGGCTTACGGCGACCCGAAGAAGGCCCCGCAGGTCAGCCTGCCCGAGGTTGGCGGGAATGAAGAGACGCGCAACAAAGTCGGCTCGACTCGCGGCGCGATCTCGCAGCTCTCCTCTTCCTGGGCGGACGGTAAGAAGGTTTTCGCGCTTGGGGTCAAGACGGAGAGCGGCGAGGTTCTGCAACCGACGCCGGACAACATCGCGACGCATAAATATCCGATGAGCCGTCCGCTATTCCTGATCACGAACGGGGAGCCGCAAGGGGAAGCGAAGACCTTTCTCGACTTCATGCTTTCGCCGCAGGGCCAGGAGCTGGTCAAGAAACATGGCTACCTCGCGCTCGATCAGTTGAAAACGGGGTCGCCGTGATCTCCGCCCGCTCTTCGTTGCCGCTCGCGCTCCGCGCCCGCGCGCCTAGCCTAACGAAAAGCGCCAGCTTTGTTTTCAGCGGGCTCGCGGCCTTCGCGCTGGCCGCGCTCACCCTCATTTTTCTCGTGCAAAGCCTCCCGGTCTGGGGGCAGGAAGGGCTCGGCTACATCACCGGCACGAAGTGGTTTTACCGCGCCAACCTTTTCGGTGCGCTCCCCATGATTTACGGTACGGTCGTGGTCGCGTTGATCGCGCTCCTCCTGGCCGCGCCGATTGGGATCGGAGCCGCCGTTTTCACCTCCGAATTTCTCCCGCAACGAATGCGCCTCGCGGTCAAGATCACGATCGAGCTGCTCGCTGGCGTGCCCTCGGTCGTTTACGGGCTGCTCGGGATCCTGTTTCTGCGCAACTGGATTTACGATCTCTTCGCTCGTTTCGAGCCGCTGAGCGGCGACACGCTCCTGACCGCCGGCGTCTTGTTAGGTGTGATGATTCTCCCCACGGTCATGACCCTGGCCGACGATGCCCTGCGCGGGGTGCCGGCGGACCAACGCCGGGCCGCGCGCAGTCTCGGTCTAAACGCGACCGAGACGGTGCTCGGGATTTCGTTGCCGCAAGCGAAGCGCGGATTGATCGCGGCGCTCTTGCTCGGATTGGGGCGCGCGCTCGGTGAGACGATTGCGGTTTATCTGGTGGTCGGCCGGCAGGACAACAATCTGCCGCAAAATATTTTCTCGGTCCGCGCCTGGCTCGAGGCGGGGCAGACGCTTTCCACCAAACTCGGCGGCTCGGAAACGAACATCGCCTACGGCGGCTCGCTTCATTGGGCGGCGATGGTCGGGCTTGCCCTCATCCTGATGGCGATGGTGCTCGCGGTCACGATCGCGGGCGCGTGGCAACGGAGGACGCACGATGCGGCGAGTCTCTAATTTTCTTTTCCCCGCGCTCTGCGGCCTGTGCACGTTGCTCGCCTGCGCCGTTTTTCTCGGGCTCGTCTTCGTCATAGCGCAACGCGGCTTGCCTGCGATGAGCTGGACATTTATCACCGAGCAAATCCGCCAGGTCGGCGCCGAGGGAGGGATTTTCTACAATCTTGTTGGTACCCTGATCCTGATTACAGCCGCGCTTTTGGTCAGCGCGCCGATCGCGGTCGGCCTCGCGCTCACGCACGCGGTTTATCTGCGAAATGCGGCGGCGAAGTCGCGGCTCGGTCTCTTCCTTTACACGCTCAACGGCATTCCCTCGATCGTCTTCGGCATCTTCGGTTTCATTGTTTTCGTCAACTATTTCGGCTGGGGAAAATCCTGGCTGACGGGTGGCATTCTGCTCGCCATCATGATTCTGCCGACCGTCACGGTGGCCTTGATCGAGCGGATCAAAGCGCTCCCCGCGAAATATGTCGAAGCGGCCACCGGGCTCGGGCTGCGCCGGTCGCAGATCATTTGCTCGGTCATCCTGCCGCAATCGTGGGGCGGGCTGATCACGGGGTCGTTGCTCGGGCTCGCGCGCGCGGCGGGCGAGACGGCGCCGATCATGTTCACGGCTACGATTTTTGCCGGCGCGACCTTGCCGCACGGCGTGCGGGAAAGTCCGGTCCTCTCTCTGCCGTATCATATTTTCATTCTGGCGCAGGATTCCTTCGACCCGGCGGTGGGCGCGAAACTCTGGGGTTCCGCGCTGGTCTTGCTCGCGCTCGTCTTCGCGCTGAGTGTCGTGGCCCTGCCGTTCCGGCTGCGCATGCACGTCGAAGCTCATGGATAAATCCCGCACCAGCCGCCAGGAGGAGACCGCCGTGGCGACGCGGGAAGTTTTCCGCGTCTCGAACCTGAGCGTGACCGCGCGGGGCAAGACGATTTTGACTAATGTCAACGTCACGATCGAGGCGAACCAGGTCTTCGGCATCATCGGCCCGTCCGGCGCCGGGAAGAGCACGTTTCTGCGTTGCCTGAATCGTCTTTCCGATCTCACGCCCGAGCTGAAGGTGAGTGGACGAATCGAATATCGTGGCCGTTCGATCAACGATCCCGCGATCGACCCCGACGACCTGCGCGCGCGGATCGGGTTTCTTTTTCAACAACCGGTCGTGTTCCCGAAAAGCGTGCAGGAAAACGTCCTCTTCGGGTTGCGCCATCTGCGCCGGCTCTCGCGCGCCGCGCTCGCGGAAGCGGCCGAGCGCGCCTTGATCGAGGCGGCGCTCTGGAACGAAGTGCGCGATCGTCTGAGCGACTCCGCCCTCACGCTTTCCGTCGGCCAGCAGCAGCGCCTCTGCCTGGCCCGCGCGCTCGCGACCGAGCCGGAAGTGATCCTGAATGGACGAACCGACCAGCGCGCTCGATCCCAAGTCGACCCAGGCGATCGAGGACCTGATCCTGAACTTAAAAGAACGCCACACCATCGTGCTCGTGACCCACAACCTCGGCCAGGCGCGGCGCGTGACCGATTGGCTGGCCTGTCTTTGCGTGCGCGACGGCGCTGGGACAATCGCCGAAACTGCCTGCTGCGACGCGCTTCTGGAAAACCCGCAATGCCAGGAAGTCGTGGAATATCTGGGCAGCGGAGATACTCTTCCAACGTGAACCGTTTTGCCGCCAAGCTCGTCGAGCACTCGTTGCCGCTCCGGCACGCGAAGACGGAGATCCTCCAGATCAACGTCGGCAAACTCTGCAACCTGACCTGCATTCACTGCCACGTGAACGCCGGCCCGAAGCGGAAGGAAATCATGACCCGCGAAACGATCGATCGCGTGATCGATTGGTTCGCCAAAACCGACATCCCGACCGTCGACCTGACCGGCGGCGCGCCGGAGATGATTCCGGATTTCAAATATTTCGTGGAACGCCTGAAAGCGCTCACCCCGCCGCGGCATATCATTGACCGTTGCAACCTGACGATCCTGCTCGAGCCCGGCTTCGAGGATTACGCGGAATTCCTCGCGCGCCACCAGATCGAGATTATCGCTTCGATGCCCTGTTACACGCCGGAAAACGTGAACGAACAAGGCGGGAACGGCGTCTTCGACGGCAGCATCAAGGGGCTGCAACTTCTCAACTCGTTAGGCTACGGGATCGATCCCGCTCTCCCGCTAAATCTCGTCTACAATCCCAATGGCGCTTTCCTTCCCGGCCCGCAGGCCGAGCTGGAAGCAGATTACAAGCGCGAGTTGAAAGAGCATTTCGGAATCGTCTTCAACCAGCTCTTCACCATCACCAACCTCCCGGTCTCGCGTTTCGCTTCCTGGTTAAAGAACAACAACCAGCTCGCCGATTACATGCTGCTCCTGAACGACGCCTTTAACCCGGGCACCGTGAACGGTCTGATGTGCCGGAACACGATCAACGTCAGCTGGCAGGGCGAAGTCTTCGACTGCGATTTCAACCAGATGCTGAAGATGCACTGGCGCGACGAAGGCCGCGCCCTCAGCCTCTGGGACATCGATCCAAACGAAGTCGAGCACCGCGAGATCCAAACCGCCGACCACTGCTTCGGCTGCACCGCCGGCGCCGGCTCGAGCTGCGGCGGCGCGCTGGTCTAGGGCGAAATCGTTAGGCAGACCTGGAATTCCTACGCCGCTTGCCGGAGCGCCGAAGACAAACGGCGCGGCTTCGGCATTTCGTTGTAGATTCGACCGGAGAGCGTGCGACCCGATTTTTTCTTGTTCACCCCACCCCATTGCTTAAAGAAAAATGCTACGCCAGCGGCTCGGCACTGCCGACGAATATCGAAAACCCACTCGGCCTCGATTGGCCTCGCGTTCGGCCCGGACTCACCTCCAACAATAATCCAATCGATCCCCTTTAGCGGAAGCCGGCGAATAGGCCCGAGCAGGGGCTCAACCGATAAGAAACGGACAACAGCGGAGACGCCAGATAGCTCGCGAACGCGATTACTCACGCGATGATCTTCAACACTCGTTCCAAGCCAGACGTTGCTGTAACCAGCGGCCCAATCGAACGGCAAGCTTTGCGCGATTCGGTGCGGTCGCTTTGTTAAGAGCTGCCAATCAAGATTGGGAGTCGATCTGATCAGATCCCATAATCTAGCAAGTTGTCCCGCCGGAGCGTGCTCGTCGAACACATCTGCCATCGAAGCGCAGAAGACGCGGGCGCGTTGACCGCTGCGTTTCGCATCAGCATCCCATCCGAGTGGCGCCTGCCAGTGCAAATCGCTCATCAATCGGCGCGGCCTACCCGCGCCCCATACGTTATGGCCATAGCGATTTGAGAGTGCTTCTGCGTAACAAAAGCGGCAGCCATCCGATACCTTTGTGCAACCCCACCAGGGGTTAAAGGTATGCGTTGTCCACTCAATACTAGAATTGAAGCCCATGAGTCGTGCGAAGGAATTCTACTGATTTTACTACGCCCTCTTTGAAAGTACCCTTGCGGCGCTTGGCATCCCGGCTTACCACGCGAATCAAATTTTGCTTCTCGAGTTCAGCCAGCATCCTCTTCGCATTGCGGAACGGCGTCTGGTTGAGAGCATAATCCGTGATCTCGTTGTCGAGCGATTCGTATTTCACATGCCGACCTTCGAAGTGTTTGTGCAGCTCGGACGCGTATCGCTCCGGATTGTCGAAGCGAAGCAGGGAGGGCTGTAGGACATCTGCGTCAGCAAAACGGTAGCTTCCATCTTGATCAATGCGCTTCATAGCCTCTTTCATCTTGACCAGTCCCAGCGGATGTTTGCTGGCGAAGACGAGGAAATAGTTCAGCGTCCCGCTGCTGCTCTGCATCTCGAAAGCAAACACGTATCGAACGCCGGGAATCGCCCTCAGCTTCAGAGTATAAAGATGGAGGGCCTTACGACAGAGCAGCGGGAAGGGTTGCGTGTCGTCGAGTTCGGCGATCCAGGATCGATCGCCGTAAATAGATGTTAACAGGGCGTCGTGGTTTGCACTTCCCTTCGCTCGGAAAATGCGACCGATGCCGTCGGCGTCGAGGTTGATCAGTATCTCCGAGCAGTCGCTGACTAGAATGTCTTTTATGGTCGCAAAGGGAGCCAGTGGCTCCGAATGGATCAATAAACACGAAGAGCGGGTGCGATTTGCTAAAAGGAGCAGGGACATCGTCCCGCAATTTCGCCAATCCGCGAACGAAGTCGGTGTTGTAAGTGTGAATCTCCAACCACGCTAGTCCGCGATACGGTTCAATCCTGCGAACCATATTTTCAAATCGCTTGGTGTCCGATTCGATAAACGCGCAATGAAGTTTGCCCGCTTTCCAACGATCACGTGAATTTTCCATCGCTTCCCGAGCTGCGAGGAGCGCCGCGGACGGCGAACCGCGTGGAAAGTTCCGGTATTCGTCCGGACCTGCGAACCCATCGACGTAGAGCAAGCTCTGCCGGTTTTCGACGTGCCGAGTATCTGGAAATACGCTACTAAATACGCTCTGAGAACCTCCACCTTTGCGATGGTATGCGGTTCCGCTGGCCAAGTAATATCTGTTTGTTTCGCCGACATGATGAAGTGCTAAGCGCAGACTCTGACAAGCCCGCGGTAAACACCGGCCACACGCACGTCCGCTGAAGCGACAATGGTCGGGGCATATTTCGGGTTGCTAGCCGCGAGCGTTAATTTGGTTCTGCCGGGACCAAAATGGACATGTTTCAGTGTTGCCCGGTAGTCGTCGCCGACCTGTACCGCTGCAATTTCGCCGTCGTTCACCTGTACGTCGGGCCGCAATAGAACTTTGTCACCGGACATGATGCCATCTCCGATCATCGAATCACCATCTACGACGAGTAAAAAATCACCCTGTTTATGTCGCAGCAGTTCGGCTTCGTCGATGACCATGTCGCACTGGCTCAAAGCCTCGCGCATGGGCCCAGCAGGCACGCTCCCGAGCACGGGCAGACCTCCAATCGCAAGAGCCGCTTTTCCACGAGGAGTCAGGATCACAGAGCGTCGCTTGCCCCGCTCTCCGCCGCCGGCGATGAGAACGAAACCATTTCGCTCCATGATTCTCAATGTTGGCATCACACTCGTTACCCCTGCTAGACCGAGCGAATCTGCCAACTCCGTTACCGACGGTGGAAATCCGCTTCCGATCACTCGTGAGATCGCCCGCAGGATACGGGAATGAGCCGGCGTGAGCATCGATGAGCGCGGACGAGCCATTATATCGTCTCTTTTAACGATATAACGATGGACGTCAAGTTACAATTCGATAAAGCCGATATCGTTGACCGAACTCCGAGTTGAACCGGCGCCGGTTACCGATAGACTGCGCCCAAGGGCAATGGAGTTTGCCGTTTCCGCCCGAAATCGGAGAGAACCGCCTGCGCTGATGACTCCTGCTGTTGCTTCGGATATAAAAAGCAACGGTCGGAGTTTTCCAATGCTCACTTATCTCTGGATCATGTTTGGCGGCGCGCTGGGGACAGGGGCGCGCTTTTGGGCTTCCGGTTTCGTCGCCGAGCGCGCGGGCGAGACTTTTCCGTTAGGCACGCTTTTCGTCAACGTGACCGGCTGCTTTGTGATCGGGTTCTTCGCCCCGCTGACTGATCCGGGTGGGCCGTTCCTGGTCGCGCCGCGCATCCGGCAGTTTGTCATGATCGGGATCCTCGGCGGCTACACTACCTTTTCTTCCTTCAGCCTGCAGACGCTCGAGTTGGCGCGCGATGGCGACTGGTTCCGGGCCGGGCTCAATTCCGTGCTTTCGTTAGTCTGTTGTCTCGTCGCGGTCTGGCTCGGCCGGAGCGCGGCGCTGTTACTCATGCCTCGTTAGGCGTACCGTCATGAAAATTACCGAAGACGCTCTGCTCCTCCGCATTTACCTCGGCGAAAGCGATCGCTGGCAACACCAGCCGCTCTACGAAGCGATCGTGCTCAAGGCGCGCGAACTCCACCTGGCTGGCGCCACCGTCCTGCGTGGCCCGATGGGCTTTGGTGCCGCCAGCCGCATCCACACGGCCAAGATTCTTCGGCTTTCGATGGATCTCCCGATCGTGATCGAAATCGTCGACGCCGAGGAAAAAGTGAACGCGCTGCTCCCGTTCCTCGATGAGATGATGGACGGCGGCCTCGTTACTCTGGAAAAGATAACGGTGATCCATTACCGCGGCGGTTCGAAAGCAGCCGAATCCGCCTGATGGCAACGGGCGGCCTCATTCGCGCCTAACGGAAATGGGCGGAGTCCTTGGAGAATTCCGCCTCGAGCTTCGAGCACATCAGCTCGCAGAGATCGAGAATCTGCGGGTCGGAGATAAAGTAGAAGGCGTTCAGGCCCTGTTTGCGGCGATCGACCATCCCGACATCCATCAGGATGCCGAGATGTTTGGAGACGTTGCCCTGGGTGAGATCGGTCAGCTCGATCAGGGCGGTGACGTGCTGTTCGCCGTGCTCGAGCGCCATGAGGAGCTTGAGCCGGGCCGGCTCGCTCAGGACCTTGAAGCGGCGAGCCACGAGCTGGAGGCCGCGGTCGGATAATTTTTTACGCTTTGCGGGGCGAGCCATCTGACTATACTACCATATCGTGATACAGTGCCTTCGACGTCCGAAGCAGTATCGCGCATTGCTGCATCGCGATATAGGAATGTCACGGCGCGCGTTCCGGGGATTCACCCCGCAGCCCAGACCGCGGTCCCAACCGGCCGGCAACGGCAGGCCGCGAAAATTTTCAGGATAAAAATGTCACTCATCTTCGAACGCATTCAGACCGACGGCATCGCAGAGCTTTCCTACCTCGTGGGGGACGACAGCGAGGGCGTAGCGGCGGTTTTCGATCCGACGCCGGACGTGGAGAAGTATCTTGAAATGGCGCGGGAGAATAACCTCTCGATCACGCACATCTTCGAGACACACATCCACGCCGACCTGATGAGCGGCGCGCGGGAGCTCTGCGCGCGGGTTGATTCGGCGAAAATTTTCGCGAGCCACGATGGTGGGGCGCGTTACGGCTTCGACACCGAGAAGGTGAAGGATGGCGATACCTTTAAGCTCGGAAAGACCGTCATCACCGCGCGGCATACACCGGGCCACACGCCCGAGCACATGAGCTACGAACTGGCGGAAAAGGAGCGCGCGCAAAAACCGTGGGGCGTGCTGACCGGCGACTCGCTTTTCGTGAGCTCGGCGGGACGACCGGATCTGCTCGGCTCGAGCGAGTCGCAGAAACTGGCCAAGCAACAGTTCCACACGCTGCGCGATTATTTTCTCAAGCTCTCCGACAGCGTGATGATTCATCCGGCGCACGGCGCGGGCTCGCCCTGCGGCGCCGACATTGGCGATCGGCTGCAGAGCACGATTGGTTACGAGCGCGATTCGAATCCGTTCCTCCAATTCGAGGACGTGAAGGAGTTCACCGACTACGCGCTGAGCACCGCGCCGCCGGTGCCGACCTACTATCCGCGCATGAAAAAGATCAACGCGAAGGGGCCGGAGATCATCGGCAACCTGCCGCGCGTGCCAGGTCTGCCGCCAAAAGCGTTTCAGGAAGCGATCAAGGAAAAGGACAACGTCCTGATCGACACCCGCACCATGCTCGGCTTCGGCGGCGGCCACATCCCCGGCGCGTTGAACATCGGTGGCTCGCCGATGCTTTCGATCTGGGCCGGCTGGCTGCTCGACCCGGAAAAGCCGGTCCTGCTCGTTTTGGAGAAAGACAGCGGGCTGGAGGAGATCGTCAGGTATTTCATCCGCACCGGTTACACCAAATTCGCCGGCTACCTCGTCGGCGGAATGAAGTCGTGGGATAACGCCGGGTTCGAGCTCGCAGAGGTGCCGCAGATGAGCGTGCACGACGTGAAAAAAGCGAAGGCCAAAATCCAGATCTTCGATGTCCGGACGCCGGACGAGTGGAAAGGCGGCCACATCCCGGGCGCGCACCATTTGTTTCTGCCCGAGATCCGAAAGAAGGCGGCGAAGTTCTCGAAGAGAAAAACGACGGCCGTTTATTGCGACAGCGGTTATCGTGCGAGCATCGGCACCAGCATTCTGAAACAGGAAGGCTTCACCGATGTGCGCAACGTGCCGGGGAGTTGGCAGGCCTGGAAAAAAGCGGGCTTCCAAGCGGAGGGGAAAATCAAAAAATGAGACGTCTTTTCGTTTACCTGCTCGTCCTGATGCCTTCGCTCGCGATGGCAGCGGAGCCCCGCGTCGACGCGCGCAATTTTCCCGGCCCGGCCTGGTCGCCCTATCTTGTCGGCGCGGGGATCGGCGTGCTGAGCTGGATGACGTTTTATTTCGCTGACAAGGCAATCGGCGCGTCGTCGTTTTATGCCACCGTGGCCGGCGCGCTCGGCCGGCTCTTCGCGCGGCGCCACACGGATTCGCTCGATTATTACAAGGAGAACCCGCCAAAGCTCGGTTGGGAAACTGTTCTGGTGCTGGCGACAATCGCCGGCGCGTTTATCGCCGCGGCCACCGGCGGCGAATTCACCGGCCGCTGGCTGCCGCCGTTTTGGGTCGCGCGCTTCGGCCCTGACTCTCTCGTTCTGCACGGCGTTGTCGGATTTCTGGGCGGAATCCTGATGGCCTTCGGCGCGCGTTTCGCCGGCGGTTGCACGAGCGGTCACGGGATTAGCGGCGCCCTGCAATTGAACCTCGGCTCCTGGATCTCGGTCGTCTGTTTCTTTATCGGCGGCATCGCCGTCGCCATCCCACTTTACCTTTTATGATTGATCCTGGTTCTGCCGTGAAAAAAGGAAGCGCCAAGCCGGAAGCGGCGGTTGCGCCGCCCGCGAAAATCTTCTTCGCCCTCGTCGCCGGGCTCATCTTCGGTTTCCTTCTCCAGAAAGGCGGCGCGGCGAAATTCAACATCCTGATCGGCCAACTGCTGCTGCAGGATTGGACGGTCGCGAAGATCATGCTGAGCGCGATCATCGTTGGCATGCTCGGCATCTATCCGCTCCATCGTGCCGCCAAGGTAAACCTGCACCTCAAGCCAACCCGTCCCTTTGCCAACATCGTCGGCGGTCTCGTTTTCGGCGCTGGCTTTGCCCTTATTGGTTATTGCCCCGGCACCGCCGCGGCCGCACTCGGCCAGGGAAACTGGGACGCGCTCTTCGGCATGACCGGCCTCGTCGTCGGCTCTTATTTCTACGCGGAAATGTCCGGCTGGTTAAAAGGCGGCGCGCAAAAATGGGGCGACCTCGGCAAAATCACTTTGCCAGACGCGATCAAGGTTCCGCGCTTGCCCTTTGCCATCGGCTTCGCGCTCTTCCTCGCGGTCTGCCTCTTTGCGCTAGAGAAATTTACCGTTCGCTAATCTTATGCTCCAAAAAAACAGACTCATTCTCACTCTGTGCGCGCTCCTGTTCGGAGCCTGCCTAACGACTTTCGCCGCCCCCGAGACGCCGCAGACCTCTATGGAGGCTCCAGACTGGCAATTAAAAAACCTCGAGGGCAAACCGGTCAAACTTTCCGAGTTCAAGGGCAAAGTAGTGCTGCTGAATTTCTGGGCGACCTGGTGCCCGCCCTGCCGCGAGGAAATTCCCGACCTGGTTTCTTTGCAGAGGCAATACGCCGCGCGGGGCCTGGTCGTACTCGGCATCTCGATGGATGAAGGCGGCCCGGCGCGGGTGGCCAGTTTCGCGAAAACATTCGAAATCAATTACCCGATTGTGATGGGGGACGAGAAAACTTCCGCGGCCTATGGCGGGATTCAGGTGTTGCCGACGACTTTCATCATCGATCGCAAGGGCAAAGTCGTGGACGGCCTGCAGGGCGCGACCGATCGCGCTGGATTCGAAGAAAAGATCAAGCCGATCCTTTAATCCTACTCTCCCGATGCGAACGCAGCGCGATTTCGAGTCAGCGTCGCGCTGCAATCTCGCGCGGGCTCCGCGCCGATGATGATCCTGGCGCTGATCCTCGCGCTCGGCATCGGCATCTCGCTTGGATTGTTAGGCAGCGGCGGGTCGATCATCACTCTGCCGGTTTTGGTTTACGTGGCGAAAATGCCTGCGTCAGAACGGTCCCAATGTCCCTCGCCGCGGTCGGCGGAACTACCCTGGTGGCGAGTGTTCTTAACGCCCGCTCCGGCCAGATCCATGGAAAGGCGGCGCTGCTTTTCAGCACGACAGGGGTGCTCGGCGCGCTCGGCGGATCGCAACTGACGCATCTTGTGACCCAGCCCACTCTGCTTCTGATTTTCGCCGGGCTCATGCTGGTGGTCGGGCTCCTCATGTTCAAGCCGCGTGCCGACCGCGCCCCCGACGCGCAGGGGGAATGCCATTGGGTGAGCTGCACCGCGACCGGTTTGTGCGTCGGGTTTCTGACCGGTTTCCTCGGCGTCGGCGGCGGCTTTCTCATTGTCCCGGCCCTGCTTTTTTTCGCACGCCTCCCCTTGAAACGCGCCATCGCGACGTCGCTCGTCGTCATCACTGTCACCTTGGCCGCCGGTTTGATCGGACACCTGCGTCGCACGCACTTCGATTGGGCCATCGCGGGAATATTTCTCGCCCTTGCGATCATTGGGATGCTGGCCGGGAGAAAGTTCGCGAGTCATCTCGAGACCGAACGATTGCGCTACTGGTTCGCCTGGTTCGTCCTCGCGGTCGCAGTCTTCGTCATCGCCGAGAATTGGAAAGTCTTTCGCTAACGAACCCATAAACCCAACAAAGAAAATATGAACAGACTAACGAAAACGATGATTGCCGCGGCGCTCTGCGCGTTCGCGTTCACCACCATGAATGCTCAAACTGAAAACAGCAAAACTCACCGCACCGTCTTTGAAGTCACGATGGAAGGCACGGAGCAATGGACCGCCGTCCTGAACAACGTCGAGAATCTGCGCAAATCACTCGGGGCTGACACCGAGATCGAAGTCGTCGCGCACAGCAAAGGCCTCGGGATGCTGGTCGCGAAGGACAACTCGCTCGCGGATCGGATCAAGAAACTGGCCGATGAAGGCGTCGTCTTCGCCGCCTGCGAAAACACGATGCGAAAGAAAAACGTGACGAAAGATCAACTCCTGCCCTCCGCCACCACAACCGACTCCGGCGTCGCGGAAGTGGTGCGGAAACAGGAAGCGGGCTGGAGCTACATTAAGAGCGGCATGTGAGCGCGGCTCGGATCAAGCGGGCGATGCGGATCGATTTTCCCTATGACGTTTGCCTTGAAGCGCAGGTCAGCCGTGCCCAATTCCCGCGTGGTCGCGAACGATCTCCCGCGGATCGTGTTTACCCAGGACGGCGTGCTATCGTCGACGCAGAAGACCGATTCCAGAAAGCCGTAACCGTCCCAGATCCTCTCGCGTGATGCCCAAACCGATTCCAATTCTCGATAGTGGCGGTGGCCTGATCCTCGGCGGCCTTTTTCTCTTCCTAATCTTCCTGCAATGGAAATGGCCGCTGCGCCGGCAACATTTCTCCGTTGTCCGGCGGATCGCGCGGAATCTTTTCTTCTCCGCGCCCGGTTTTGCCCTGGCGCGCATTTCCCTGGTTCCGATTCCGCTCCTCGCGTCCGTCTGGGCGAGCAACCACGGAATCGGCCTCCTGCATTGGGTGCCAGGCCTGCCTTACCTTGTCGCCGTACCGCTCGGAGTGCTCATGATGGATTACGCCTATTGGTGGTGGCATGTCGGACTGCACCTCATCCCGTTCCTCTGGCGCTTTCATAATGTGCATCACTCCGACCTCGACATGGATGTGAGTACTGCCACCCGTTTCCATCTCGGCGAAGTGATCTTTTCCGTGCCCTTCCGCGTGGTGGTCGTGATTGCTTTCGGGATTGATCTGTGGGCTCTGGTTATCTTCGAGATGCTTTTTGAAACGGCCAATTTTTTTGAACACTCCAATTGGCGACTGCCGCTCCCGCTGGAGCGTTTTTTGAATCTCATCCTCGTCACCCCGCGGATGCATGGGATTCATCATTCGATCGTGCAGCGCGAAACCAATTCCAATTGGGGAACCCTCTTTTGCTGGTGGGATTCGCTGCATCGCACTTTGCGGCGGGACATCCCGCAGGATGCAATCACGATCGGGGTGGCGGCTTACCGCGATGAAAATGAACTCACTTTCGGCCGGCTCTTTGTTCTCCCTTTTCGTGCCCCACAACCATGGCAGTTGCCTGATGGAAAAGTTCCGGAGCGCGATGCCCGGCCGGCCTCGGAGCTGGCGCCCTGACACGGCAGGACGGATGATGCCGCCGGAGCGCTCATACAGACTTCAAGGAAAGATTAGAAATGAAATTCAAACATTCTCTCGTGTCCTGGCTGTCGATCGGGCTGCTTTGTATCGCCTGCAGCGCAAAAAAGAGCTCGCCGGTTACGGAGGCTCCGGTCACGGAACAGAAACCGCCGGCGGATGAAAAGCTGCATTGGCTGACCGATTACGATGCCGCAAAGGCGCAGGCCCGATCTCAAAACAGGATACTGCTGATGCTTTTCACCGGCTCGGATTGGTGCCCGCCCTGCAAGGCGCTGGAGAAAGAGCTCTTCTCGAAACCGGAGTTTGCGCAATATGCGGCGAAGCATCTTGTCCTCCTGGAAGTCGACTTCCCGCGCCGCAAACCAATCTCCGCCGAACAGCGGGCGGCGAATGCAAAGGTCGCAGGAGCCTACGGGGTCGAAGGGTTCCCGACCGTGATCGTGCTCGCCTCCGACTCCAAGCCGCTCGGAAAATTCGGTTACGTCCCGGGCCTGAGTCCCGATAAGGTGATCGAAGTCCTCGAGAAAGCGCGGAGCGACAAAGATTCGTTAGGCCAAGACGCCTCTCCCCGTAGATGAGCGACTTTCTTTACGCCCGCTCCCAGATGGGGATGTCGCTCGCGTTTCACATCATTTTCGCCGTCCTCGGCATCGGGCTGCCCGTTCTGATGGCGACGGCCGAGGCGGTCTATCTCCGAACGCACCGGCCGATCTTTCTCGAGCTGAGCAAGCGCTGGGCGCGCGGTGCGGCGATTCTTTTTGCCGTCGGCGCCGTCTCCGGGACGGTCCTCGCCTTCGAGCTCGGGCTGCTCTGGCCGGGCTTTATGGAACATGCCGGCGCAATTATCGGGATGCCCTTCTCGCTCGAGGGCTTCGCTTTTTTTGCCGAGGCGATTTTTCTCGGGCTCTATCTTTACGGATGGGACCGGCTCTCCCCGCTCCTGCACTGGATTTGCGGCGTGCTCGTGGCGGTCAACGGCATGCTCTCGGCCATTTTTGTCGTGACCGCCAATGCCTGGATGAACGCGCCCGCCGGGTTCCGGATGGTGAACGGTAAAGCGACCGAGATCGATCCAATTGCGGCCATGCTGAATCCGGCCAGTCTCCACGAGGTCCTGCACATGACGCTGGCCGCGCTGGTCGCGACCGGGTTTTCCGTCGCGGCGGTGCACGCTTTTTTTCTCCTGCGGCAGCGGGCAAATGAGTTTCACCGCAGCGCGCTTGCGATCGCCCTTGTCGTGGGCTGCGTTTCCATTCCCTTGCAAATCCTGAGTGGCGACCTCAGCGCACGAGCGGTGGCCAAATTGCAGCCGGCCAAGCTGGCCGCGATGGAAGCGCACTATTACACGAGCAAAGGCGCGCCGCTGCTAATCGGAGGCTTGCCTAACGATAAGACGAAGACGACTCGCTTCGCGGTGCAGATCCCGCGCGGGCTCAGCCTCCTCACCGCGCACGACCCGGAGGCGCGCGTCGCCGGTCTGGAAGAATTTCCGCGGCGGGACTGGCCAAACGTTCGCCTCGTTCATTGGTCCTTTGATCTGATGGTCGCCTGTGGCTTCGCCCTCCTGGCGATCGCACTCGTCGCGGGCTGGCTCTGGTGGCGGCAGCGGCGACTGCCGGACGCGAATTGGTTCCTGCGGTCGTTAGTCGCGGCCGGGCCGCTTGGTTTCATCGCCATTGAAGCGGGCTGGATGGTGACGGAACTGGGGCGTCAGCCGTGGATTATTTATGGGGTCATGCGGACGAGCGAGGCGGTCACACCGATGCCCGGGATCGCCGTGCCATTTTATGTCTTCACCGCCGTATATATTTTTCTGGCACTGGTCGTGATATATCTCCTCCGCCAGCAATTCATCCGGGCGCCGGCCTCGGTCGACGAGGCGGCGGCGCAATCGACCCATGTTTGAGAACGTCGTTGCGGCATTCATGGTGGCGGCATTGATCATTTACGCTTTGATGGGCGGGGCCGACTTTGGCGGCGGCTTTTGGGATTTGTCGGGCCGGGGCCCGCGAGCCGGCCGTCAACGTGCGGCGATCGCAAAGGCGATCGGGCCGATTTGGGAAGCGAACCATGTCTGGCTCGTTCTTGTTATTGTCCTGCTCTTTACCGGCTTCCCGCGCGGCTTCGCCCTTCTCATGACCGCGCTCAACATTCCGCTTACCCTGATGCTGATCGGAATCGTGCTCCGCGGTTCCGCTTTTGTTTTCCGGAAATACGATCGCCCGGCGGAAGCGGTGCAGAATCGCTGGAGCCTGCTCTTCGGGGGCGCGAGTTTTTTTACTCCGCTCATCCAGGGGATGACGCTGGGGGCCCTGGCCACCGGCAAAATTCACATCGGCAAAGCTGGCCTAACGAGTGGCTACCTGGCGGGCTGGCTCACTCCCTTCGCCTGGGCCTGTGGGGTTTTCGCGCTCAGCCTGTTTGCTTTTTTGGCCGCGACCTACCTGACCGTCGATACCGAAGGTGCAGAGGATCTGCAGGGAGATTTCCGGAAGCGGGCGCTTTGGACCGGCTGTCTACTCGGGCCGGTCGCGGCGATTGTCTTTTTCACTTCGGAGAAGGGCGCGCCCGCCATGTATGAAGGGCTGACCCGCTGGTGGGCTCCCTACTTGTTAGGCACGACCTTTTCTTGCGGGGTGGGCGCGCTTCTCTTTCTCTGGCGGCGGCGCTATCGCTGGGCGCGGATGGCGGCGATCGCCGAAGTGATCTTCATTCTCGGGGGCTGGAGCCTGGCGCAATATCCGCACCTCATCGCGCCCGAGGTCACTTTGCAAAACAGCGCCGCGCCGGAGGTGACGCTCCGCCTGCTCCTGATCGCCCTCTGCGCCGGCGCCGTCCTCCTTCTGCCCTCGCTCTTTTTTCTTTTTCGCATTTTCAAAGGCCGGGAAAGCGATTGAAGATGGCTGCGAGAAAATGAAAACGGTCGCGGTCATTGGTGGTGGTTCAGCCGGATTTACCGCCGCACGTCTCGCCTCCGCGCACGGAGCGCAGGTGCTCTTTTTCATGGGCGACAACGCGGACCACGCTTCGCTCTGCATTAATGCCGGCTGTATGCCCTCGAAAGCGCTTTTCCAGCCGATCGACGCGATGCATCACGCCAAACGGCATGGTTGGCTGGAGGTAAAACCAAAGCAGCCTGACGAGTATCTCGCCCAGATCGTGCGCTGGAAGGACAACGAGATCGCGGCGTTTCGGGCCTACCGCCAGAAGGAAATCCGCGAGCTGGCCTCCGACACTTTTCGCATCATTCGCTCAAACGCCTGTTTCGTAAACGATCACGAGATAGTGAGCGAAGGGGAGCGGCACGCCTTTGATGCCGCGATCATCGCCACCGGCTCGATCACGGTGCGACCCAGGATCGAGGGGCTCGATCCGGCATGGGAGGGAGTTTGGACGAGCGATGAAATCCTGCACAACAAGCAGATCCCCAAATCGCTCGCGGTCATCGGCTCCGGGGCGATCGGGCTCGAATTTTCGCTTCGTTATGCGCGACTGGGCTCGAGAGTTACGCTCTTTTCCCGCTCGGGATTTCTGCCGGATTATCCCCCGCAGTTTGGCGAGCGGATGCAGGCGATTTACAAGGCCGAAGACATCCAGGTCCTGCGGCGGGATGCCACGCGGATCACGCGAAATTCATCAGGCGAATTTGTCGTCGAAAGCGAGAGCGAAAAATCGATTGTCGCGCAGAAAATCCTGCTCGCGACTGGTCGTCGCCCGGCGGTCGATCATCTTGGGTTAGAAGCGGCAGGGATAGAGCTCAATGCCCATGGCCGGCTTGAGATCGGCGAAGACATGCGGGTCAAAGGCAGGGAACAGTTCTTCGCCGCGGGTGACGTGGCGGGCCTGCGCATGGTCGTGCACCATGCTCATATCGAAGCCGGGATCGCGGCGGAGAACGCGTGTAGCGACGGCGATCGAAAATGGACGAAACGCTCCAATATCCAGGTCATTTTTTCCGATCCAGAGTTTGCCTTCGCCGGCTGCACACCCGCGGATGCGCAGAAGGAGGGCCATCAGCTGCTAAGTGCCCGGGTCGAGAGCAAGGAGATCGGCAAGCTGCACCTGGCCGGAGATGACTTGGGCTTTGGCGAATTCTGGGCCGATGTGAAGACCAGCCGACTGCTGAGCGCGGGGTTATTGTGCGATGACGCGGCCAACCTCATCCACCTCCCGGCCTACGCGATCGATCACGAGCACACCGTGCACCAGCTGGAAGACGCCGAATTCTATCACCCGACCAAGATTGAAATCGTGGCCGAGATTGGTGACATGCTTTGTCGGAAGCTGGGCGGAGAGCCGTTCGCCCGCGCGGCCGAGTGATCCGCACAAGCCATCCGGGAACCGGATCGAACGGCTCCCGGAGGCAAGACTCAATTCCCGTCACGTCTGATCGTTCCATCCAGAGACGTCGAATTTGACGACGGGCACAAGCTGCAGCTGACACCCTGAAGAAAAAGTTTCCCGACGTGCCCGTGGGCGGACGTTGGCGAACCGCAGAAAGCGCTAGGCCAAGCCTGCTAAGTATCGCACCGTGCAGAGCGCCCTCCGAATGGGAGTCCCAGATTGGTGGACAACTCCTTCCTATCGATATTCCTCGTAGGTTACTTCGTTATTAACTCGACACATCAATTTGAGGGGCGTCTGTGAAGCTGATTTTCAAAAGGTTGCGAAACTCCCCTATCACGTATCAGGCCCAGGTCCTTAGATTATCAGTTTTTTTCCTCATGGGCCCCAGCATTTGATCGCGAGGTCCGAGTCCGGCCACGAAGCGGAAAGGGCATCCGGCGTGGTCGCTGGATGCCCTTCGCAAGCATCCGGGAATCGGTTAGGACGATTCCCGGAGCCAAACTAACGATTCCCTTTACCGGATTGTGACCTCGACTTCGTTCGAGCAGTCGCCGGAGTCCGTCTCACATACTTGATAGGTATGCGTTCCACTCATGTCCTCGAACCTGTCCCGAGCGCTGCCATCGTCTGCTGTCGTCTGAACGATGACGCCGTCCCGCAGGACGTCGATGTCGCCGCCATCGGCCGGATCCCATCGCAGGTTCACGATTGTCCTGTCGTGATTGATCCCTGTACGCGCGCGGACCGTGAGCACGATGTTATCCCCACCACCCCCGGAGGCCGGGTCCCGATCGAAAAACGCATCCTGCTGCGAGGCGCTGTTGACGACCACGCGCCCGTCCATCCATGGATGGAGGTGCTGGTTGAGCACTGACAAGCTGTAGTCGTAGTCGCCGGCATATTCGGTTATGATGCTTGAATCAGGTTGGCCGGGCAGGGGGCTGACTACGTCCGAGAACGCCTCATCCGGGCCCCAGGTGGCGCCGTTATCGGTGGATCTGCGCGCCCACATTCTGTAGCACGGAACCGACTCGTCACCCTTGACGCAGTTCGCGGTGGTCTCGCGCTCGTCATACCAGACAGAGAGGAGGCTGCCATCTTCGGCGATCGAGAGGTTGGGCTGCCACTGAGCGCGGGTAGTGGTATCGGTGTTCAATTGGAATGGCGCGCCAAAGGTGACGCCACCATCGGTGGAGCGGATATAGAACACATTGCCAGGGTCGCCGTTGGCGGTGTTGCGGGAGTCATAGACGTAGTGAACCAAGCCGTTTAGTGCCGCAGGCTGACCCCAGCCCATGTGCCGCCAGTAGCCACCCTGCGAGGTGGTAAACATGCAGGCGAAGTAGCTGTTGGGGCATGTGGTGCGACCAGGGGCGGGGAAGGTGGGGCCGGTGTAGGTTTTGGTCCAGGTGTTGCCGCCGTCAGTGGACTTGTAGATAAGGTTGGCGCGGTTGGTGAGACCCCCGTTCATTTCGTTCATGCCGGCGACGTACACAGTGCCTGTGGCCAAGTCACCGGTGACCTGGACATTGCGGGTGAATGGGGTGGCGGGAGCCAGCTGTCGCTCGTTATTCCAGGTCAAGCCGTTGTCGGTCGAGTAGCGGACCTTGAGGTTCCCTCCAAGAGCGAAGTCGTTCCAAGAGACGTACATCCGTCCATAGAAAGGGCTGCTCGGATTGTTGTCGGCCCAGCCAGACTCGCGGTCATCGGCGGAGCCGGAGTGAACGGTGAAATGGGTCCAGCTATCGGGATCCGAGGGATTGGTGGACTTATACCCGCCGAGGCCTTGACTACCGCTGGCGGCGTCGAGCCAAACCGTGAACCAGGTGGCGGTCGGGCGGTTATATAGAACAACGGGGTCGCCGAAAGTATTCGAAAAGGGGCTTTGACCGGTGGTGGCGCGGGTGAGGCGGGTGAAGGTGTTGCCGCCATCAGTGGAGACCGACGCGCCGGAGATGTTGATGGGGAAAACAGCGACGCCTCGTGAATCGTTGTAGGCAACGATGATCTCGTTGGGGTTATCTGGATTTGCGGCAGTGAATGTCTCCGACTGGGTGATGTGGGTACCGGAGTCGGTGCCCGTAATCAAGTCAACGTCCGCGGTGCCCAACAGGGGCGCCAACAATTCCTCGGCGAACGAGAGAGATTCGCCTTCAGCGTCGGGTGAGCCTCCCTGTGCTTGGCCGCAGTAAATCATCATCGCTCCAGCTCGAAAGTTTTCCTGCATGTTGACGCCTAGCGAAGAAATCTGGCTACAATCAAACATGGCAGGGACGAGGGGGTGAGCGGTTCTCGTGGCTGCGTTATTCTTCGACTGAGCTTGTGCGGAAAACGTGCCAAAACTGATCAGCGTCAGGAGGACGCTCGACAGGACCAAAAAGAGGCCCGTTAAGACCCGCCACTGAAAGAAGGCGGATTGGGAATTAGATTTCTTTTTCATAATAAGTAGGTGTTAGAATTGGAATTGCGCTACGCGGGCCAAGGACATCTCAGCCAATGTCGATGCTATCAAAACGCCATTCTGATTGCCCCATATTTCTTTCTTACAATTTGGCAAGGTGAATTCCTAGGCGCTCGAATTCCCCGCGGAGCGCATTTCGCGAGAGATGGCAAAGGCAATCGGAATCGCCTGCTAAAGTCTGGCTTTTCGTTAGCCCGGAGGCGGCTTGGCCTCTTCGCCCGCGCCGCGAATTGCCTTGAACGTGCCACGCTTCGACGGTGTGGACTTGGGTTCAGCTGGCGCCTGACCGAGAGGGAAGAATTTCGCTTCTCCGGTGATCTCCCCCGCTGTTCCGAGTTTCCCTTTCAACACCAAAATTCCGCGATCGATGCCGACGTTGCCGAGTGGAAATTGCACCGGGCCGGAGAACATTACCGAACTTTCATCTCCCTGGATCCATTCTGCTTCTGCTGGTTCGGCAGAGCCCCAGAATGTCGATCTTGGATCAAGTAGCAGAAGAGAGCCTTTCCCAGAATCCCGAGCCTCGAAGCGGAATGCTCGCTTCTCGCCACTCCCAAACGTGATTTCCACTTTCCAATTGCCGATCACGTTTGAAGCGTCCGCTTGGAAGAGACCAACGGTGAATAATTGGGCGAATACGATCATGATCACGGCCGGACTTAGTTTCATAAATACCGCTTGCCCCAGACTTTCCCCGAGACCAACGTGCCCCGATTTGCGTCCGGGATCAATCCGCAACCTGAAAAGTGCTTGAGCGGTGGGCCGTCGTGCGCCCAAAAAGAAAAAGGCATCCAGCGTTTCCGCCGGATGCCTTCTTGTTAAGTCTTGCACCCGCCAGCCGGGAGTCGGTTAGGACGACTCCCGGAGGCAAATTAGTCCATTTTCCCTTACGGGATTACGACTTGGACTTCATTCGAGCAGTCGCCCGAGTCCGTCTCACACACTTTGTAGGTGAATGTCGACCCACTCGCGTTCCGGAGGTTGTCCTTGGTGCTTCCATCGTCTGCTGTCGTCTGAACGACGGCGCCGTCGCGCAAGACGTTCATTTCGCCGCCGTCGGCTGGATCCCAGCTGAGCGTGACTTGTGCTTTCGTTCCCCGCGCGCGCGCGGTCGCAGAAAGGACAATGTTCCCGCCGCCGCCACCGCAGGTTCCAACGCGGAAGCTGCCGATACGAGTGCGCCAGTTGAACGAGCTATTGGTGTCATAGTACTCCGAGGTAAACCAGAAGGTGCAATCGTCCACCGGGTCGACCGTCATGTCGCTGTAATCGCCCCAGCGATTGCTGGTGTCGGTTTGTGAACCAGCGCCGGCGAAGATGGTTCCTTCACCTTGAGCCATGGTGTTGATCGGGTCACTCGCCAGACGGCCAGTGTAGCGAACATTCGGGTGGATCGTCGCGTCGGAGGCGCTAAAGCCAAGGGCCATGTCGCCCTGGCCGTTCATCGCAATACTACCCATCCAGCGCCAGACCGTGTCAGCCGGAGCATAGGTGCTATCCTGGAAGGTCGTCACTGGGCCCGCAGTCACACCGCGCAGCTCGAACCAGCGAACGCCAGCCCGGCCGGTCGCGTTGACCGTATAGTTCCCGACAAGCGATTCGTGATCGCCAAAGTTGCGATACGCCAGACGGAACATGGGTCGATCGCCGATCGAATCCATTTTGTTCCCCGGCGTGCTGGCATTGAGCGCCGGCACGCAATCACGCGTCGTGGGACAGATCTCGGTGAAAGCAGCGGCAGGAGATGATCCGAAGAGGGAGAAAGTCGCTCCCGTTCCGAACGGAGTGCCGACCGAGAAGTGATAAACGCGATAGGTGCCAGTGTCCGGCCAGAGCACGAACGAGTTCGGCGCATTGGTGGGCGGCAGAGTTGAGCCATCGAGATCGGCTGGCAGCATCGGAGGGAAGGACGAGCCGAGAATCGGCATGATGATAATCGTCGCAGGCTGACCGAGGAGCATCTTGGCGCGGTCCATCGCGTACGCCTGAGGACCGAGATAAGCGGTGCCCGAGGAGTTAAAGATGTTGGCGCTCATGTAATAAGCGTCCGGCCAAACCGAGATTTTTTCATAATCGAAGAAGTTGCTTCCGATATGGAAGGCATAACGATTATAAGTGCCGGTGGCGTCGCTCGTCGTCGAAACGGCGATACATTCGTCCGTCGGGATGCTGGTTCCCGAGAACTGGCTGATGATCCAGCGATTCGCGAGCTGGTCGTAGAGAACAACCGGGTCACCGAAGCCATTCGCACAAACGCCGCCGAATCCGGTCCAAATCGAATTGATGCTGGCCGGTCCAAACACTGACGCACCGGTCGCCTTGTCGAAGACCTGATAGCCGGTGTTCACCATCTGCACATACTGGGTCGCGCCCACTTCACCATTCGTGTCCGGAGGAGCGCAGTTGCAGCTCACACCCGGGAACGGGATGCCGGCGAAAGAAAGGATCGGAGCCGGAATGCTTGGGGCGAGCTGACCGAGCAGCGTGCCTTTTTGAATCACCAGATCGGGTTTGTCCTTGTGCAAACCGGTCCGGATTTTCGGGTTCTCGGAGGCTTCATGTTCCTGCACGCGTTGCACTGGCCAAGGGTCCACGTCGCGCATCGCAGGCGAAAGATCGTTGTGATAGGAATGAATGATGGTGGGGGCGTTGTTGCCGGCTCCGGCCGCGGTTGCGGTGGAGCTTGAGTTGATGCTCAGCGCGAGCAGCGTCATACAGACGCCGACAGAACTGAGAGCGAATCCCAAAAAGACGCGAGGATTAAAGAACGCGCCTCTAGAAGCTGACCTTTTTTTCATATATTATTTTCTGTGTGTGAGTTACTGACAGGTAAAGACGTTTTACCTGTTATGGAGGCTATCAAAATGACGGATCGAATGTCACGAGGTTCCTCATTACCTTTTCGTAATGTTCGGTCCAAGAGGCTTTTCGGACGAAAACGAGCCCTTTTAAGGAGCAGAACGGCTTCTCTCAGGGCTCAATCGCAGCCAGACCGGGAGCCGGTGTGGACGGCTCCCGGAGGCGGGTGATGGTTTAGCGTTTTTCTTAGAGAGACGAACCGAAGTGAGACCGAAGCCGCGGACGATCCTTCCGATTGAAGCGCCCACCCGCCCGGAAATCGGCCCGAAGTTTGAGGCATCCACCGGATTCCCGTAATTCGCCTCCAACGCCTCTCCTGGAAGGTGGTCGGCGTGCCCGAGGTCACGTCGCGCAATTCAAACCAGCGACGAGCAGCCACGCCGCCGGAACTCACGGTGAAGTTTCCCACCAGCGATTCGTGATTGTTGAAGTTGCGGTAAGCCAACCGGGACATGAGCCGATCGCCAATGGCATCGAGTTCGTCGGCTGACGTGCCACCGAGGCGCGGGACGCAATTGCGGTTGCCCCGGGCAGATGACAGTAAACCCGGCCGCCGGCGCCGAACCGAAGAGGCTGAAGCTCGACCCCGTGCCAAACGGCGTTCCCACGACAAAGTGATAAATGCGAAAGGTGCCGGTGTCCGGCCAGAGCACAAACGGATTAGGCGCCCCGACCGGAGGTGGATTTGCACCATCCAGATCGGCCGGCAACATCGGCGGGAAGGTCGCCGCCAATCTTGGCGCGGCGTAATTTCCGCAGTCGGATCGGCGGTCAGCATCTTCGCCCGGTTAAACGCGACGCAGGCCGCCGGAGAACCGTGAGGTTTCCAAGCCGGAAAAAAATGCTGTCACGCCTTTTTATCCTTATAATTCGGAGGCTACGACAGACGCTGGCCGAACAAAAACGTCGCGCCGCCCCGCGCCTCGGAGCCCTCAGCGGGAAGCGGGGAAGGCCAGAAGCAACCCGGCGAGAAGAAAGGTGAGCGCGGCCGAGAAGAGGCAAAACGGGCAAAAAGCGTGCAGCACGAACGCCTGCAAATAGAGAAAATAGAGCGAAGCCGCGAACATCAGGCTTACGACAACGACCAGCAACTGGTGCATCCGCGCGTAACCAAATGCCGCCAGAACCGCGAGGCTGAAAACGGTAAAATAAGCCACTGCCCCGAAGGCTGCGGTCGGGATGCCTCGGATCGAGGCATAGGCGCTTCCCAGCACAGTCGAGCAACCGATCGCCGAACCGCAAACCGCGTCGTCACCGGTCAGGTGCGCCACCGTTAAGAAGGTCGCGTCGGCCAGGCCCAGCAGCGCGATGATGGCGAGGGACCACCACAAAGCGACCGACGGCCGCGGCCGGCTAAGGGTCGGCGCTTCACCAGATTCTCTCTTATTTTTGGCAGCCAAATTATGACTTTTTCTTTTCCGCCAGCGCGCTCTCGATCGCCTGCTTTAATACTTCGGGCCGGAAACCCTGCTGAACTTCGCGCCCGTTGATGAAAATGGTGGGCGTATTTTTCACTCCGCGCGCCACGCCCGCATCGCCATCGGAAATCACCCGGGCCTGGACCTCGGGGCTCTTCGAATCGATCGCGAACTGGCCGGCATCGAGTCCGAGCGACTCGGCGTAGGCGCCAAAAAAGGCTGAGGGATTAGTCCCCCTGCTCCAGACTGGTTGGTATTTGTAGAGCATGTCGTGCATTTCCCAGAAATGCCCCTGCAATCCCGCCGCCTCCGCGGCCATCGCCGCAGTCACCGCGTGCTGGTGCATCGAGAGCGGAAACTGGCGGAAAACGACCCGCACGTTTGAGCTGAATTCCTTTTGCAGGTCATCAATCATGGCCGAGGCGACGGCGCAGGAGGGACATTGGAAATCTCCGTAAATTTCCAGCGTCACCGGGGCCGAGCGTGGCCCACGCGCGTGCACTGTTTCGTCCTCTTTTTCCGCCGCCGCAGCTGCGGCCGAGCTCATCGGAGTCGGGGCCGTGGCCACGGTGGTCGCTGGCGCCGGACGAAGCTTCGATCGGTAAACTGCGGTCGCCACGCCCACCGTCACCACCGCCACGAGGACAATTATGAGGAACGGCAGATAACGTTTCATGCAGTCCGCAGCATCGCTTCCATCGGCCGCGACTCTACCCGCATATCGCCTCCCTCAAAATAATAATTCTATTTCGTTAGGCATTTCGCGCCTCCGGGCAGCTTTTTTCCGGGCCGCCCCAGTCCATGCCGACGGGCTTGCCGCGTTGCTTTTCCAAGGCTGAATGTTAGCGTCGCCGCTCCGCGATGAGCCAAAATTACAAGGACACCCTCAACCTGCCAAAAACGGATTTCCCGATGAAGGCCGGGCTCGCCACCCGCGAACCCGAGATCCTCCGTTCCTGGCAGGAGATGCGGCTCTACGAGCAAATCCAAACCGCCCGGGCCGACGCCGAACTCTTTGTCCTGCACGACGGCCCGCCCTTCGCCAACGGCGACGTCCACATGGGCACCGCCTTGAACAAAATTCTCAAGGACCTGGTGGTGAAATCCAAAACCATGGCCGGTTTCCGCGCGCCTTTCGTCCCGGGCTGGGACTGCCACGGTCTGCCCATCGAATACAAGGTAGTAAAGGAAACGCGCGGCCTTTCGCCGCTCGAGGTGCGGCAACGCTCGGAAGCGTTTGCCCGCAAATTCGTCGACATCCAGCGCGAACAATTCAAGCGCCTCGGTGTTTTCGGCGACTGGGAAAATCCTTACCTCACCATGAACCCGGCCTACGAAGCCGAGATCCTGCGCGCCTTCGCCGTTTTCGTGGAGCGCGGCCTAGTCTACGAATCGATGAAGCCGGTCTTCTGGAGCACCGGGGCGCAGACCGCCCTCGCCGAAGCCGAAGTCGAATACCAAGACCGCGAGGATACCGCGGTCTACGTCCGCTTCCCGATCGTCACCGGCACCTGGAAAGACAAAGCCAGCCTCGTCATCTGGACGACCACGCCTTGGACGTTGCCGGCCAATCTTGCCATCGCCGTCCACGAAAAAGAGCGCTACCTCGCGCAGCGCTTCACTCGCGGGGAAGAATCGCAAACCCTCATCCTGGCCGAGAGCCTCGCTGGCGCTTTCACCTCCGCCACTGGTTGGCAACCGGCGGAGGAAAAACCCGAAACTTTTCCCGGGAGCAAACTCGAAGGTATCGGCGCGCAACACCCCTTTCTCCCTCGCACTTCGATTGTTCTGACGGCCGATTTCGTCACCATGGACACGGGCACCGGCGCGGTGCATATCGCGCCCGGTCACGGCGACGACGATTACTCGTTAGGCAAAACCAACGGTCTCCCCATTCTCTCGCCGGTCGACGATCTCGGCCGCTACACCGAGGAGGTCGGCCTGCCGGAACTGGTCGGCAAATACGTCTTCGATGCCAACGCCGACATCGTTAGGCTGCTGCGCCAGCGCGGCATGCTCCTGGCCGAACAGGCCTACCAGCATTCCTATCCTTATTGCTGGCGCTCGAAAACCCCGATCATCTTTCGCGCCGTCGAGCAGTTCTTCATCCGCATCGACGACCTCCGGGAAGATGCGCTCGACGCGATCAAGAAAGTCGATTGGATCCCGTCCTGGGGCGAGGCGCGCATCTCCGGCACGGTCGAGTCGCGGCCCGACTGGGTCATCTCGCGCCAGCGCAGCTGGGGCGTGCCGTTGCCGGTTTTTTATTCCGCCGAAGGCAAAGCGCTCCTCGATCCGGAGTGGATCCGCCGTCTCGCCGACCTCGTGGCCGAGCGCGGCTCCAACGTCTGGTTCGAGCTCGACGACGACGCCCTCGCCGCCGCGCTCGACCTCCCGGAAGGGACCCGCCATCGCAACGACACGATCGATGTCTGGATCGATAGCGGCGTTTCCCACCTCGCTGTCTGCGCGACCCACCCCGAGCTGCGCGATCCGGCCGACATGTATCTGGAAGCGACCGACCAGCACCGCGGCTGGTTCCAATCCTCCCTCATGACAAGTGTCGCGCTGCACGATCGTGCGCCTTACAAAATCTGCGTCACGCACGGGTTCGTGGTCGATGTCGATGGCAAAAAGATTTCCAAATCGAGCACCTACAGCAAACCGATGGACGCGGGCCATTTCGTCGGCCGGCATGGCGCCGACATCGTTAGACTCTGGGTCAGCAGCGTCAATTACACCGACGACGTCCCCTTCTCCGAGGAAATGTTCACGCGCCTCGGCGACACCTACCGCCGCATTCGGAACACCCTTCGCATCTTGTTAGGCAACCTCGCCGGTTTCGATGCCGCCACTCAGGGCGTAGAAGCGAAAGACTTCACTCTGGTCGACCGCTGGATTCTCGACCGCCTGCAAGGCGTGATCGAGGAATGCCGCGCCGCGTATGCGGCCTACGAATTTCACAAGGTCTATCACACCCTCAACCAATTCTGCGCGGTCGACCTCAGCAGCCTCTACGTCGATATCACCAAGGACCGGATGTACTGCGACGCGCCGGATTCGCTTCGCCGCCGCGCTACCCAGACGGCGATGTTGCAGATCTTCGAGGCGCTCTGCCGATTGCTCGCCCCGATTCTCGTCTTCACCGCGGAGGAAGCGTGGGGCTATGTCGCGCCTAACGATTCCATTCACCTCCGCCTCTTTCCCGAAGCGCAGGGCAATCTCTGCGACAAGAAGCTGCGGCAACAGTTCGAGGAGCTGCTCAAGCTGCGTGGCATCATCGGCCAGGCGATCGAAAAAGCGCGCCAGGAGAAATTGATCGGAAATGCGCTCGAAGCCGCCGTCGTCCTGCGCTGCGACGAAGGTTTCGTCAGCGACTTTCCCCGCGCCGAGCTCGAGGAATTCTTCATCCTGAGCGACCTGAAACTGGAGCCGGCGGAGGAAGCAAGCGCTGCCGTCAGCCTCACGCCTAACAAAAAGTGCGCCCGCTGCTGGCGCCATCGCGAAGCGGTCGGCACGATCGCCCGCCATCCCGAGCTGTGCGACCGTTGCGCCGAAGTGGTGGAGAAACGATGACGCGCCGCGGCGACTTCCGGGGAGCGCACGCGCCTCGCGTGCTGCATTCGGCGCCTCGCCGAATGCTCCGCACCACGTTCGAACTCCGAAGAACATTTTGGCGAGGCGCCAAAATGAGCACGCGAGGCGCGTGCGCTCCCCAGATGGCCACCGCATCCCGATGAAACTTTTCTTCTACCTCACCCTCCCGCTCTACGTCCTCGATCAGCTGACGAAGTTCCTCGTCCTGCGCTTTATCGATCCCTCCGAGCCGCCGCGGGTCGTGGTGGCCGATTTTTTCTCGCTCGTTCACGTCACCAACAACGGCGCCGCCTTCGGTTCTTTCCGCAATAACAACGGCTTTTTTATCGTTCTCTCCTGCATCGCGCTCGTCGTCGTCACTTATCTGCTCACACGCAAGGGAGCGCAGGATCCCTGGCGTCGCGTTGCCCTCGGACTACTTCTCGCCGGCGTCCTCGGCAATCTCACCGACCGCATCCTCCACGGTCACGTGATCGATTTTCTTGCCTTCGATCTGCATCTGCCGTTTGCCCATCCCTGGCCGGCCTTCAACGTCGCCGATTCCTGTATCTGCATCGCCGTCGTCTGCTTCATGGTTTACTCCTTTCTCGATTCCCGCGCCTCCGGCTCGTCCCCCAGTACATCTTCGAAGTAGAACCGCGCACAAAGACCAGCAGAACCGCGGTCATCGGAGTCGCCAGCAGCATCCCAAGGAATCCAAAGAGCAGGCCCGCCGCCACGATCGGGAGAGTGCGGAGCGTCCAGAGCCCAAGCAGCAAGGCGAGCAGGCCGGCGGCGAGCAGGACGGAAAACAACACTTTCGCGGCGAATTCACCTTTCATCGAATCATCGGTTTTCCGAAAGTATCGCATTCGGGCGCCGCCTCGCGCCCCCTCGGTCTCGACAGCCGCCGGAGCAGAGGCGACGATGCAGCCATGAATCTCGCCCCGGCCGAGCCCGGCAAAAATGCGATGCTCGCCACTGCCCGCAGCCTGGTCGATCGACTCCGCGCCGCCGGGCACATCGCTTATTTTGCCGGTGGTTGCGTGCGCGATCTCGTCCGCGGCCAGCCACCGAAGGACATCGACATCGCGACCGATGCGCGGCCCGAGCAGGTGCAAAAAATCTTTCGCCGCACCTACGCCGTCGGCGCGCATTTCGGCGTCATCGTGGTCCTGGAAAACGATCTCCAGTTCGAGGTCGCGACCTTCCGGGCCGACGGCGTTTACCTCGATGGCCGGCACCCGGCTGAAGTCCGTTTTTCCTCGCCCGAGGAGGACGCCCGGCGCCGCGATTTCACCATCAACGGGATGTTTTTCGATCCGCCTAACGACGCCGTGATTGATTTCGTCGGCGGGCGGGAAGATCTCGCCGCTCGTCTCGTTAGGGCGATTGGCGACCCGGCAGAGCGTTTTGCGGAGGACCGCTTGCGTCTCCTGCGCGCCATTCGCTTTGCCACCGTGCTGGACTTTGAAATCGAAGCCGCGACCTGGAATGCGGTGGTGCAGGCCGCCGGCACCATTGGCCAAATCAGCGCCGAGCGGATCCGGGAAGAACTCGTGCGGATTTTCCTCTCCTCGCGGCGCACCCGCGGCTGGGACCTGCTCGATGCGAGCGGGCTGATGAAACAGATCCTGCCCGAGCTGGAGGCGATGAAAGGCTGCGAACAGCCGCCGCAATTCCATCCTGAAGGCGACGTCTTCAAGCATACCCGGCTCATGCTGGAGCTTTTGCCTAACCACGTCTCGCTTCCACTCGTCCTGAGCGTCCTTTTTCACGACATCGGCAAACCGCAAACGGCAAGCGTGGATCCAGAAGGGCGGATCCGATTCAACGGCCACGACCGCGTCGGCGCCGAGATGACCGAGGCCGTGCTCGAGCGACTGCGCTTTTCCCGGGCGGAGATTGACGCCACCGTCGAAGCCGTGCGGCAGCACATGGTCTTCAAGGATGTGCCCAACATGCGGGTGGCCAAGTTGAAGCGGTTCATGTCGCGGCCGACTTTTGGCGACGAGCTCGAGCTGCACCGAGTTGACTGCGCGAGCAGCCACGGAATGCTCGACAATTACGTTTTCCTGCAGCACAAACGTGAGGAATTCGCGAACGAGCCGATGATTCCACCGCCACTGCTAACGGGCGACGACCTGATTGCGCTCGGGATGAAGCCGGGACCGCGTTTCGGCGAAATCCTTGAAGAGATCGAGACGCGGCAACTGGAAGGAACGCTGCACAACCGTGAGGAAGCATTGGAATGGGTGAAGGAAGAGTTTTCGACCACGGATTGCACCGATTTCACAGATGGGGAAGCGCCTTCCTGACCCGTTCTTCCCATCGGTGCCATCCGTGTAATCCGTGGTTAGATTATCCGATGAAAATCCTCATGATCAGTAGCGAAGGCTGGCCGCTCGCGCGCTCCGGTGCGCTGGCCGATGTCCTGGTCGCGTTGCCCCGCGAGCTCAAGGCGCGGGGCCACGAGGTCGCCCTCGCCATGCCCTACTACCGCGAGATTCGAGAGAACAAAAAAGTCACGACCAAGCCTCTCCGGGTGAATCTCGAAATCTCGTTAGGCGAGAAGAAGTTTGCCGCCGACCTGCTGGAAGGCCGAACGGCGGAAGATCTCCAGATTTTCTTTGTCCGCTGCGACGAGCTCTTTGATCGGCCCGGCATCTACACCGAAAAAGGCGAGCCCTACGAGGATAACGCCGCCCGCTTTATCTTCTTCAGCAAGGCGGCGGTCGAGATTGCCCGCCGCATGACGCCGAGTCCGGAAATCTTGCATTGCCACGACTGGACGGCCGCCCTCGTGCCCGTCCTCGTCCGTGACCAGCGACTGCCTTTCGCGACCGTGCTTTCCGTTCATCACCTCGCCGACCAGGGCAGCTTCGACAGTTGGGATTTTGCCCTAACGAATTTGCCGGGGCGCTATTTCGACCTCGGCGGGGTCGAGTATTTTGGACGGCTCAATCTGCTCAAGGGCGGGATACTTTTCGCAGACCGGGTGGTGGTTCCGAGCGACCCCTACGCCCACCAGGTCCAGACACAGTCGTTAGGCGAAGGCCTCGAGATCGTCCTGCGCGAACATGCTCACCGTCTTACCGGCATCCTCGGGGGTGCCGATTACCGGCGTTGGAACCCGGAGACCGACAAGCTCCTCCCCGCCTCCTACGGTCCCGGCAAGCTGGCTGCCAAAAGCAAATCGCGCGACGCCCTTCTCGCCCAGCTCCAGCTCGCGCCGTCTCCGCGCGGTCCGGTTTTCGGAATGGTCACCCGGCTGGTCGGCGCGAAAGGCTTCGACATTCTCATGCCGGTGCTGGACCGCCTCCTGGCGGATGATGTCCGGCTCGTCATCCTCGGCAAGGGGGACCCAGCCTACGAGACTGGCCTCGCCATTGCCGCCCGCAAATATCCGCAGCGTCTCGCCTACCGGCACGATTACGACGAAACCCTTGCCCACCTGATCGAGGGCGGGAGCGACATCACCCTCATCCCCGCGCGGGTGGAACCGGGCGCCTTCAGTGCCATGCACAGCCTGAAGTATGGCGTGCTCCCGATCGCGCGCGCGACTCGCGGCGTGGAACAGATTATCGCCGATTACGATCCATCGACGGACTCGGGTTACGGCTTCCTCTTTTACGAATATGGAAGCGAGCCGCTCTGGGACGCGATCAAGCGCGCCCAGGAAGTGTTCGAAGATCGGAAGGAATGGGACCGGTTGCGAAAGCGCGCTGCGACCTTGGATTTTTCGTGGGCGCTGGCGGCGGAAAGATACGAGTTGCTCTACGGAGAAGTGGCGGCGCAGCGTTCGCTGGTGGCCTAAAGCAAAACGCGCTCACCCCGTTGCCAGAGCGAGCGCGTTATAAAGAATTGTCTCGGAGATTAAGCGGAGCGGCGACGACGCAGAACCTGGAAACCGAGAAGACCAGCGCCCGCCAAGAGCATGGCCCAAGTGGAAGGCTCCGGCACTGCCACGGTAAAGTTGTCGATGACAGGCTCCGGGTTGCCAATCCCGTTTGCGATCTGCACTGCCACAGAAGTGATCGGCGAACTCCCCGAATCGTAACCAAAGAAAGTATAGGTCCCGTAAAGGCTGGGCGAGGCGAGTGTCGCCAAAACGGTCGAGCCGGAATAGATCGTGAATTGATACGGCTCCGGTACCGTCTGGCTTGGGCTGAGGATATCTGTCCCAAAGCTGAAGGTATTCCCCGGCAGGGTGATGAGTAGGCTATCCGTAAGGAACTGACCGTTAAGAGCATAGAGAACCAAGTTTCCAGACCCAGGGAGCCCGATAATGTTCGAATCCAGGAACTCGATATTGTTGCCCGAAGGAATCGCATCGAAGCCCACGTTGCCGACCGGGGTGGAAATCGTCACGTCTGGATATTGGAATGGAGCGGGGGTGAGGTTATTAAAATCGATGACAAAATTGCCCGGGTGCGCCAGGTCGAAGGTTGTCCGCGAATTGTAAACGACCTGCGCGTTGGCGGTGAAAGCCGCGGCGAAGGAGAAGAGAAACACGATGGAAAGAAGTTTTTTCATAGTTGGTCCCGTTTCGGAACGCTGCTTTTACTTGCGGACGGGCATGCGAGGCAAGCTTATTTTTCAGTTTTTCGGAAAAAATGTGATCCGGGCTATTTCTCCGTCTGATTTTCCAGCAGAAATCTGATATCTACCCTGCTCAAGTCGGGGCGTGCGACATGGGGTGGCCGACGCCTTGAGCAAATCTCGGGAAGCGGCGCCTTTCGGTCGTCCCACGGTTATTTCAACCTGCCCTCGCTATATAATCATTTCGGCAGCACATCGTTCGTTTCCACGATGCTGCCGTCGGTGAAAATGATCAGGTTACCGTTCCCATGGACGTCGCCGGTCTCGATGAACCAGGGCTGGCGCGGCCATTGATGGGGCGAGGTCGGCTTGTCGTCGAAACCGGTGGAGACGTAATCGAGTCGGGCCTTTGCCCGATCGTTGTAGTCGGGGTCGTGCAGCAGTCCCTGGATCGTCGGACAAATCCAGGTACGCCGCTCCACTCCAAAGGGCTCGAGCGCCGCTACCCAGGCGTTGGCGTAGTCCTCGGATTCCGGATAATTCTTGAGGAAGATTTGCGGCCAGCTGCCGTTACGCTGGACGTAGGATTCCGTCCCGACATAAAGGCCGCGCAGGTTGGCCATGCACTGCACCTTTTGCGCGCGCTCCCGCAGATGCCCGTAGACCGGGATGAGCAGCGTCATCAGGATGCCGATGATGACGAGGGCAATAAGAAGCTCGAGGAGGGTAAAAGCGGCCGCCGGGCGGCGAGTGGTCATCCGTCCGGCTCGTTAGCCCGTGGGAGGCGTGAGCGTGCCCGCACCTGGGTCGGCGTTGGACTGCTTGAAGCCCATGACGTCGAGCGAAAGCGTCCCATCGATCGTTGGGTCGCCATTGTTTTCGACCGTCCCATTGGAAATAAAAACCGTCGCGGTGCCTTTGACTTTTGCGCTCGAAATTGCGAACGGGCTACGGGTCGGCACGACCTTGGCGTTCAAAGGGCCGTTCACGCTCGCGGTGACTTCGATCGACTGGAGCTGGCCCAGGCCATCCAAAAAACTCAAGGTGTAATTGAAACTGGCGTCGAGCAGGGCGGTAATAGTGCCGCTATTTGTATCGCCCACTCCCTGGATCGTGCCCCCGAAAACGCGACCGCGGGTGAACATGAGGAAGGTGCCGCTGGAAGCGCCGCTCGAAGGAATGCCGAGGGTATAGACGCCTAACGAATTGGCGGAAAAGGGATCGGTCGGATCAAAAGCCGGCTGCAACATCCCGGCGTAGGTGCCGATGATATTGGTGCTCGTGGGATAGGGCGGTCCGCCTTTGATTGCGAAACATTCGGCGGCGCAAAGCACGAGGCAGAGAAGCGAACCCAGGATGGCTTTCATCGCGGCGAGACTAGCGGGAGGGGATGAACCGTCAATGCAAAATTTCCGCCGCGCCCGCACCCGTGTGGCGGACCGTAAAATACTCTTTCGTGAGCCCGAAAAGACCGCGCTTACAACGCGCCCGTCGGTTCGTTAGGCGAAACCACCAGCCCGAGCTCGCGCAGGAGGGTGACGTCGGCATCGGCCGCCGGGTTGGCCGCCGGGTTGGCCGCCGTCCGCAGTTTGTCGCCGTAGAAAATCGAATTCGACCCGGCGAAAAAACAGAGCGCCTGGCCTTCCCGGGAAAGCAGGGTCCGACCAGCCGCGAGCCGGACGCGCGCCTTTGGGATGGCGACGCGGGTGACTGCAATCAGCCTGCGCATAGAAGAAAGCAGGGTTGGGAGTAGCCAACTGAATCAAAGTTAAACGTTCCACCGACATCAATAGTGAACGTACTGGTCGAATTCACGGTGACAAAATTGTTGCCAGCGTTGGTGAATGAGAATGAAGCCGCGTTTTGGCCGAACGTGAAACCGGCCATCAAAAGAAGGCAGCTAATTGCAATGCTGAGCTGTTTTTTCATTTAGTTCCGAGTCGCTCTATTGAAGTTGTGGTCTCTAAGGTTTGCGGTTTGTATCGATTTTCAGCCTGTCTGTCACGCTTTTTTTATATTTTTTTACAGTTGCGCTTGCCGTTCAGGGAAGGGCGGTTCCTGATTTGGATTTCACGAGCGAAATGTCGGCACTGTTGAGGTTACCATCATGGGTGACATCGTTGCGGACTCGCGATGATAATTCCTGCGAGTAAAAATGTCATCGCCGCAGGAAACAGGCAGTAGCGGCAGAAGGCGTGCAACATGAACGCCTGCACGTAAAGCAGCCAGAGCGTCCCAACGAACATCGCCCCGACGACAAACGGCAGGAGGCGGCGCGCCGCAGCAGAGGAAAACGCCGTGAAAACGGCCAGCGAAAGACGGTGAAATATCCGGCAATGCCGAACGCTGCGACCGGTATTGCTGCAACGCGAGCAGACGCACTCCCGACGCGATTATTCCGACCAAACCTGCGGCCTGACAGCAATTTGATTTGGCTGATCTCCTAACCTTGTCTCAGTAACAACAACAGAAGCGTAGATGGCAGCTGGCTTCTTTGCTTCTCGTCTGGTTTAAAACAAAACACGCTTGCCCCGTTGCCGGAGCGAGCGTGTTTGTTGCGCAGCAAATAGCCGGTTAGGGGGCGGCAGCGCGGTGCCTGATTTACTTTTCACCAGCCCGATGTCGGCACTGTTAACCGTCGGTTATTCCTGGCCCGGCTGGCGCTTGACGATAAAGATGATAATCGAGCTAGCCTTACTTTCCGCGCCCTGGGCGACGACGCGGATGAGCGGCCGCTTTGGTCTGACTATATCCCAAGCCACCGTGCGGTCGCTCTTGATTGGAGCCTTTTCTACCTGCCCAATTTTAACGAACGGGATCTCTTTGCCGGGCCGAAGCGTGCCGAGAATGTAAGTAATCCGGTCTTTGGCATCCGCCTTTACGTAGATCGATGAGTAATCCGTCTTCGCGAGCTCCCATGCCACCTCATGACCCGATTCTCTCTCGTCGCCAGCTTCCTCTCCTTCTTCCTTTGGTCGATGGGCCGCATCGCATAACGCATCAAGCTTCTCGTGCGCCGCCTCGAGGGAAGAATCCAACTCGATTCCCAGAATGGCAGTCTGAGCCTGGGCGACTTTAGCCGCCGCCAGGCGCTCCTCAAACGGAGCCAGATGCGACGGTTTCGGAAGCGAAGGAGTGGCCTCGGCTGGAGGCGCAAAGGGCGCAGGTGGTTGACCACCTGCGCCCCGCAGAGCAACGAAACTGAAAACGAACGCTACTCCCAATAGCGACCGGATGGTCACGCGTTACTGGCGCTGCGGACCGAACGGGTTCGACACCGTAAACTCGGTGCCACCCCGCGTGAAATCCTCCAGCACGAGCGAGCTTCCCTGAAAGGTCCGTCCTCGCAGTCCGCAGAGGACGGTCCCGAAACCAATCGGCGAATGCCCCGCTGGGAGCAGAGTATTCAGCTTGGCCGCTGCAACCCGCACGCTGATGGTTTGGTTCTGTTGATTAAAGAAACCGCGATCGGCCTTGGCCGGGGCTGGCGCAACCGTATCGGTCGTACTTCCGTCGAATTCACGCACGGTTGTGCCATAGGTGTAGGAACGCTGGCCAGCAGCGTCTGTTTTCGCCTGAACGAAGAACTGATCGCCGTCATCGGAGAGCCCCTTGGAGTAGGAGCTGCCGCTGATGTTGACCAGACCGGTCTCGGGCGCGTTGGCGGTGAAATACATCCTCCAGGTAGCGCTCGGTGGGATGACCGTGAGATCGGAAACTTTCATGGTCGCGGTAATAATCGGGCCATTATTACTATCCTGGGTCAGATACTTGATGGTGATGATGTCCACGGCACTGGGCGCAGGAAGGACGCCGATCAGGCCGATATCCTGGTCGTAGGCAAAGTCGGTCACCTGTTCGCCGCGCGGGCCGGGCTGCATCGGTTGCGGGGTTACACCACCGCCCGGAGGCGGAGTAGCACCCGGCAAAGCAAAGGGCTGCGCGGGCAGAGCACTGCCTTCGGCGACGGGCGGGAGGTTGCCGCCGTTGATGGAAGGGCCGGTGATCTGGCGGGCTACATAGGTGTTGCCGTCGAAGTCATTGTGATCATCCGTGTAACCGATCACAGCGGCGCCTTGAGGATCGAAGTTAACCTGGAAGTAATCGATGAGGTTGCGATTCGGCGCTTCGCCTGTGAGGGGCAGCCCTTTGAGCGAGATGTTGGCAGCGTGATTCGAGTGATCGCTCGCCTGTGCGATGCGGAAAGTAGGAGTGGCGCTATCGGCATTGAGGCTCTGCGCGTAATACACGCGCCAGCGGGCGTCGTCGTTATTGCGGTCATTATCCGTCCCATACCAGACTACGCCGACTGTGCCAGGAGTAGGACCGGCCGCGAGCCACGGGAGCAGGTTAACCTTGGTCGCGGGATCCGCGGGGTTATTCACCTGCACTGGGGCGCTGTAGGTCACGCCTTGATCCGCGGAACTGATGAGGAAGATGTCGGTCCCATTCGAATAGGTCAGATAGACGGTGTTCGGGGTGCCGCCTGTCGGGTGGTCATTGGCCACGCGCATGGCGACGAAGATATTCGCCGCGTCAGTCGAAACCGGAATCGCCTGGTGGAGAGTGTAGGTGAGCGGGGCTGTGCCAGGCACGAGCGGCGTGCCGACCGCGAGCTGGCCATCGTTTCCGCTGATGTAAACGGTGCCATCGACCTGGTCGACGTCCAACGCACCGGTCTGCGAAATTGTTCCTACGAGAGTTGCGGGTTCGTAGGCAAAGCCACCGTTAATGGAACGCTGCACGAAGACCAGGCCCGCGCCAAAATTGCGATATTCCAGAAAGACGGTGTCGGTCCCGAAGAATCCCATCCATTGGCGATCATTGACGGGGACGCCGGCGGCGACATTACCCGCGCCGTTAAACTGCAGGGTGGCACCGCGGTCGAGAGAACGGCCGACCGTCACATTCGCCGCCGTCAAGCTGGAGTAGGCAAGGTCGGGTTGACCGGTGGTGCCGGCACCAGCAAAAGGCCCGAAGCCAACCGCGATGTCGATATCGCCGCCGCCGAGAGCTCCCAGCTGTAATTCATCCTGCCCGGCCGAGGAGGTGGTCGAATCGGGTTGCCCGCGATAAATCGGGACGCGCATGTTGGGATCGAAGTTCGGGTTGGGAGCACTGGCGATGGTCGGCCGCAAATCCACGTACCAAAGATCGACACCAGCAGGCACGCCGCGGATTCCGCAGACGTAAAAATTGCCGAAGGGATCAACCCGGCTGCTGGGCTCGCCGTCCGATCGAGCAGTCTGCGCTTTCGTGGTGGAGTTCGGGGCGAAGGTCATGCCACCGCTGATGTAGCTGGCGGTTCTGGGTGGGACGGCTACTTGGATAGCGGCGGTGCCGTGGGGTTGGTCCGCCCCAGGTGTATTGGCAAAATAGACGGTGATAACGTTGAAGTCTCCCGTCCCATCGGTGTTCGGATCGATCGAGGTGTTTTCCGTAGTAGCAGGTGCGCCGCCGGCGGAACTGGCCACCAAATCGCCGTCGCTTCCATCCGCGTTGCGCTTATGAATATAAAAATCGTAGTCGTTGCTGCCGAGAGTCCACTCGATCTGTAACGCGATTATCTTGCCGGTGTAAACGCCCGGGCTGACGTGGAGGATAAAGGTGTCCCGGTTAACTCCCTCTATGGCGCTGGTCTCATCCGTCGCCCCGGTGCCCACTGCGGTGTTATCCCATGACACTGGAGTGACAGTGCCAGGAGTGATAGTTCCTTCAATAGGCGTAGCGGCACGCATTGTCGCGACACCTACAAGCCCCGAGGCGATGACAGCAGTGAACGCGAGCACCGCTTTGACGGAAGAGTTCAGTTTTTTCATATTGTTTTTGGTTATCTAGTTAAGGGAGAGAGTTGATTTTAAGGCTGAACGGCGAACGCAGCCGCGGCTGTAGGCCAGTCCGCCGAGTACGGTTCCGCCGAGCAGGAGGGCGGCGGAGGAAGGCTCGGGAATAGCCGTCCCGGTAAGGGAAAGTGTTGTGAAGACAGGCGTGCTCCGATCGAATTGCGTGTTCGGGATGACGATGCCGTTCGATCTGGAAATGCCGGTCGAGTCAAGAACGTTCGCGGTCAAAAATCCGTCCTGCAGCGCCACTAAAAGCGCATTCATATTAGAAGGGGTGCCGGTGAGCGTGAGAGTGATAAAATCCTTCTGCCCGAAATCCGTCTCCGGATCGTAGGAATTGAAGCCGTTCAGGAGAAAGCTTTGTCCGAGGTTGATGTTATCCAGCACCAGGCTGAAGGAATTGACGTCAAAGTCGTCATCACCGAACTGCGACCCATTCCCGGGCGGCGGATAGGGCGTCTCATTGGTCCCATTAGCCCCCAGGCCGGTATCGCCGTCGATCATGGTTAACGTGATCGTAATCGAATCAAAGGTGCTGAGCTGGAACTGACCGCGGAAATCAAATGCACCAGCTCCGATCGCCGCCGTCTCGCCGGCTCCGATCCCGCTATTGAAATTACTTTGCAACTGAGTCGCAGAAATCGTCACTGTCTGCTGCGCATTGGCGACAGGTAGGGCGGCGGCAAAAAGCGCCAGGATTCCTACTTTGAGCATAGCGGACGGATGGGTGCGACGAGACTAGAGATTCTTCCGGAAGCGGCGCGCTTGCGGTGCGAGCACGAGCAGGAGACCCGCGCCAATCAAGGCTATGGTGGTTGGTTCCGGCACCGCGTCGCTGATGCTGAGTGTGGTCATGGCATTCAGATTGTCATTGCCCACGAACAGTTCGTTCGGGCTAAGCGGGGTATCGCTCGCGTTGTCGGTGATGATCGACCCGACTAGGAAACCATCCTGCAGATTGGCGAAAATAGCCGCTCCAGTCGAGGCGTCCACTGTTCCGGAAAAGGTCAGGGTATCCTCGAGCCCGTTTCCGCGAAATCCATTGAGCACCAGCCCGGTGTTAATCCCATCGAGGCCCAAAAACAGATGGCCGAAATCGAAACCCTGGCCATCGCTGGCAGAGGAATTACCGTCCTGCACGGTCAGGGTGACCTGGATGAACATGACCGACGTCAGGGAATTGAAGTTGACGGCAAAATTGTACCCACTCGGAGCGGTTATCTCTGCGGGGTCGAGAGTCGACAGGTTTTGATTATTTCCGTCGCCCTGTGTGACAGCTCCATTTAACTCCAGAACAGTGGAAGTAATCGTGGTCGCTCGGGCTGCAACTGAACCAAAGGCGAGGAGCCCAAGAGACGCGACAAGCGAAATGAAAGAGCGAGAATTTTTTATCATAATTAAAGACAGGTTTGAGTTTGAGTTAGCAGTTATGTTTTTCGCTTCCGGGAAAAAGGCGGATGCAAAAAAGTGGATTTGAAAGGTGGAATCTCTCGGGAGAGCGGGGGTGTTTAAAAAAGAACGAATCGGCATTGCTCCCGTTTTAGATCCAATTTCCTCGTGTGCGAACTCCCTTTTTGGCAAAGCGAGGGCGATGTGACAAGCTTTATTTCGTATTTTCCGGAAACTGACGAAAATATTAGATTATACGACAGATAATCGTTTCGACTCTCTGGACCTTTGCCATTGCGCAAATCGCGTCCCCTACAAGGCGCTCGCTGGCGCGTCAGGCTCAATCTCCAAGCCTAACTCTCGCAAAAGCGCCACGTCCGCGTCCGCCGCTGGATTCGCGGCGGTGAGCAATTTATCGCCGTAGAAGATGGAATTGGCTCCCGCGAAAAAGCAAAGCGCCTGGCCTTCGCGGGTCAGCCGGGTGCGACCAGCCGCGAGACGGACCCGCGCCTTCGGGATGGCCAGGCGGGTAAGCGCGATCAGCTTGGCGAGCTCGAAAATATCGATCGGCGGCTGCTCGGCCAAAGGCGTGCCTGGCATCGCCATCAGGCAATTGATTGGCACGCTCTCCGGTTGCGGATCGAAGTTGCTCAGGACTTCGATCATGCGCAGCCGGTCCTGCGTGCTCTCGCCCATTCCGATGATCCCGCCGGAGCAGACTGACATCCCGCTTTCCTGGACCGCGGCGATGGTCGTTAGGCGATCGTTAAAACTGTGGGTAGTGACGATCTCCGAATAAAACTCGGGCGAGGTATCGATGTTGTGATTATAGGCGGTGACGCCCGCCTCCTTCAGTTTGCGCGCCTCGTCTGGCCCGATTTCGCCTAACGTCACGCAAACTTCCATCCCGAGCTGGCTGACCTCGCGCACCGTCTCCAGCACCTGCTCAAATTTCGCCGTTCCATCGCGCACCCCGCGCCAGGCCGCGCCCATGCAAAAGCGCGTCGCGCCCTGCGCCCGCGCCCGCTGTGCCGCGCTCATGATCTCGTCCACCGGCATTAACTCCTCCCGCTCCAGTCCGGTGGAATAATGCGCACTCTGCGCGCAGTAGGCGCAGTCTTCGCTGCAGCCGCCGGTCTTGATCGAGAGCAAACTGCAGCGCTGCACCTGCTCCCCGCGCCAATGCTCCAAGTGAACCGCGCGACTCTGCGCGATGAGGTCGAAGAGTGGCTGATCGTAAAGGCGTGTGAGTTCTGCCAGTTTCATCAGGAAAAAATGTTCACCGCAGAGATCGCAGAGGACGCCGAGGAAAACAAAGAGATTTGTTTCGGAACGATTTCGGAAAGCGAATGCTCATGGTCGGGCTCCGGCCTTATCGGTGGAGCGAGACTCTGTCGAGCCGGCGAAGGATATCGTCTCGTGGCCGAGCCTCCTTCCAAGCTCGACGGAGTCTCGCTCCACCGACCGGCATCACCTACCGCACCCACCAGGGCGCCGGGTAAGAAGCGCGTGGGTCGTTAGGCAAAACGTTCCGCCGCGGCCGCTGCAGCCGCGCTTCCTGCAGCTCGCGCCCGCGCGGGGTGCGACCGAAAACCGTCACCGGAGTGCCGACTTCGACCGCATTGAAAAAGGCGATCGCTTTTTCCTGCGGAAGACGGACGCAGCCATGCGAGGCGGGGTGCCCGGGGAGGTAGCCGGCGTGCATGCCGATGGCGTTGTTGAAGCGGACGAAATAACGCATGGGCGCAGGGACAAACTTCCCGCCCGGCGGCACCGGCATGTCGGAATCGGCGTCGGCTACGATGGTATTGCCGCGCGCGTCCTCGATGCGGCCATAGAGACTGGAGAAATGGTTTCTCTCTTTTTCCATCACCCTAAAGGAGCCGGTCTCGGTGAGGTGGCCGTAGCGGCCCGAAGAGATCGGGGTCGAAAGGACGGCGCGCCCATTGCGGATGAGATAGGCGGTCTGGTCGCGCAGATCGATCTCGATCGAGGTGGCGGGAGACTGCGCGAAAGCGGAGGTCGCGGCGAGAGAGAAGAGAAGGAGGAATCGCTTCTTCACGAAGTAAAGTAAATTCGCCTCGGTCCGGAGCGCAACTGTGAGGAATGATCGCGACGCTTTTCTTTGCACGGTACGGAACGACAATGCTGTCATCCCGCGCCGCGCCGATGGTCGGCAGTTCTCACACCGACTAGACAACTTTCAACCTAGGGAGAGGTCCCTCGGCGCGCTGCGCCGGCCCTCGCCCTTCGCAGGCCGGGCTCGTGGCAACCGGAGCGATCGCCCTACAATCTAGACCGCGATCGGCGCCTTGATCGCGGGATGCGGGTCGTAGCCGACGAGGGTGAAATCCTCGAACTGGAAATCGCGGATGTTTTTCACCGCCGGATTCAATTCCATCCGCGGAAGCGGGCGCGGCTCTCGCGCCAACTGCTCGCGCGCCTGCTCGAGGTGGTTCCGGTAAAGATGGAGATCGCCAAAAGTGTGAATGAATTCGCCACTCGTTAGGCGGGAAACCTGCGCCACCATCATCGTAAGCAAGGCGTAGCTCGCGATGTTGAACGGCACCCCGAGGAAAAGATCGGCGCTGCGCTGGTAAAGCTGGCAACTGAGCGCCCCATCCTGGACGTGAAATTGAAAGAGCGCATGGCAGGGCGGCAGCGCCATGGCCTCCACTTCGGCCGGGTTCCAGGCCGTGACCATCAGCCGGCGGCTGTCGGGATTTTTTTTGATCTGCTCGATCACCCGATCGATCTGGTCGATCCGTTCGCCGTTAGGCCCGCGCCAGTCGCGCCACTGCGCGCCGTAAACCCGGCCGAGGTCGCCTTTTTCGTCGGCCCACTCGTTCCAGATGCTGACCCCGCGTTCCTGGAGGTAGGCGACGTTAGTGTCGCCGCGCAAAAACCAGAGCAGCTCGTGGATGATCGACTTGAGGTGGAGCTTTTTCGTCGTCAGGAGGGGAAAAGCTTCGCGCAGATCGAAGCGCGCCTGAGCCCCGAAGACCGAGAGCGTGCCGGTGCCGGTGCGGTCCTCTTTCGGTCGCCCGGTTTCGAGAACAAGCCGGAGAAGATCGAGGTACGCCTGCATGACTACGGAAATTCCTAAATTCGAATTTCGAAATTCGAAAGAAACTCGAAGGTCGAGAATCCAGAGAAAACGAAACCGAGACGCTGCCTGCAAACGCGCTTCGTTTGCGGTCCGCGGCTTCGATTCATTTCAAAGTTTGTTTCGAGCTTTGCGCTTCGGATTTCGAATTTTCCAATCTACATGATCTGCCAGCGCGGGCGCTTCGTTTTCGGGTCGTCTTCCCAGAGCCGGACCCCGCCCGGGTAAACATGGCGGTTGTGGCCGAGCTCGACCCCGGCCGGCAGCGTCTCGATCAGGCGCGCGTTGCCGCCGCCGAGGACGACGTAGTCGGCGATCACCGCCAGCTTCAAATGCTGGATCGCGTAGTTCGTTTCACGCAGCCAATTTTTCCGCCCAATCTGCGCCAGCCCCTCGTCCCCGAGCCAGTCTTCGATGATGTATTCGTCCTGATAAGGCAGATCGCCGAACTCGAGCGGGAGAACGTGACCCTGCCAGACGAGGGCCGAGCCCAGCCCGGTCCCGAGGCCGAGGAAAAGCATGCGCCCGCCGCCATGATAACTCCCCAGCGCCTGGAGCGCGGCGTCGTTGATGAGGCGGACCGGTTTCCCCAGCGCTTTGGTGAAATCAAATCCGACCCAGCCTTTCCCGAGATGCTTCGGATCGCGCGCGATCTTGCCCGCGCGCACCGGCGCGGGAAATCCGATGGCAATCGCGTCGTAGCTCCAGTCGCTCGTCGCTTTCTTGATCTGCGCCACCGCCGCTCGCGGCGAAAGCCTGGGGCCGGAGGGAAATTTTCTCCGTTTCTCCTTCGCCGAAATCATAAGCTTGACGTTGGAACCGCCGACGTCGACCACGAGAATTTTTTTCATGCGCGTTCGTTAGGCAATTTTCTTATCGGCGACAAGCGCATCTTGGCGGCGCTTTGCTTATCGGCCAGCTTTTTCGCCTGCTGGCGCGAATGTTCGCGGAACTGGAGCTGGGCCTGGGAGCGGGGCGCGCCTTCTTCCGGCTTCAGCCGCACGTAGCTGCCATCGGGCTGAAGCTCGCGCGCCTTGCCGTAGTCAGTCAGGAAACGCGGCAGGACCTCGGCGATGATCTCGTGATGCAACTCCGGCGCCTCGATCGGGAAAGCGATCTCGACCCGGCGATAAAAATTGCGCGGCATCCAATCCGCGCTCGCGAGGTAGAGATCGGAGGCGCCGTCGTTTTGGAAATAATAAATCCGGCTGTGCTCGAGAAAACGCCCCACGATGCTGATGACGCGGATGTTTTCGCTCAGCCCCGGGATTTTCGGCCGGAGGGAACAGATCCCCCGCACAATCAGGTCGATTTTCACTCCGGCGCAGGAGGCTTCGTAAAGTTTTTCGATCACCTCCTGGTCGACGAGGGAGTTGAGCTTGGCCACGATCCGGGCCGGCTTCCCGGCGGCGGCATGGCCGCGCTCGCGCTCGATCAAACCAATCAGGCGCTGGTGCAGATCGAAGGGCGCGACGAGCAGCTTCTTCAAGCCCGGGTAGCCGGCCAGCCCGGTCAGGGTGTTGAAGACGATCGCCACTTCCTCGGTCAGGGCGGGCGCGGTCGTGAAGAGACTGAAATCGGTGTAGATGCGCGCCGTTTTGGGATGATAATTTCCCGTCCCGAGGTGGACATATTGGCGGAGCCGGTCGGGATCGCGCCTGACGACGAGGAGCACCTTGCAGTGCGTTTTTAATCCGACCACGCCATAGACGACATGCGCGCCTGATTCTTCGAGGCGCCGCGCCCACTGGATATTGGCCGCTTCATCGAAGCGCGCCCGCAGCTCGACCAGCGCAGTCACCTGTTTGCCGTTGCTCGCGGCATCGATCAACGCTTCCACGATCGGCGAATCGCCGCTCGTGCGGTAAAGCGTGATCTTGATCGCGAGGACGAGCGGATCTTTGGCCGCGCTTTCCACCAGCTCGACCACCGGGTCGTAACTTTCGTAGGGGTGATGGAGTAAAATATCCTGTTTGCGCATGGCCTCGAAAATATCGGAGTGCGGCGGCAGGATCGGGTCGCGCGCGGGCTGGAAGACACGGTCCTTCAACTTGGCAAAGGCGTCGTTCGCGACCAGGGGCGCGAGATGGGTCATGGAAAGCGGGCCGTCGATCTTGTAGAGATCGGCTTCGGTCAGGTTAAAAAATTCCAGGAGCAACCTGGAGAAGTCGTTAGGGCAATCCGCCTCCACCTCGAGGCGGACGGCGTTGCCCCGGCTCGAGCGCCGCAGCTCCTGCTCGATGCTGCGGAGGAGATTGTCCGCCTCTTCCTCGTCGACGTAGAGATCGCTGTTCCGGGTCACGCGAAAGGCGTGAACGCCATCGAGGATGAGGCCGGGGAAGAGATCGGCCACGTGCTGTTTAATGAGCGAGGCGAGGTAAATGTAGTTCCAGCTTTCGTCGCTCTTGTCGCTCCGCGGAATATGGATGAGACGCGAGACGGCGCGCGGCACCTGGACGATGGCGTGCATCGGTTCGCCGCCTTTTTTCGCCCGCGCCCTCACGAGCAGGTTATGGCTCTTGTTCAGGAGCTGCGGAAACGGATGGCTGGCATCGACCGCGAGCGGAGTCAGCATCGGGAAAACTTCCTGCTGGAAGTAACGCCGGGCCCAGGCGGCGCGCTTCGCGCTCAGAGCCGCCATGTGATGAATAACGATCTGATGCTCGCGCAGGAGGGGCTCGATCTCCTTGTTCCAAAGCGCGTATTGCTCCGCCACCATCTCGTGCGCGACGCGCTCGATCGCCTCAAAGGTCGCGGTCGGGCTCATCCCATCGGGCCCGACATCGCTCGTTTCGCTCGCGATCTGCTGCTTGATGCCTGCGACCCGGATTTCGAAAAATTCGTCCAGGTTTGAGCTCACGATCCCGAGGAATTTGACCCGCTCGAGGAGGGGCTGGGCCCGGTCCTGCGCTTCCTCGAAGACGCGGCGATTGAACTCGAGCCAGCTCAGCTCGCGGTTGATGAAATTTTTCGGATCAGAGAAAGTGCGCTTCGCCGTCTCGTTAGGCGAAGGCATCGGCACGATATTGGCCGGCGGCGTGGGGCTGGATGAGCTGGCACGGTTCGGCATGGCAGAAAAGCCGCGCGGCAACCCGGCGGCGGAGAACAAGAAACGCTCACCCGCCCTCGCGCGCAAATCCCGCGGTGTAGCGGCGGCCGTGTCGGCCGCTTCCGCGCTGGCTGCCTAGCGCAGTTGTAGCCGGGGACGCTGTCCCCGGTCGGACAACCAGAAGATCCACCAAGCGTTCGACTCCAATTCGGAAAACGTCCCACCCCAGCGCCGAACCCGCCGTCGCTCGGCCGGGGACAGCGTCCCCGGCTACAAGTGGCCGCCACGCCCCAAGTCCTGACGCGCCATTCGCCAGGCGACTTCCTCCTTTGCGGCCGGCACGGCCGCCGCTACACTCCCGCCCATGGCGCGCACCCGGAAGAAGAAAAAGTTTGGCCCTCTCGAACTGGAAGCCCTCGAATGGGTCGCCATTTTCCTCGCCTTTCTCGGGCTCGTCGCGGTCTTCAGCATCTTCTTCATCCGCCGCCACGTGATCGATTACCGCATTGAGCACACCTTCGCGGTGAGCGACCCGGAGTTCTTCGGTTCCGCCCTCGCGCTCTACGACCCGGTGCCGCTGGCCGGGAACAAACTCGAGCTCTTGCAGGATGGCGACGCCTATTTCCCGGCCATGCTCAAGGCCATTCACGAGGCGAAGAAAACGGTTAATTTTCAAGCCTACATTGTTTACTCCGATGCTACCGGGCACCTCTTTCGCGATGCCCTGATCGAGCGCGCGCGCGCCGACGTCGAAGTGCGCGTCCTGCTCGATGGCGTCGGATCCGGTTGGAGCCTTGATAATTCCGATGTCCAAATGATGAAGGATGCGGGCTGCAAATTTTCCTACTACCATCCGCTCCTTTCCTGGCGGATCGATCGCACGAATCGCCGCTCGCATCGGCGCGTCCTCGTGGTTGACGGCAAAGTCGGCTTCACCGGCGGGGTCGGGTTTGCCGATCAATGGTCCGGGCACGCCCAGGATGAGAAGCATTGGCACGACGTGCAGGTGCGGGTGGAAGGTCCGCTCGTGAGCGCATTGCAAAACGCCTTCGAGGAACATTGGATCAAAACCTTTGGCGAAACCCTGAGCGGGGCCGACCAATTCCCCGCTCTTGCTCCCGCGGGCGAGATCAAAGGACAGCTCCTCGCCTCGCATTCCTTCTCCATGGCGCCGGTGCCGCTGACCATGGCCGTCGCCTTCGCCGCTGCGCAAAAGCGGATCTGGATTACCAACGCCTACTGCACGCCGAGCGAGCAACAAGTCGAACTCCTCGTCCAGGCGGTGAAACGGAAGGTCGACGTCCGCCTCATCGTGCCGGGGCAGAATAACGATCAGCCGCTGACGAAAAGCGCCGGGCGCGCCGCCTACGGAAAAATGCTGGAGGGCGGGGTGAAGATTTTTGAATACCAGCCGACCATGATTCACACCAAGGCGATGGTGGTCGACGGGATGTTCTCGATGGTCGGCTCGTCGAATCTCGATCCCCGATCCTCCGAGATTAACGAAGAACTGGATCTGGCGATCTACGACAAAACTTTCGGCCAGAGAATGGAGACGATGTTCGAGAGCGACCTCAAGCACTCGACCGAATACACCTACGAGCAATTCAAGAATCGCTCGCTATGGGAGCGGGCGACGGAGTGGCTCATGCTCCCTTTCCGTTCGCAGCTCTAAGACGCTGTCTAACCGCAGCCGACCAAGGTCTCAACGACTTCGAGTCGTGGAGTCAAAACGACCAGGTCCGCGTCCCGGCCCGCTTCGAGCACGCCTTTGCTTTTCCAGTCCATGGCGCGAGCCGGCGTTTCCGTCGCCATCCGGATCGCTTCCTCGAGCGGTACCCCCACCACCTCGACCATTTGCCTAACGAGATCGACCATGCGCGCGGCGCTCCCGGCGAGGGCCGAGCCATCCGCCATCCAGCAGGCGCCGTCGCGGACCAGACATTCGGCCCCGCCGAGGTCGAAACGGCTCTCGTTAGGCAAACCGGCCCCGGCGCTCGCATCCGTTACGAGGCAGATTCCAGCCGCACCTTTCGCTCGGTAAAGCATCCGCATCAGCGTCGTTCCGACGTGATGCCCGTCGGCGATCAGCTCGCAGAAAATTTCTGGCTCGCTCAGGGCAAACTCGAGCAGGCCGGCGACCCGTTCGCCCGCGCGGCGGCGGAGGGACGACATGCAGTTAAAAGTATGGGTCACCTGCCGCATCCCGCGCTCAAACCCGGCCCGCGCCTCTTCCTCCCAGGCGTTGCTGTGCCCGCCGCTGCTTGCGATTCCGCTTTTCGTTAGGCGCGCGATCAGCTCGGGCGCGCCCGGTAGCTCCGGCGCGAGCGTGACGCGTTTGATCGGCCCGGCATTTTCGAGCAAGGCCGCAACCAGCTCTGGGCGCGGCTCGACAATGAAATCGGTCCGCTGCGCCCCGTGCTTCTCGCGCGAGATGAAGGGCCCCTCGACATGCGCCCCTCGCAGCTGCGGAATCTTCCCCGTTTCTTCTTCAATCGCACGCAGCACGCGCACGATCTCCTCCATCGGCGCGGTCACGGTGGTGAGAAGAAGCGAGGTCGTCCCCCCGCCGGCGTGGTAGTCGCAGATGGCACAAAACGCTTCTGCCGTGCCTTCCATCGTGTCCCGCCCGACCGCGCCGTGGACGTGCAGATCGATGAAGCCGGGGGCGACGAAATTCCCTGCCAGATCGACGACCTCTTCGCCTTCGCCCGGAGTGAGCGCGCCGATTTCCAGGATCTGGCCACGTTCTGTCCGGAGCGAAAGTCCGTCCGCGATCCGGTCGGGAAAAATCAGGCGTCCGTTGGTCAAGATCATCACCGCCCGCATCATTGCGTTTACTGGGGCGGCAGTCCATCATCCTCCTGATGGTTTCCGAGTTCGAGGTCGCGATCGTGGGCGGCGCTTTTTCCGGCGCGGCCACGGCTCTGCTGCTGAAGCGGCGGCGACCGGAAACGCGCATTTTAATTCTGGAGAAAGCGACCGAATTCGATCGCAAAGTGGGCGAATCGACGACCGAGGTCAGCAGTTGTTTTCTGACCAGGATCCTTGGTCTGACGAGTTACCTCGGGCACGAACAACTTCCGAAACAGGGCCTCCGGCTTTGGTTTACCAATCGTCTCGACCAGCCTTTTGAAGACTGCGTCGAAATCGGCGCCCGCTACCAGGCGCGCCTGCCCACTTTCCAGGTCGATCGCGCCAAACTCGACGCTCATCTCCTCGAGCTGGCGCGGGCCGCCGGTTGCGAAGTCTGGCAGCCGGCCAAGGTCACGCGCTGCGAGCTGGCCGGCGCGGACGGCCAGTCGTTAGGCGTAAATGTCGACGGCGAAGAGCGCGAAGTGCGTTGCCGCTGGGTCATCGATGCCAGCGGACGCGCAGCCTTTCTCGCCCGCAAGCTCGGGCATTTCCGCCAGAACACCGACCACCCGATCAATGCCGTCTGGGCGCGCTTCACCGGGGTGAAAGATTGGGACAGCTACGATTGGCGGGAAAAATTTCCCGGTTACGCCGCGGCGGCGCGGACCGGCCGGGCCTGGGCGACGAACCATCTCATGGGCCAGGGCTGGTGGTGCTGGATCATCCCGCTCAAGGGGGGCGATTTCAGCGCCGGGCTGGTCTACGACAGCCGGCTTTTCACTCTGCCGGCCGGCCCGAGCCTGGGAGAACGGCTGCACGAACACATTCGGAATCATCCGGTCGGCCGCGAGATTTTTCGCGAGGCAAAAGCGGTCCAGCACGACGCGCGCGCCTATTCCGCCCTCCCCTATTACAGCGCCCAAGTTTGCGGCGACGGCTGGGCAATCGCGGGCGATGCCGCCAGTTTCATTGATCCGCTTTACAGTCCGGGGCTCGATCTTTGCGCCTATACCACTTCGGTGGTGAGCGATCTCGTCCTGCGATCGTTAGGCGGAGAGGATATGAGCGCGCGGCGGCGCTATTACAACGAGCAATTCGTCACCACCTACCGGCAATGGTTCGAGACGCTTTACCAGGACAAATATTACTACGTGGGCGAAGCTGACCTCATGTCAGCCGCGCTCCTGCTCGACGTCGGGACTTATTTTGTTGGACTCGTTAGGCCGGTTTACGCCAACCCGGAGCAGGCTTTTCTCGAATTGCCGTTTGAGGGCGTGCCGGGCCGGCTCTTTGCCGGGATGATGAAGTTCTACAACCGACGCCTCGTCGCCCTCGCGAAAAACCGCATCGCGCACGGCGCCTGCGGGACGCACAACGCGGGCTGGCGCGAACTCTACGACGGCTTTGTGCCCGATTTTCGGCTGCACAAATTGATCCGGAAAGGCCTCTTCCGTTGGTGGGGCGCGGAGGTGCGTAATCTGCGCTTTCTCTTCGCCCGCCGAAAACTGGGGATCGAAGCGCCCGCACGCGCGAGGGCGGAGAGCCTGGGATAGCTTGCCGTTCGTTGGTGGGGCGAGACGCCGGCGAGCCAGAGGGAGGAGCTGGCTGCTGGACCCCGCGCCCCTCCCGCTCGACGGAGTCT
>JBBPZS010000146.1:0-4286 GCA_038198605.1 Chthoniobacterales bacterium | reverse complement strand
CGAGCCCGCTTGGCGCCGGTGAGAACGCCCCGCGCCCCGCCCCTAACCCCTCAGGGTCGCCGGTGTCGCCCCCTACCGGGTACGGGCTCAGATCCGATGTTCGCGGTTGTCGGAACGGAGGCGGATGGTTTTGGATTGGAGATCATGCGAGGCGCGGATGAAGCGGACGGTTTTGCTTTTTGCCCGCATCAGGACGGAGTGGGTAATGGCGTTCGGTCCATGCGATTTGACCCCGGGCAAGAGCGCGCTGTCGCTGATCCCGGTCGCGCAGAAGATGATGTTTTTTCCGTTGGCCAGGTCGTCGGCGAAGAAGACGCGGTCGAGATCTGCTTCGTGGCCCTCGGCGATGAGGCTGTCGCGTTCCTCCTTGTCCCGCGGCCACATCATGCATTGCATGTCGCCGCCGAGACACTTGATCCCAGCCGCTGCCAGGACGGCCTCGGGCGCGCCTCCGATTCCGACGTAAAGATCGATTCCGCTTTCGGGATAAGCCGGGGCCATGGCCGCGGCGATGTCGCCGTCGCTGATCATGCGCAGCGACGCACCGGCGCGGCGGATCTCGGCCACGATCTCTTTGTGGCGCGGCCGGTCAAGCATCATCACGACGACGTCCTGGACTCGCTTCTGCAGGGCTTTCGCGACCGTGATGAGAGTTTCTTCGATTGGACTTTCCAGCTTCAAAGTTTCGATGCCCGCCCTTTTCATGCTCCGGATGACATCGGGGCCGTAGGCGAGCTTCATCATGTAGAAGGACGGGATATCGCGCAGGGCGACCTTGACGCCCGTTTCGGGGCTGGCGGCCGCGATACAGGCGATCGAGTTCGGTGCGCCCTTGGCGATGTTCGTCGTGCCGTCGATCGGGTCGAGCGCGATGTCGAATTGGGGCGAGCCGGGAAGCCACATCCCGAGTTGTTCGCCTTTGAAAATGCCGGGTGCGTCGTCCTTGATGCCCTCGCCGATCACGACCTCACCGCAAATGTTCATGAGATCGAACATACCGCGGATCGCGTCGCAGGCCGCTTCGTCGGCCTTTTCTTTTTCGCCGCGTCCGAGCCAGGAGAGCGCGTTGAGCGCGGCGGCTTCGGTGGCCCGGACGAAATCAAATTCAATGATCCGCTCGATGTCGTCGTAATTCTGCTTTGGGATCCGCATGGTGGCAGCTTCGCTTCAAAAAATCCGAAATACGAATCTCGAAATCCGAAACAATTTCAAAGCTCCAATTTTTTAAAATCTCCCGGCCGCTACCGATTCGGATTTGTTTCGGATTTTCGCTCTTCGGATTTCGGATTTTCCTCTCCTGCGACCTCATATTCCGGCTTGGCCACGCCGAGGAGCCAGTGATCGAACCAGCCCACGATGTGCTGGAGCCGCTCCACCCGATGCCAGGGCTGGCCGGAGCGCGAAAGCTCGTGCGTTTCGCCCGGGAACTTCACCATCACCGTCGGGATCTTGCGGAACTTGAGCGCGCGAAACATCATCTCGCCCCCAGCCTCGGGCGGAGTGCGGGTGTCCTCTTCGCCCAGCACGACCATGAGCGGCGTCTTGACGTTGTTGATGTAGGTCAGGGGCGAGCGCGCCTTGAAATCACCTTCCTCATCCTTGAAGGGCGGAGTCTTAAACCAGCTCGGCTGGAAAAGAGTGAAATCGGCGATGTACCACCAGCTCGCCCAATCCGCGATGTCGCGCTGCGCCACCCCGGCCGCGAAACGATCGGTGTGCCCGACGACCCAGTTGGTCAGGAGCCCGCCCCCGCTTCCGCCGGTCACGCCCATTTTTTTCTCGTCGATCCCGCCGCGCCTAACGATTTCGTCGACGCCCGCCATCAGGTCCTTGAAATCGTCTCCCGGATATTTGTACTGGATGACGTTGCCAAAAGACTGGCCGTAGCTCGTGCTCCCGCGCGGGTTGGGATAAAGCACGACGTAGCCCTTCGCTGCCATCCATTGGAACTCGTGCTCGAAGATGTAGCCGTAAGCCGCGTGCGGTCCGCCGTGGATGTCGAGGATGAGCGGATATTTTTTCGTCGGATCGAACCCAGGCGGCTTCTGCACCCAGGCTTGGATGCGTTTGCCTTCAAAGCTCTCATACCAGATTTCTTCCGGCTCGGTCAGGTTGAGCTGGCTAAGGAGAGCGTCGTTCGAGTGCGTCAACTGCCGCGGCTCCGCTCCTGGCTGGTCGAGGCAAAAGAGATCGTTGATCCGCGTCGGAGTGGAAACGAGGTAGACGATTTTTTTCGCGTCGGCCGCGGCGGCGAAGCGGAGGACGGCCTGGTTGCCGTGCGTTAGATCGGTCGCCCCGCCATTGGTTGCGTCGAAGGAAGCGAGCTGGGTGCGCCCTTCCTTGGGGTAGATTTCGAGAATGCTTTTGCCGTCCGTCGACCAGATCGGCGTGTTCCGGCCGAAGCCGCGCGGCGCGGCGTTATCGCCGAAGACACTGTCGCCGGCGTCGAAATCAAAGTTGGTCGTGAGATTAACCGGCTTGGCGTTTTCCGTCAGCTCAAGCGTCCAGAGGTCGGGCTGCGTATAGGAGTTTACCGGCTCATTATTCGAGGCGATGAAGGCGACACGCTTTCCGTCCGGGCTCATTGAAAGAGTGCGCACCCCGAGCGGGATGGTGGTGAGCAATTTTGCATTCCCGCCTTTCGCGGGCAGCACGTAGATCTCTGTCTTCGGCAGCTCGTAGTAGGGCTCGTCGATGTGCCAGGAGGTGTAGTAGATCTGCGCGCCATCGTTCGACCAAAGGGCGTTGCCCTCGTCAAACCGGCCATTGCTCAGCTGGCGGGGCTCGACCTTTTCGCCGGCGCCGTGCGGGGTCGGCACCAGCCAGAGATGCTCGGGGCGCTTGGGGTCGAGGTAACCTTCCTCGTCATCACGATAAACCGCGCGGGTGACGATGTGGACGTCGCTTTCGCGCTCTTCCTCCGCCGCCTCGTCCTTTTGTTTCTTGTCGTTAGGCGCGGGTGAACTCCCGGCCTGCGCCCTTTGTTTGGCTTCCTCTTCCCGCTTCTTTGCCCGGGCCTGTTTCGCCAGATCTTCCGGATTCGAGCTGCTGGTAAAGACGATGGTTTTCCCGTCGGGCGACCACTTTGGGTTGCCCGCGCCCTTGGGCAGATCGGTAAAGGTAAAGGCGTCACCTCCGGCCATCGGGAGCAGGCAAAGTTGAGCCGGCTCTTTCTTCCCTTCCTTCTCCGTTGCGCGGGTAAAGACGATCCATTTCCCATCCGGCGACCAGCGCGGGCCCGAGTCGCGCGGGCCGCTCGTCAGCTGGCGCGGCGCTTCGTCGGCCGCGGTCGGAACCGTCCAGAGCGAAGTGTCGTAGCCGTCCTTCTTCTCGTTCACCTTCACCTGCACATAAACGACGCGGGAGCCGTCGGGGGAGACCTGCGGACTTCCGATCCAGGTGAAATCAAAAATGTCCTTTTCCGTGATGAGGCGTTTCGCCGGGGCCGCGCCGGCCAGCGGCGCGATCGTTAGGCAAACGAAGGAGAGGAGAGCGAGGCGCAAAATTCGATTCGACATGCGCCTAAGCTGGCACTGTGTGCGAGCGGCGCAACGGCAGCCCCTCTCTCGGTAGGCGACGGCTTGGTAGGGCGAGACGCTTGGTAGGGCGAGACTCTGTCGAGCCTGGAGGAAGGTTGCTCTCCAGAGCCGAGCGTCCTCCCAAGCTCGACGGAGTCTCGCTCTACCGGCTCGACGGAGTCTCGCCCTACCAGCGGAGCTCGTTCAGCTCGCCGGTGAAGGGCCAATCTTCCATCCTCGCGACTAATCCGGCCCGGACCGGGTTCGCCCGGATGTAATCCCAGCGTTGATCGTAGCTCTCTTGTTTGCGCAATCGATGGTGAAAAGCGCTGGATTGGAAGCGGCGCGCCGGATCGCCGTGCACGCGCCGGAATTGTCGCTTCCAAAACGTGACCCATCTTTCGATTTCCACTTCTTCTTCGACGGGCGAGCAGATCAGATGAAGATGATCAGGCATCAGGATGTAGCGCCCGACCAGCCACGTGGTGGCAGCTTCCCAGCTCGCGATCAAGTCACGTTCGACTTTCCGGTCCGCCAACCAGCGTGCCCGATGGAGGGTGCAGACGGTGAGAAACACGATCGTGGCCCGACCACGAAGGGTAAAAACGCCTGGGGCGGGTCGCCGTCGATTCGGCATGAGCCAAGAATAACGAAAAGAAAAAAAGCGTTCGAGAACAAACTGGTAGGGCGAGACTCCGTCGAGCCGCGGGGGCGAAGATTTCGTAGCGGGTCGCCCTCCCAGGCTCGACGGAGTCTCGCCCCACCGGG
>JBBPZS010000145.1:0-22611 GCA_038198605.1 Chthoniobacterales bacterium | reverse complement strand
GACGCGGGGGGGAGCGGGCTCAAATCCTGCTGGGTGCCGTGCGCGCCGTTGCCACGCGCTTCGCAGAGCGCAGCGTCTACAGCCTTCGCTTGGCCTCGCGCAGATATTCCTCGTCGATCTCGAAACCGACGAAATTCGTCAGACCGCACTGCTGCGCGGCGATCGCGGAATTGCCGATGCCAAGAAACGGATCCAGCATCCGTTTCGCTCTCGTTAGGCCGTGTAGCCGGATGCAATTCACCGCCAGCTGCACCGGGAAGGTGGCGGGATGCGGCCGCTCCTTCGCCCGGCGCTGAATCGTCTCGTAGGGGACAAACCAGGTGTTGCCGCGACAGCGCCGGTCGCGCCCCTCGGTATGGCTCCAGCGCGCGATATTCGATTTGTCGGCATACGGGACGCCGAGCGCGAGACGATCGAGCGGCGTTTTTCCGTCAGGCGTGAGGTGGAAGACGTATTCGTGGCAGTCGTTCAGGAACCGCGGCGAGTTGATCGGCTTGAAATGCCCGCACGAAACTTCGGCCGTTCCTTTCTCGTTAGGCATGGTGATCGCCTTGACCCAGTGGATGGTGTTTTGCAGGACGAAAAACTTTCGCAGACGCAGGATCAGCTCGTGCGGCAGCATCGGGTTGGAAGGCGCGGCCCCGACATTGAGGAAAAGCGACCCTTCAGGCTGAAGGAGGCGGCGAATCTGCGCGCCCCATTCTTCGCACCAGTCGAGATACGAACCGCGCTCGGCATCATCAGCGAACTTGCCGTAACGAATTCCGAGATTGTAGGGCGGCGAGGTCACGACCAGGTCGATCGACTGCGCCGGCAGCTTCGCCATCCCCGTCACGCAATCCCCCAGGCGCAGATCGAATCGAGTCACGCCCGGACCTTAATGGAGTTGGACGCAGAGTACAACGTTGTAGATTAAAGCGATGTCGGATAAGCCAGCAAAATTGAAAATCGCCGGGCGCGAATTCTCTTCCCGGCTCCTGCTTGGCACCGGCAAGTTTGCCTCCAACGAGCTGATGCGCGACGCGCTCGAAGCGAGCGGCACTGAGCTCGTCACCGTCGCCTTGCGCCGGGCCGATCTTTCCGGCAAAGCCGATCCCTTCGCCAACATTCTCGATTTCATCGATCCAAAACGTTTCCTCCTGCTGCCGAACACAAGTGGCGCGCGTAACGCCGAGGAAGCGGTGCGCCTGGCGCGGTTGGCGGTCAGCGCCGGGTTGCCGGCATGGGTGAAACTCGAGATCCATCCCGACCCGCGATATCTCCTGCCCGACCCGGTCGAGACGCTCGCCGCTGCGGAAATCCTGGTGAAAGAAGGCTTCACCGTGTTGCCCTATATCAATGCCGATCCCGTTCTGGCGAAACGGCTGCAGGACGTCGGGACCGCGACGGTGATGCCGCTCGGTTCCCCGATCGGGAGCAATCGCGGAATCGAAACCCGCGCCCAGATCGAAATCATTATCGAACAGGCGACTGTCCCCGTGGTGGTCGACGCTGGCCTCGGCGCGCCGAGCCAGGCCGCGGAAGCGCTCGAGATGGGGGCCGACGCCGTCCTCGTGAACACCGCGATCGCGGTCGCCTCCGACCCGGTGCGGATGGCGCACGCTTTTCGCAAGGCGGTCGAGGCCGGGCGCGAAGCGCGCGAAGTCGGGCTCGCCGAGACGCGCACCACTGCTTCCGCGACCAGCCCGCTGACGTCGTTTTTTTCTCAGCCTAACGACTGACTATTCTCGGCCCGCATCTGCGCGTCGTTGTAAAATTCGATCTGGCGTCCGCCGATCCGCCGCACCACCCGCCAACCGTGCGCGTGCGCGAAACGGCGCAGCGCGTCGTCACCCACGGCGTGGAAAAGTTTCAACTCGGAGGGATGCGTGATAAAGTGCTCCGGTCGGCGCGCAAGTTGTTGCGCGATGACACGGGCCATCGGCTCGAGCGCAGCGGCGGAACGATCTTCGGTCACAATCTTTCGCCTTTGACCGGACGACTCGCCGGCGCCCGGCGCGGCGGTGGCAGATTATCCGGCGTCGGCGGCGGCTTCGGGGGCCGGTTCAATTTCTGGCCGAGCGCTTTGTGCGCTTTTTCCGATGGACTCGGCCCGCGTGCTTCAGGTTTCTTCATGAAAAAGTATTACCCCACTTTCCCTACGGCTGGAGTCAGGGCGGCGGCCGTTTCCGGATGACATTCCGTTTCGTGTGAAAATGCAAATGAATCTCTCTCCTCGTTCCCAGGGTGCCGACGTCGTACCCGAGGGCGGAGTGCGCTATCGCACGTGGGCGCCGGGAAAGGAAGTGACGGTGGTGATTTCGAGCGCCGAGGGCGGGCAGCGTCAGCTCTCGTTAGGCGAAGAGCCCGGCGGTTACCGGAGCGTACGCGATCTCGAAGGACGGGCGGGCGATCGCTATAAATACCGGTTCGCAGGGAATGACTGGCCCGATCCGGCCTCGCGCTTCAATCCGGAGGGTGTGCACGCCGCCGCGCAGGTGGTCGATCCGACTGGCTATTCCTGGAGCGATCAACAGTGGACCGCTCCGCGCCTCTCCGAGTTGATCATCTACGAACTGCACATCGGCACTTTCACTCCGACCGGGACATTTCGCGGCGCGATCGAGAAGCTGGATCATCTCGTCGCGCTCGGCGTGACCGCGCTCGAGATCATGCCGGTGGCGGATTTCCCCGGCGACCGCAACTGGGGTTACGACGGCGTCTCGCTTTACGCTCCGGCGCGGGTTTACGGTTCGCCTAACGATTTGCGCGCGCTGGTCGATGCCGCGCATTGCCATGGACTCGCTGTTATCCTCGACGTGGTTTACAACCATCTCGGGCCGGACGGGAATTATCTTGGCACGTATGCGCCCGATTATTTTAACTCCACCCACAAAACCCCCTGGGGCGACGGCTTCAATTTCGAGCTGCCGGCGGTGCGCAATTTCTTTGTCGAGAACGCGGTTTACTGGCGGGAGGAATTTCATGTCGATGGCTTTCGGCTCGATGCCACCCACGCTATCGCTGACGTCTCGGAAAAACATGTCCTGAGCGAGATCGCGGAGCGCCTTCATTCGTTAGGCGCATTTGTCATCGCGGAGGATGAGCGAAACGAGCCGTCGCTTCTTCAACCGGCCGCGGAAGGCGGTCTCGGCCTGGACGCAATCTGGTCGGACGACTTTCATCACGTCGTGCGCGTCATGCTGACCGGGATGCGCGAGGGTTATTTTAAATCCTACCGCGGAACAGTCGATGAACTGGCGGCCACGCTCGATCACGGCTGGCTGCTCGCCGGAGAAGAGCGCGCCCCGCAGCGGCGCGGGCAGCCGGGAATGGCCGCCTCCTTGCGTCCGGAGCAGTTTGTTTTTTGCATCGCCAATCACGACCAGGTTGGGAACCAGGCTTTCGGGCTGCGCCTGAGCCAGCTGGTTTCGCCGGCTGCTTTCCGCGCTGCTTCGGCCTTGCTCTGCCTCGTCCCGTACACGCCGCTGATGTTGATGGGACAGGAATGGGCAGCGTCGACGCCCTTCCTTTATTTCACCGATCACAATCCTGAACTGGGAAAGAAAATCACGGAAGGCCGGCGCGGCGAATTTCGGAGCTTCCGTGCGTTTCGTGACCCCGCAACGCGAACGGGTATCCCTGATCCGCAGGCGGCAGAGACATTTATCGGTTCAAAACTCGACTGGGAGGAACCAAAGGGCGGTCGGTACGCGGAGGTCTTGCGGCTCTATCGCGAGTTTCTGCGGCTGCGACGGGAGTCGCCGGTCTTGCGGGATCGCAGCCGGGAGAATTTTGAGGTGCTGCCACCGCACAAGGGAGTGTTGCGGTTGCGTTTCGGCAAGGGCCAGGCCGAGCAATGGCTGATCCTGGCGGATTTAACCGGCAGTCATAACATGCCACCGCTCGAGCAGGAGAGATCGTGGGAGCTGGTTTTGAGCAGTAATGAAACTCGCTTCGGTGGCGAGGAGGGTCCCGCCTTTGCCCAACCGGAGGTGCGGGTTCTTCGCCTAACGACAGGCGGTTAATTGACCACGCGGGCGGGTCGGCGAGAATGACCGCATCGTGTCAGAGACAAGCGCAAAGATATTACCGCTGGCTGAGTTGGCGCAGCGCGCGACGGAGGCTCGTGCCGCCGGCCGCCGCCTCGTTTTGACCAATGGTTGTTTCGATCTTCTCCATGTCGGGCACGTCCGTTACCTGCAGCAGGCGGCGGAGCTGGGTGATTGCCTGGCGGTGGCGGTGAACGGCGACGAGTCGGTGCAGACGCTGAAGGGACCTGGCCGGCCATTGAACCCCGCGAATGATCGGGCGGAAATTTTGGCCGCACTGGAGTGCGTGGATTTTGTGACGATCTTTCCGGCTGTGCGCGCGACCGAAGTGATCGAGTCGGTGCGGCCGGCCATATATGTGAAAGGTGGCGATTACACATTGGAAACTCTGGATCCGGGAGAGGTCGCCGCTTTAAAGGAAGTGGGCGCGGAAATCAAAACACTCCCGTTGGTTCCGGAAAAATCGACCACGCGTCTGATCGAGCGCATGCGGCACTAACGCTGATGCCCCGGCTCGCACTCGGCATTCTTGGCTCGGGCAAAGGCTCGAACTGCCGTGCTATCCTCGAACAGATCCGCGCGGGCGAACTGGAGGCCGACTGCCGAATTGTGATTTCGGATGTCGCCGAGGCCGGCATTCTCGCGATCGCGAGAGAGATTGGCGTGCCGGCGGTTTTCTTTCCGCCGGGGAAATACCGGACCAAGCTGGAACCGGAGCGGGAGGAAGAACTCGTTAGGCTATTGCGCGCATCGGGCGTGGAGCTGGTGGTGTTGGCGGGCTTCATGCGCGTCCTCAAGTCACCGCTGCTGGAGGCTTTTCCGCGGCGGATCATCAATCTGCATCCTTCGCTTCTCCCTAAATTTCCCGGGCGCGAGGCCTGGGCGCAGGCGCTGGCGGCGGGCGAGAGTGTGACCGGTTGCACGGTGCATTACGTCGACGCAGGCGTAGATAGCGGCGAGATTATCGCGCAGCGCGAGGTGCCGATTTTGCCTAACGACACTGCGGCGAGCCTGCAGGCGCGGATTCAGGTGGCGGAGCGCGAGCTTTTTCCGGCCGTCATTGCGCAACTTGCGGCGGCAGCCTAGCCGCGCTCGGATTTTTGATCGCGGCCTAACAATTCCTGCATCGCCTGCGCGGGAGCTTTCCCTTCATGGAGAACGGCGTAGACCTGGTCGATGATCGGTGTCTCAATGCCGACCTTCCGCGCACACTCGAAGGCACTGCGCGCGGTTGGAATGCCCTCTGCAACGGTTTTCATCCCGCGCGTGATATCCTCCAGGCTTTTGCCCTGACCCATTTGCTCGCCAAGACGGCGGTTGCGGCTGTGCTGACTGAAGCAGGTAGCAATCAAGTCACCGATTCCGCTTAATCCCATGAAAGTGCGAGCGTCGCCGCCCATCGCGACCCCGAGCCGAAGAAGCTCGGCCAGGGAACGTGTCACCAGCGCCGCTTTGGAATTGTCTCCGAAACCAAAGCCGTCGCTCACGCCCGCCGGAATGGCGAAGATGTTTTTCAAGGCCCCGCCCAGTTCGATCCCGACCACTTCGTCGCTGCTGTAAACCCGGAAGCGCGAACTTCCGAGCAGGGCCTGGAGTTCTGCGGCGACGCTCAGATCGCGGCAGCCGAGAACGGTCGCGCTCGGCAAACGGCGCGCTACCTCGACGGCGAGGTTAGGCCCGGAGAGAACGGCGATCGGGTTCTCGGGGAATTTTTCGTGCAGGATTTCACTCATCCGCAGGCCGGTGCCATGCTCAATGCCTTTCGTGCAGCTCATGAGAATGGCATCTGGGTTCGACATTGCCTTCTGCAACCCGGAGGCGACCTCGCGCAGCGCAACCGAGGGCGTAACGAACACGATTATGTCAGCGGCGGCGCAATCAGCCAGGCTGCTCGTTAGGCTGACCTGGGCGGGGAGATGGACGCCGGGAAGGTAATCGGGATTCTGCCGGGTGCGGCGAATTTCCTCCACTCGCTCGGCCGTATGACCCCAGAGGATGATTTCGTGTTCCGACCCTGCCCAGAGCAACGCGAGGGCCGTGCCCCAGCCACCAGTGCCGAGAATGGCTGTTCGTCGCACCGTCATTTTTGACCGAAGCGCTGCTCTTTACCCTGAAGGAGTCGTTGCATATTGGAACGGTGCCGCCAAACGACGACTCCGGCGATAAGTATCGCAAATGGGAGCAGGCTTGCGCCCGTCAGCCAACCGAAGTGTTGGTAGGCAAGGACGAAAAGCGGAAGGGCAACGGCCGCTCCGATTGAAGCGACCGAGACATACCGGGTAATTTTGAAAAGTAGAATCCAGACCGCGAGAACGGAAAACACGGCCACCGGCATCAGCCCGAGAAGGACCCCCGCGGAAGTGGCAACGCCTTTTCCGCCTCGAAAGCGGAGCCAGATCGGGAAGGTGTGGCCGAGAATACAAGTCAATCCGGCTACGATCCCAACGATCTCGCGCTGAGCGGAGCCGATGATGAAGGCGGTGCCGATCGCAAAAGCAATCCTGACTGCGAGAAAGCCTTTTAGTGCATCGAGGGCGAACACTAGGTAACCCCACTTTTTCCCAAGAACCCGCAGAACATTTGTCGCCCCGATGTTGCCGCTTCCATGCTGGCGAATGTCGATCCCGCGCGCACGGGAAATGAGGTAGCCATTGGGGCAGGATCCCAAGAGATAGCCGATCCCGGCAGCCGTTAAATAGCAGAGACTGTCAGTGGTCACTTTGTAAGTTACTGGTTATTAGAGAATTGTCCTTTTCTTAACCAGATGCTCAACACTGCGACATCGCTGGGCGTGACACCGCTGATTCGTCCAGCTTGTCCAAGGCTTTCCGGCTGAAGACCGCCAAGCTTTTGCCGAGCTTCGTTGCGCAATCCAGGGACGCGAGCGTAATCCAAATCAGACGGGATTCGGATCGCCTCGGAAGATTTGATGGAGCGAAGTTGATCATCCTGCCGCCGGATGTAGCCCTCATATTTCGCCTCGGTCTCAAGGAGCTCCCAGACGTCGAGATCAATTCCGTGGCGGGCCTCGCTGGAGAGGGTACGGGCGTTGAATTCCGGCTGCTTCATTAGCTGGAGCAAACTTTGTCCGTCAACCCGGGTCGAGGAGGCAATATGTCGGGCAGAAGAAAGTTTCTTGGATTTTTCGTCCAATAATTCAAGACGACGACGGCCCACTAATCCCAGCGCGGCGGCGAGTGGGGTTAATCGTTGGTCGGCGGTGTCGTGTCGAAGTAGGAGCCGGTGTTCTGCCCTGCTGGTAAACATTCGGTAAGGCTCTTGCGTCCCCTGGGTCACCAAATCGTCGATTAGAACCCCGATGTAACCCTCGCTCCTGGTCAAAACGAGTGGTTCGCGTTCGGCAACCTTCAAGGCGGCGTTTGCCCCGGCCATCAACCCTTGCGCGGCCGCTTCCTCATATCCGGATGTTCCATTGATTTGTCCGGCAAAATAGAGATTGGAGACAATCTTGGTCTCCAAAGTAGGCTGCAACTGGGTAGGCGGAAAATAGTCATATTCTACGGCATATCCCGGCCGCATAATTTGGGCGTTCTGCAGACCCGGAATCGAATGAATGAACTCCAGCTGAACATCGTAGGGCAGGCTGGTAGAGATGCCGTTGACATAAAACTCGTCGGTATTACGACCTTCGGGCTCAAGAAATAGCTGATGGTGCGGTTTTTCGGAAAACTTTACTACTTTGTCCTCTATCGAAGGACAGTATCTGGGGCCAGTGCCCTCGATCCTCCCGCTGAACAGGGGGGACCGATGGAGGTTGCGCCGTATAATTTCGTGCGTTTCCGGTGTCGTCGCTGTGATCCAGCATGACATTTGTTCCACGTGGAATTCCCCGTTTCGAACTCCATTTAGAGTAAAGAATTCTTCGTCTGACGTAAATTCGTCCGACACTGGAAGAAAACTAAATCGCGTCGGACGATCGTCACCCAACTGTTCTCCGCAAATCGAAAAATCGATGGATCGGCCATTGAGGCGACAGGGCGTGCCTGTCTTGAAGCGCCCGGTGGCAAAACCGATCTCCCGAAGGCTGTCGCTCAGGGGAGACGCGCTATCCGCCATACGCCCGCCGGGACGGCTTTGGTCACCCACGTGGAGCAGCCCACGAAGGAAGGTGCCGGCGGTGATGACAACGCTTCGTCCTCGAATGGCAAAGCCAAAGTCAGATCTCACGCCCGTTGCTCGTCCTTTCTCCACAATTATCTCCGTGACTCCACCCTGTTTCACGTCCAAGCCACGCGTCCGTTCCAACAGCGCCTTCATTCGAAATTGATAGGCCTTTTTGTCGCACTGCACCCTCGGTGCTCGCACGCTCGGTCCCTTGGTTCGGTTGAGCAGACGGAATTGAATACCGGTTGCATCCGAGTTAATCCCCATTGCTCCACCCAGGGCATCGATTTCTCGCACAATATGCCCCTTAGCCAGACCGCCAATGGCGGGATTGCACGACATTTGTCCAATCGTGTCCAGGTTCTGGCTTAGTAGCACCGTCTCAGCGCCCAGACGGGCGGCGGCGAGTGCGGCCTCGATTCCGGCGTGACCCGCGCCAACGACAATCACGTCGTAAGTCCTATCAAGAAAAAACTGTTCCATGTGGAATCTATTCTTGGAACCTTTTGAACGCTGCGGGCAAAAGCTCGGAGAGGAGATAACTGCTTTCGATCCCATGGCGTCCGACGCAGCGAATCTGCAACGCCGGTCCAAATTCGATTAAGAACTGTCGACAAGCTCCGCAAGGCATCACTGGTTCAGGCGTGTCAGCGACTACGACCAAGGCCGTAAAATCGCGATTGCCAGACGACACTGCGCTGGATACGGCCACACGCTCCGCGCAAATAGTGAGCCCCAGTGACGCATTCTCCACGTTACTGCCGGCAAAAACAGCTCCAGATTTCGATAGGACAGCTGCACCCACCAAAAACCTCGAGTAAGGCGCGTACGCCATGTCCCGCGCCAACCGCGCCTGGTCGACCAAAGCCTTCCAGTCTATTTGTGAGCCCATGCTTTTCTCCCGGAGATTGCGCCGCGTTCAGCGGTCGGTGGCACCAAATCCCGATCCTGAGAGGCTCTCAGCTCGGCTTCCTGAAGCAGGCGAAGAGAAATGCGCCCGAGTAAAACCAGGATTATGATCGAAAGCAAAAGGCCGCCGCCCCAGACGCAATACTCCACGCCCCGCGGGTGGCTCTTCCCTCGTAGTAAATTAAGACCGAGCTGTCCCAGCGTTCCCACATAGGTGTACAAGAACAGGCCAGGCGCCTGCCCAATGGCGACCCAAAGAATGCAGGTCCGGAAGCGGATAGTCGTGAGCCCGTAAAGATAATTTAGCAAACTCGTTGGAAACAAAGGATGTAACTGGCTCAATAAGATGATTTTCCATCCTTCTCGTTCAACCGCGGGCTCCAATGCTCCCAGCGTAGGATTGCGAAGCATCTTTCTCCGAAGCCAATCGCGACCGATTTTCCGACTCAAGTAGAAAGCGATTGCCGCTCCCGATACGTTCCCGACCAGAACAATTAAAAAACCCCACCAGAGTCCAAAAAAGAAGCCTCCGCCGACACTGAGCACTCCTCCCGGCAAAAGAAGCACGTTGCAGCAGGCATAGAGAATTGGATACCAAATGGCGCTCCAAGCGCCGAGGTGCATGACCTTTTCTTGCGTGTGGGCGATCCAATCGGCCAAGGGAAAATAGCGGGCGGCAACCAGGAACCCGGCCACGAACAAGACCAAGCCGCCCACTTGGATATAAACCGCACGCCGGACTTTGGACATCCTCGCAACTTGCCTACTTCAAAGGCCGCGCGCAAACACCGCCAGTTCGACCGTCGCCGAGTAACGCAGAAACGGCGTAATTAGATAAACCCCCGGGAGACGTTCCAGTGCAGCCTTTGCAATTTCCCGGGCGATTTCCAAACCCCTCGCACTGCCCTCATCGCCTTCCGTGCCCGCCATTCGTCGGCGCACCTCGTCCGGCACAAGAATGCCCGGCACTTCGTTGTGCAAAAACTCGGTTTGCCGCCCGCTTAAGAGCGGCCACACGCCAGTGAACACAGGCACGCCGAACTCCTGCGTTCGCCGACACATCTCATCGAGCACACGCACATCAAACACCGGCTGCGTCATTACATATTGCGCGCCAGCCGCAATCTTCCTCTCCAGCCGGGAGACTTGGGCGTCGAGATTCTTCGAATTCGGATTAAATGTGCAGCCCATCACAAACTGCGTCGCCGCACTGAGCGATTTGCCGGCATGATTAAAACCCTCGTTCATTCGCTTGATAATCCCGATCAACTGGACGGAATTCACATCGTAGACGGAAGCCGCCCCAGGATGATCACCGACCCGCGCGGGATCGCCGGTAAGCGGCAAAACATGGCGCATCCCAAGCGCCGCCATCCCGAGCAATTCGCTCTGCAAACCCAGCACATTGCGGTCGCGGCAACTCATGTGCAGCAGCGGAGTAATCCCAAAGCGCTCCTTCAACATGGCGCCGATCGCGAGGTTACTGACCCTCAGGATTGCGAGGGAATTATCGGCCAGGGTAATGGCGTCACACCCCGCTCGCACGAGGGCTTGCGCGCCAGTGAAGTATTTTTCCAGCGCGAGCGTTTTCGGCGGATCTAATTCGCAAATAATAACCCGATGCCCAGCCGCAATCCGGTCGAGCAAACTCTCTTCGCTGGGCGGCAGGACTCGTGGCGTCGGCGGCCGCACCGCTTCCGTGATGGCGCCGACCGCTTTGCTCCGGGCCGGTTCCAGTTCCGCCAAGGCCGCTGCCATGGCCGCGATCGTGCGCGGCGTGGTCCCGCAACAGCCACCGATCAGCCGCGCTCCCTGCGCCGCCATCTCACCCGCCATCCTCGCGAAGTAATCGGGCGCCGTGTAATAAATAAAGCGGCCCTCGTGGTATTTCGGATAACCCGCGTTGGGATAAGCCGAAATGAGAAACCCGAGCGGGATGCGCTCCAGCAGATGGACCATTGCCTGCGGGCCGTTCAGGCAGTTCACACCCACGATATCCGCACCCAGCGCGTTCAGCTTCCGAAACGCCTCCACCAAAGTCAGCCCGGAAGGCAGCCGTCCCTCCTGTTCGCAGGCCAGGGAACAGATCACCGGCGCCTTGGATAAATGCATCTTCGCATCCAGCGCGAGCGCGAGTTCGTCGTAATCCAGGAACGTCTCGAGGAAGATGGCGTCTGCTCCGCCGTCGAGTAGTCCCGTAATCTGCTCGCGAAAGACCGCCACGCGATCTATGCCACGTGTCTCCGCTTCATCGGCGCTGATCCCGAGCGGACCTACGCTGCCGGCAACGAAGACATCTTTGCCCTGAGCGGCCGCGCGCGCGATCCGCGCCGCTGCAGCATTGATCTCCAGCGTTTGCTCGCCGAAACCGAACCGATCAAGCCGGACCCGGCTGGCGCCAAAGGTATTGGTCTCGATGACCCGGGCGCCGGCTGCGACATAGGCCTCGTGAACTTTCAGGACCCGTTCCGGTTCGCTGATGCTCAACTCCTCGAGGCATCGCTCAAGCGGGATGCCGTCGTCGAGCAACATCGTGCCCATGGCCCCATCACCGCAGACGAGGCGACTCTGGAGTTGGTCGAGGAGATCCACCGTCTATGCGCTTAACGTGACGACTTGCTCTCGTCAATCCGCGTCCCACGCCTGGCCGGCTGGGATAAAACCTCCTGCCTAACGACGCGACCCGAAACTAGCGGGCGAGGATCGCTTCTTTTTTGTTCCAAGAATGTTTCTCGCCGCAATGGACGCAGGCCACTTTTCCTGGCTTGAGCTTGGCCGAGGCAAAGACGTCCTCCTCGATCACCACCCCGGTTACATTAAGTTTTTTCGTTACCGGACATCGTACCAGGATTCGCTTGATCACGCCGCGAACATCTCACATCAGCGGCCAAAAGCTCGCCAAATCTTGGCTGAGCCCGGGGTTAGGGACGCCTCCTGATTTGCGCAGGCAGCTTAAGCCCCGGTTTTCCTTTCGGTGAAGTGATGCGGTTAAGAGAAGCCAACAACTTCTAATAAGTTCCAATAAACATTTGCCGGCGCTCAAAGACCTGATTCTCCAGCCGCTCCGCGCACCGTTATCCACACGCTGGAGCGCTCCGTTTTTAAGGTGTGCTGAGCCCTCCAAACGGTAGTTATTAAGAAGATGAAGATGAAGAGATAGAATTGAGTTAAAGAAAATTCTTTATCTGACTTGTGGATAATTTTGGTCCGCACTCATCCGCATTTAGTTACCATCTTGGAATATTCACCGCGCGCCAAACTCTGATGGACAACCCCCGGTAAACATCCGCCGGGCCTGCCGCAAGCGATGCCATAACACCTATGTCGAGCAAAATGGCCCTGGAACAGCCCCTCTCGACTGGGATCTCGATCGCTTCCGAGACAGACATCTCTCGTCTGCACGAGGAAGGGCCGAGCCTTTTTGAACAGGTGCCATGGCTCTACGTCTTCTGCCGCGAAAACCTGTTTCGCGATGACACCGATCGTATTTGCCGTGCCCTCTGGCCCACAGACCCGCCAGCGCCAGGGACAAAGCTGATCGAGCTCGGCTGTGGCCCGGGCTTTTATTCCTGTCGCCTGGCTCAACGTTATCCCCAGATCTCCGTCATCGGCGTGGACCGCTCGGAAAAGCAGCTCGACTGGGCGCGAGGGCGCGCGCGCAAGGCAAATATCAATAATTGCCGGTTTCAGCGCGTCAACGTTTTGCAAATTCCCTACTCGGAAAATCACTTCGACGCCCTCGTCGTGGCGCGTCTCTTCACCGTGCTGGCTGAACGCGAACGCGCCCTGGCTGAGATGTATCGCGTCCTGCAACCCGGCGGCCGATGTCTGGTGGCGGAACCGCGGCAGGCCTTCCGCGCCTCCATTCCGCTGGTCGCGATGTGGATTCTGGCCCGCGCCACGCATTTCGGAAACGGCTACCGCGAACCACACCAGGCCCAGGTCATGGCCTTTGCCGATTTCGCGCGTCTCTGTGCGACGCCGCCGTGGAAAAAATGCGAGTGCTGGCGCGATCGGGGTTATCAGTATGCACTTTGCGAAAAAGCATGAGCGACGGGCAGCGGGTGCTTTGCCCTAACGAATCGGATCCCGCCCACGCGCAACGCTGCGCCCTCGCCATCATGACCAAGGCGCCCCGCGCCGGAGAGGTGAAAACCCGCCTCACTCCGCCGCTCAGCGCCGACGAAGCAGCCGCGCTCAACATTTGCTTTCTGCGCGATCTTGCGGCCTCGATCGATCAAGCCGGTCACGGCTCGCGCGGGATTGGCTGCTACACTCCGGTCGGCGCCGAAGCCGTTTACCGCGACATTCTACCGGTGCGCTTCCAGCTCATCGCGCAGCGTGGCAGCGACTTCGGGCAGCGTCTCGCCGGCGCGATTGAAGATCTGCTCTCGGTCGGATTCTCCTCTGTTTGCCTGATCAATTCCGACAGCCCGACCGCGCCGGCGGCGGTTTTCGCCGAGGCCGCCCGTCTCCTTTCTTTACCTAACGACAAGCTGGTCCTTGGTCCCTCGGAAGATGGCGGTTACTACCTGATAGGAATGAAGCAGCTCCACCCTCGTCTTTTCGAAGACATCGACTGGAGCACCGATCGAGTGCTGACGCAGACCCTCGCACGCGCGTCCGAGATCGGACTGGACGTCGAGCTCCTCCCGGCCTGCTACGATGTCGATGACCGGGGCGGGCTCCAGCAGCTCTGTCAGGATCTGTTAGGCCCTAACGAGTCACAAAACCCGGCAATCGCTCCCGCCACCCGCGCCTTCCTGCGCGAGATCGAGGCTCGGGAAGGCCGGGCGCGGATTTGGCCGACTTCGCTGACGCAAACGGCCTCATGAAACGCGCCCTCGTCACCGGCGGCGCCGGCCTGATCGGATCGCATGTCGCAGATTTGCTCCGGCAGGAGGGAATAAAGGTGCGAGTCCTCGACAACCTCGAACCGCAGACTCATCGCCGCGGGCGCCCCGCTTGGCTCAGGGAAGACGCCGATTTTCTGCGCGGAGATATTCGCGACCGCGCCACCATTCGCGCCGCTCTGACTGACGTCGACGTCGTCTTTCACCAGGCTGCCTACGGCGGTTACATGCCCGAGATCGCAAAATACGTCGAGGTGAACAGCCTCGGTACCGCGCAGATGCTGGAGGTGATTCGGGAAGAAAATCTGCCGATTAAAAAAGTGATCGTGGCGTCGTCACAGGCCGTTTACAGCGAAGGCGCGGCGACCTGTCCGGAACACGGTCTGGTTTTTCCTCCGGTCCGCCCGGTCGAGCAGCTGCGCAAAGGCGATTGGACAGTCCATTGCCCGCACTGCGACGCCAACACGACCAGCGCGCCGACGCCGGAAGATGCCCCCATCGGCGGCGAGACGGTTTATGGCCTAACGAAAGTGGACCAAGAGAAACTCGTTCTGCTTTGGGGGAAACAAATCGGCCTTCCCACCGTCGCCCTGCGCTATTCCTGCACCTACGGGCCGCGCCAATCGATCTTTAATCCTTACACCGGGGTGATTGCGATTTTTTGCACCCGGTTGCTGAACGATCTCCCTCCCGTCCTCTATGAGGATGGCGAACAGACGCGCGATTTTTCTTTTGTCGAGGACATCGCGCGGGCCAATCTCCTCGCCGCGCAGACCGACGCGCTCGACGGCCTGCCGGTCAATGTCGGGAGCGGACGCGGCGTTTCGATTCGCGAAGTCGCGGCCCAAATTTCCGACGCGCTCCGGATCCCAATCGTGCCCGAGATCAACGGCGACTTCCGGCCCGGCGAAATGCGTCATCTGACGAGCGGGACCGAGCGCATTCGCGCCGCCGGTTATTCGCCGCAGGTCGACCTTACGAGCGGGATCGAGCGTTACCTCGATTGGATCCGCGCGCAGAGCGATGTGCGCGACTATTTCAGTGAAGCGGCCGACATCCTGCGCGACAAAGGGATCGTTCATCGCGTCGCGCGCCCGTGAAAGCGCGCATCTCGGTCATCATCCCGGCCTTGGATGAGGAAGAACCGATCGGCGCCGTGGTCCGGGCCTGTCTAACGACGGGTCTGCCGGATGAGGTTGTCGTGGTCGATAACGGCAGCACCGACGCCACCGCGGCGCGCGCGAGAGAGGCGGGGGCGCGGGTCGTCGCCGCACCGCGCGGTTATGGTCGCGCCTGCGCCGCAGGAGTCGCCGCCGCCGATCCCGCTTCAGAGATTTTGGTTTTTCTCGATGGAGACGGGAGCGATTGTCCGGAAATGATGGACAATCTCGTTAGGCCGCTCGTGCGCGACGAAGCCGATTTTGTCATCGGTTCCCGGGTCCGGGGCGAACGCGAACCCGGGAGCATGAACTTCCAACAAATCTTCGCCGGGCGCGCCGCGGGTTTTCTCCTCCGACTTCTCTATCACGTCTCCTTCACCGACATGGGACCGTTCCGCGCCATCCGGCGCCAGGCGCTCGATCGCCTCGGAATGCGCGAGGAGACGTATGGTTGGAATCTCGAAATGCAGATGCGGGCCGCCCGCGCCGGACTCCGCATTCTCGAGATCCCGGTCAACCATCGCTGCCGCACCGGTGGCGAATCAAAGGTCTCGGGCACATTGCGTGGCACCTTTCTCGCCGGGGGACGGATCCTGGCGACTTTCCTGCGCGTCGCGCGCGAGCCGCGGCGTCCAACGATTCCGGAATAAGCGGCCGACGATGCGCCTCTCCTTTTCATGAACGAAGCGACCAGCAGGGGAAAAGCGGCCGGCACCGGGCTCCTCGCCGGAGCGGTCGCGGCGATCGCCATGACCTTGGTGATGCTCCTCCTGGCCTGGCTCTTCGGACTGGCGACGCCCCTTGCGATCATCGGCGATCGGCTTTCGGTTTTCATCAAGCCAGGCCCGTTTCTCGCGTTGATGGGACGAGTCGGCGGCTACAATCATCTCAAGCAACTGGGCGTCGGATCGACCATCGCCGGGCAGATTCTGTTCGGCGCAGTGGGTGGTTTGATTTATGGCCTAACGATCCGGCGCCGGCCGGGTTTGCCGCTTCGGGCGACAGCAGGCGTCTTCATTTTGCTACCGCTGCTGGCCTCGCTTGCGTTCCTCTGGCCCGTTCTTGGCACGAGCTACCGCGGCTGGTCGATCCGCCCCGCCAGCTTCTTCACCGGGCTCGGACTCGGCTTGGCCTTTCTCGCTTTCGAGCGCACGCTCGTGCTCGGTTTTCGTTTTCTCAATTCTCCTCCTCCTGTGCCCGGCGATCTTGAGTATTCGCCCAATATCGCGCGTCGCGCGTTGCTCTTGGGCGGCCTCGGTCTCCTCCTCGCGGGCGGCGGAGCCGCGATCGTGCGGAAGCTTTTCCAAGTGGCGAGTTTCAGCTACGACGGCACGCAAGTTCGCGGACCGGGAGTCGAGCCGATCACGCCTAACGACAAGTTTTATTGCGTGACCAAAAACGTGGTCGACCCGCGGGTCGAGGCCGCGCACTGGCGCCTTGAGGTCACCGGACTGGTCCAGCGTCGCCAGACCTATGATTTGGCGGGGTTGCTGGCCCTGCCCGCCCTCACCCAGGAAACGACCCTGATGTGCATCAGCAACGGGATCGGTAGCGGACTGATGAGCAACGCCCGTTGGCGCGGGGTGCCATTGCCGGTGCTGCTCGAGCGTGCCGGCCCGCTCTCCGCCGCCGCCAAAGTGCGGCTGCATGGGGTCGATAACTACACGGATACTTTTCCCCTAACGAAAGCATGGGAGCGAACGACGCTGGTGGCCTACGAGATGAACGGCGAGCCGCTGCCCGATCGGCACGGCTTTCCGGCGCGCATCGTTGTCCCCGGGTATTTCGGAGAGAAAAACGTCAAGTGGCTGACCCGGATCGAGCTGGCCGGGCCGGAGGCGGAGGGCTTTTACGAGAAACAGGGTTGGGGACCCGATTTCGTCGTTCCCACCCGGTCGCGTTTTGATCAGCCGGATGATTACGCCTCGATGTCCCTAACGAACGCGCGAAACGGCATCCCTCTACAGGGGGTGGCTTTCGCGGGCGACCGCGGCGTCGCGCGCGTCGAAGTGAGCCTGGATGACGCGCGGAGCTGGCGGGAAGCGACGATTGTTTACCCGGGCACGAAGCTGACCTGGGTCCTTTGGCGATTCGATTGGATGCCGGAGGAGGCGGGCGAATACAAACTGGTGGTGCGGGCGACCGACGGTAGTGGGGCGGTGCAAAAGTTCGAAGAAAAGCGCGGCCCGTTCTCGGGCGCGACCGGGCTACACAAGCTCACGGTTTATCTCGCAGCCTAACGAACCGGCTGGCAGCGTGGACACCAGGCCGTGGTGCGCCCGCCGATCGTCGCCCGGCGCAGAAATGCCTGGTGGATCGGGCATTTTCCGCCCGCTCTCCAGCGCTCGTGCAGCAGCCAGCCCTTGGGCGGATCGGAGTTGTCGCGGCCAATTGTGCGCAGCGAAGCTCGGGAAACGAAGCGGACGCTGCGCCAAAGGGCGCCCAGCTTTTCCGCGCTGAGCGCGCCCGATTTTCGTCGTGGCGCGATCTTCGCCCGCCAGAGAATTTCGTCTGCCATCCAGTTGCCGATGCCGGGAAACCCGCTCTGCATCAGAAGCACCGCCTTGATCGGGGCGCGGGCATGTCGCCTAACGAACTCCGTCATCGCCCCGAGGCTGAAGGCCGGCGAATGAATTTCCGGTGCGCCCACTGCCCACCATTCCGGCGCCTCTTTGCCATGGTGAAAACGGACCCGGCCAAACTGCCGGGCATCGCGGAAAACGAGAGACTGTTTTTTCTGCTCGAGGACAAGATGATCATGTTTGCCGGCGCGAAACCCGGCTGCCTCCGTGCGCAGATGCCCGCTCATCCCGAGGTGAATCCCGAGCCAGTTGTCGCCCGCGAATTGAAAGAGCATCTGCTTTCCGCGCGCACTGGAGGCGAGGAGCTTTTGCCTAACGAGCCGGCGCTTGAGTGTGCCGGTGTCGGTCTCGCGGAAGATCCTTTTCCCGGCATGCAACTGCACTCCGGAAATGGCCTGACCCAGGCCCGGGTCCCAGCGTTTGCGAAAATATTCTACCTCGGCGAGCTCCGGCATCTCTCTGGAATCGACAGTGCCTGGCCTACCGCTCGTGGCTGGAGCTTCTCCTCGCGCCAGTTCGAGACCGTCCCGGCTAGCGTTGCGCTTCCGAACCGAAAAGCTTCACCATTTTATTGTAAAGGCCCAGGAGCAGGATCGTCGGCGCCCAATGACCCACAAAGTGGGACTGGTCCCGCTGGCCTGAAAGGCGGAGGCCGAGCGAGAGCGCGATCGAGCCAAGGGCGAGCCAAAGAAAAGTGTCGGAAGGGAGCTTGCTTGTCTGCCGCTCGATTGCTTTAGCCACCGCGCCCTCGCCGTGGTGAATCCCTGTGTAATCCGTTCTGACGGTTGTCGTGTTCATGTCAGTGGTTTCGTCACGGACCGGCTGGCAGACGCTATTTTCTTTGGGGGGCGAGCCCGTTCGGTCGGAGGCGCAACTCCTGGCGCCGCCCCCCGATTAGATCGCTTCCGGGCTCCATGCTACCCTTGGCGCGCATGGAGAAAGTCATCATTGTCGGAAGCGGTTGTGCGGGCCTGACCGCCGCGATTTACGCCGCGCGCGCGAATTTGAGCCCGCTCGTGCTCGAGGGCGGCCAGCCCGGCGGCCAGCTCTCGACCACCACGATGGTGGAAAATTTTCCCGGCTTCCCCGAAGGAATCGATGGTCCGCAGCTGATCATGAACATGCACAAGCAGGCGGAAAATTTCGGCGCCCGTTTCTCCTACGCGGTGGCGACCGATTTGGAAATCGCCGGCGACCACGTACGGCTGAAAGCGGACGACGAATGGCTCGAAACCCAGGCCCTCATCATCGCGAGCGGCGCCTCGGCGCGCTGGCTCGGCCTGGAGAACGAGGAGAAACTGATCGGTCACGGCCTAACGAGTTGTGCAACCTGCGACGGTGCTTTTTATCGCAGCGTCCCGGTCTGCGTCGTCGGCGGCGGCGATTCCGCGGCGGAGGAAGCGCTTTTCCTGACCCGTTTTGCCTCCAAGGTTTACCTGATCCACCGGCGCGATAAGCTCCGTGCCTCGCCCATCATGGCGGACCGGGTCCTGGCCTGCGAAAAAATCGAGCCGATCTGGAACACGGCGGTGGTGAAATACATTCCGGACGAGAAAGGCGAGATGACCGCGGTCGAACTCCGCAATCTGGTGACGAGGGAGGAAAAAATCCTGCCTGTGGCCTGTGTCTTCGTCGCCATCGGACACGACCCAAACACCAAGGCATTCGCCGGTAAGCTTGAGACCGATCCCGACGGCTACCTGATCGCAAAACACCTGGCCGAGAGCAAACACCCGGGGATTTTTATTGCCGGCGACGTTTCCGACCGCATCTATCGCCAGGCCGTCACCGCGGCGGGCTCGGGCTGCGCCGCGGCGATCGAAGCCGAGCACTACCTGAGCGGATTGTAGACGTTTCCCTCTGGGAAACGCGGGTGCTGACCTGGCGGCCGCGCGCCTCTCGCGTTTCCCAGAGGGAAACGTCTACAGTGGAGTGTTTGAAAATTTGCGACCTGACGCAATTCTACTCCCCGCTCAGCGGCGGGGTGAAGCGTTATGTGCACGAAAAAATCCGCTACCTCCAGGCGGAGACGGAGCATGAGCATGTCCTCGTCATCCCGGGCGAGAAAACCGAGCTGGTCGAAGCCGAACGCTCCCGCATTTACTCAATCCGTTCCCCTTTGCTCTCCCGCACTTCGCGCTATCGCGCCCTGCTCAATCTGCGCGCGATCGAAGAAATCCTGGAACGTGAAAAACCGCACCTGATCGAATCGGGCGATCCCTATCAGGTGGCATGGAAAGCGATCGCTTCCGGCTCGGCGTTGCGCATTCCGGTGGTGGGTTTTTACCACTCGCATTTCCCGGAGGCTTACCTGCGCACGACCGCGCGTTTCCTCGGGCGGACGGCGACAGAATTTGTCATGGACCTGGCGCGCCGCTACGTGCGGCAGCTCTATAACCAATTCGAGGCGACCTTTGTCCCCTCGGCGCGTCTTGGGGAGGTGCTGAGCAGCTGGGGGGTGCGCAACGTCCACGCGGTCGACCTCGGGGTGAACACGGACGTTTTCCGGCCGGGGCCGGGTGATCCCTCAACCCGCGCGTCGTTAGGCATTCCGCCCGGGCCGCGCCTGTTGCTTTATGTCGGACGGCTGGCGCAGGAGAAAAATACCCAGACCCTGTTTGCCGCCTTTGAGCTACTCGTTAGGCGTGAGCCGGGGTGCTACCATCTCCTCGTCATCGGCGATGGCTTGCAGCGCGGGGCTTTGCGCGAGATGCAGGAGCGCGCCGGCGCAGTCACCTGGCGGCCGTATTGCACCGATACGGAGGAACTCGCACGGTATTATCGCGCCGCCGATCTTCTCGTGCATCCCGGAGTGCAGGAGACCTTTGGCCTGACCGCGCTGGAGAGCCAGGCCTGCGGCACGACAGTGGTGGGAATTCGCGGGAGCTACATGGACCGGATTATTTTTGGCGGCCAAAGGCATTGGGCATCGGAGAACTCGGCCGAAGCGCTGGCCAATGCGGTCGCCGCCACCGCCGCGGTGGATGATTTGCGCGGGGCCGGCGAGGCCCTCTCCAGGGAGGTGGGTGAGCAGTACGCATGGCCGGTGGTGTTCGAGAAACTCTTCCGCCTCTACGACGAAGTGCGAGCGGGTTATCAGCCTGGTTAGGCGGCGAATAATTTCCCTGGGCGCAGCGCGGCCTTGCGAGACGAGACCGCCACGTTAACCTCCGGTGAGATGAAATCCCGACCCGCCGACACGATCCGCAGTTTCGCCCCCTCCGATCGCGCCGCGGTGCGGGAGTTGTGCTGCCGGACCGGTTTCCTCGGTCAGCCCATCGATCCTGTTTATGAAGACCGCGAGCTCTTTGCCGATTTTCTGACAACTTATTACACCGATCACGAACCGGAATCGTCTTTTGTCCTGGAGATCGATGGCGAATTGAAGGGCTACCTCCTCGGTTCGCGCAAGCCTTTGCTTAATCAGCTCTACTCGTTCCAGCAAAACATCGTGCTTTTTTTGCGCTCGCTTCTGCGTTACCCGCGCTACAACCCGCGTTCGCGCCGCTTCATCCGTTGGATGATCATGAACGGCTGGCGCGAGGTGCCGGCCGCACCGGCCCGGATGCCGCACTTTCACATCAATCTCCTCCCGGAAGCGCGCAAGATCTCGACCACCCGTGCGCTGATGAGTGCTTACCTCGGTTATCTTTATCGTTGCGGAGAGAAGCAGGTCTATGGGCAGATCGTCACCTTTGAGAGCCGGCGCGGCGAAAAGATGTTTGAGCGCTATGGGTTTCGGGTGATGAACCGGGCCGAGATTACGAAGTATCGGGCCTTTTATCCGGAATCGGTCTACCTCAGCACTGTGATCAAGAATCTGGAGACGGCCGAGCCGCTCTCCGCCTATTCGAATTCGCAGAGCTGAAGCGCGGCGATTGGTTGTAGAGAGGCTGGGGGTGGACTACACTGCGCGCGTTTTCTCGCCGGCATAGCTCAGTTGGTAGAGCAGCTGATTTGTAATCAACCAGTCAGGATTTCGAGCTTCCCAGCCAGCTTTAGCTATCGTTGATTGTCATTGCAAATCACGCACTTACCACGATCCAATCGAATCCAGTGTTTACTCTGATTAGCTACGATTTGCTCTGTTTTCGACTAAGCGTGTACAAAGGGCGTGTACAAAATCGAACTTCGACGCATTCTTCGTTCGGACGGATTTTTATTTGATGATTGAGCGTCAGAATCGCGTCGTCTCCAATTTTTCCATGAAGTCGTAGATCCGATTTCCGGGCGTTCGCGGTGGAAAAAGTTCCTGAACCGGCACCTTCAAAACCTCGGCGACGTAGAGCAGCGTTTTGTCGTCAACATAAGAAAGACGCGCTTCGATTTTCGAAACGCCGCTACGACTGATGTCGAAGCCAGCGATCTGTAGCTTCGTCGCAAACTCCGATTGCGACCAGCCGAGCGCGTAGCGGCGACGGCGGACCTGCGGCCCCACGTTGTTTTTGTAACGCATCGTCTCTCCTCCCGGCTCACGACTTCTTGTTCTCGGCGGTCTCGAAGCTGACGCGGGGCGAGCTCGTGGTTTGGCAGAGATCGATCAATTGATCAGCTTCGCGTCCAGGCAAGGCACGGGCGGCTTCGTCGCGAAAATCGGCGACGGGGCGCAGGTAATAAACCGATTCGAAAAGCTGATCCATGCATTCTCCGGCGAGAGAGAGAATGCTGTCGAAGGTCTCGCTTTCGGAATCGATCAAGGACAGCAGCGCCGGAGCGGGAAAGTTCAAGCGGGCAATGGAACCGTCAGTCCCGGCGACGGTCCAGCGCGAGCCGCCGGCGTCGGTGAGAGTAAAGTCAGGTTTGTGACGGCGAGCCTCCCGAATCAGTTCGGCTTTGAATTTCTTCAGGCGTTCGTTTTGCAGCGCGATTTCGCGGTGCAGCGTGACGGCGTTGGTGACGAGTTGTTTAAGTTGAGCGGTATTCATAATGGGTGTGATTTGAGTTTTTCTTG
>JBBPZS010000144.1:0-10890 GCA_038198605.1 Chthoniobacterales bacterium | reverse complement strand
TGGGCCAGGGCCTCCTTCCGCTCCGCATCGCTCGAGGACCCAATGAAGACGTTGTTGAAACTGATGCGGAACGAAAGCCGCGCGCGGGCGAGGGCAAACTTTGGATCGCGCTCGATCGCTTCGCGGTAGAACTTCATTGCAGCCGCCAACTCTTTCTGCTCGGCGCCAAAGCGAAGTTCGATCTCTCGCGCGCGCAAATAGAGAAGATACGCCTCCGGGTCCTGGGTCGGCTTCGTCGCCACGACGCTTTTCTCGGCCGGGGAGAGGGTGGCGCGCAGTTCGCGCGCGATTTCGACCGCCAGTTCCCCTTGCAACGAAAGCGCGTCCGTTATCGTCCGCTCGTAGCGTTCGGTCCAACGCTGGTGCTCGTCGCGCGTGTCGATGAGTTGCACGTTGACAACGACGCGGTTGGCCGAACGACGGACACTGCCTTGCAGAAGGTGCGCGACGCCGAGCGCCTTCCCAATCTCGCGCAATTTTCCCGCGACCGCGGCACCACGGTATGACATGACCGAGTTCCGGCCAATGACAGTGAGTTCTTTGATTTTGCCCAGACTGGTCAGGACATCGTCCTGGATGCCATCGGCGAAGAAGGCGTCATCCTTCTCCGCGCTGAGATTTTCGAAGGGAAGAACGGCGATTGATTTCTCGTCGACAGCAACCACGGGCGGCGCGCCCTTCACTTCTTTCGCAGGAGGTGGCGCATGCCAGGCGCGGAAAAGCATGACTCCGGCGGCCGCCGCCCCTAACAAGCAGAGCGGAAGGACGAGGCTGCGCCAACGGCGCCTGCTTCCGGCGCCACGAGCGACTCCCGCCTCCGCCGGCCGCTTGAATTTCGTGGGTAATTTCGGATTCCCGCACTCCTCCGTGTAGAGGTTGACGAGAGAAACGCGGACACCGTGTTTCACCTCGCATTCGCCGAGCGGATGCAAGCGCGGCTGCCAATGCTGGTATTCCGCGAGATCATCGGCCACGCGTTTTGAGAGGAGAATATGGCCGGCGTCACCGCAATCCATCACCCGCTGCGCCATGTTGATACCCCCGCCGGTGACGTTCGACCGCTCGTTCACATCGGTCACTACGTGAATCGGTCCGCTGTGAATCCCCATTCGCAACTGCAGCTCCGGATGCCTTTTGTCGGAGCGGCTTAACTCGAGAGCACACTGCGCCGGCGCTTCCGGGGTGCTGCGGAAGACCAGCGCCATCCCATCGCCCGTCGCGAGCCGGATGAGTTTTCCTTCTGCCTCCGCCGTGCGCGCCTCTTCCGACTCGAGGACCATCTCTTTCAAATGTTCCAGAAGTTCGCTCTGCTGATTAATCAGCAGCTTGGAGTAGCCCACGATGTCGATGAAGAGCACGTGCGCGATCTCGAGGCGCAGTTGAGTCTTCTCGCCGGACATAAGACGCGGAGCATCTTCTACCCTCCGCGCGAATGAGGCGAAGACTTTATCCCATTGGCCGGGCTGGGTCTGATCGCGCTCTGGTTGCGTAAATGTGGGAGGGGCCTTTGTGCCCCGATAGGTTGCGGCGTCTTCCCTGATCGGGGCGCAAAGGCCCCTCCCACATTTCCCACATTCACGCCGCGGCCTGGCGCAGCGCGCTCGCTTCGGCAGCAACCGCCCGGAGCGCAGTGAGCAAATCGTCACCCGATCTCGCCGGCAAAGCCTTCAGTTCCTCGTGATCGCCCAGCCCGGAATCCTTCAGCTCGCGCAGCCTTTTCTGGATCAACTCGCGAATCGCGTTCGCATTGTCGACACCGCGGAAAAACGCAGTGTGCAAACTTTCGGATTTTCCCTTGTGCTCCTTGCGGGAGGGGCTCGCGCCACCGGCGGTGTCGACCCGCAGATCGGCGATCCCGAGGAGACGCTGGAGCGGCCCTTGCGAAATCGAGATGTTCTGGATGTTGGCGAAGGTGATGGTCATTTCGCGCACGTTGAGGATCCCTTCGCGCAACCGCAGGCTGCGATCGGTCACGAGATACCAGCGCTTCTCGAACTCCAGCCTAACGAGTGCAAGCGAGAGAAGCCGGCCCAGCAAAGCCGCCAGGATAATCAGCTGCGGCAGCCCGATCACATAAGATCGTAAGATCTCACCGTTCTTCAATTGAAAAAAACCAAAAAGCGGCCCGATTTCCATCGGGATCAGGACAAGCAGCACGCCGAGGGTTTTGAGGAACCAGACGCCGAGGAGATACCGGTAATAGTTAGGCGCGGCCCGGAAACGCCGAGTATGCGTTTCGTCGCCCGGCGGGGCCTCCGGATCGCCCGGGATGCGCAGCACCCGTTCGAACCAGGCCCGGAGATTCCTAAACATGCTCGGACGGCGGGCGTTTGCCTAACGCCTCCCGGGTTTGGCGCAGCTCGTCGCGAATCGTTTGCAGAAGCGCCACCATTTCCGCATTGGGATCCGCGCCGGGCGCGGACGCGATCTGCTCCGTGCCACGGGCGCTCACGGGCTGATAACCCCGCATCCGGGTGTAAAGAAAATCACGGATCGATTCGTATTCCTTGAACCCTTCGATCACCAGCTCCGCGTCGGAGGAGCCGGAGGCGGTTTGAATTTGGATATCGGCCAACCCGAGCCAGCGCTGGAGCACACCCGAGCGCAGATGGATATCCTGGATCCGCGCATAGGTGAGATTGACCTCCCGCCGGAAGAGAATGCCGACGCGCATGTGGATCCCTTCCTCGTCGAAAGTATAGCGCAGAGTGTGATAGCGAAAGTAAAGGTAGGGCAGGAGAAAGATCAGGCCCGGGCCGGTCATCAATGCGCGCAGGATGTAGAGCGTCCAAAGCGCGGGATCGGGCGCGCTCAGGGAAAAGACGTCTCTGCCGGAACTGGATGAAGTGGCCATGCCGATGAGGACTTTCATACAAAAAATCTCTGTCGCGTCCAATCCCTCCTGCGGGTTCCGCTCCTGCCACACCGAGATTTTTCAATTTGCCAGTCCCGCATTGAGACTGCATGAAAGATGCATGATTCGAAGAATATCCTTGGTCACGGCCGCCCTCACTGCGGCTTTTCTTTCCTGCACTTCCTCTGCCTGGGCCGCCGCCGATTCCGACTACGCCGACGTCAAAGCGCAGATCGCGAAGCAGCACAACGAAGGAGTGCAGCGTCTTCAGGATTGGATCAAGCTGCCCTCGATCGCGGCCGAAGATCTCAACTATCCGCAAGGGGCGGATTACATGATCAAGCTGCTCAAGGACGCCGGCTTTCAGCGGGCCGAGAAAGTTGAGACCGAGGGCAAACCCGGCGTCTTCGCCACCCTCGATGCCGGGGCACCGAAAACGATCGGCCTCTATTTCATGTACGACGTGAAACAGTTCGATCCCAAGGAGTGGTCCTCGCCCCCGCTCGAAGGCGCCATCGTCGACAAGCCGGGACTCGGTAAGGTCATGATGGGCCGCGGCGCGGTGAATCAAAAAGGACCCGAAGCCGCTTTCCTCGCCGCCCTCCATGCGATGAAAGCCGCCGGCCACAAGGTGCCGGTGAACTTCGTTCTCGTGGCGGAAGGCGAAGAAGAAATCGGCTCACCGCATTTCCCGCAGGTCGTGCACAAGCCCGAGATCGAGCAGGCGCTGAAAAAATGCGCCGGCATTTTCATGCCCTTCGCTAGCCAGGGGCTCGACGGCATGGTCACAGTCACGTTAGGCGCGAAAGGGGTGATCGAAGTCGAGCTCACCTCCAACGGCGAGAAGTGGGGCCGCGGTCCGCTGAAAGATATTCATTCCTCCAATAAAGCCCGGGTCGACAGCCCGGTCTGGCACCTGGTGCAGGCGTTGGACACATTGGTCGACAAGGATGGCGACCCGGCAATCGAAGGCCTAACGACGAACGTGAAGCCCCTTTCCGCGAGCGACAAGGCGATGATCGCGACCGCGGCCGAGCGCCTGAACGAAGCGGAAGCGAAGAAGCTCATGGGAGTGAAGGTCTGGGCCAAAAACGTCAGCTGGACCGAGGCGCTCGAGCGGCTGGCGAGAGCTCCGACGGTGAATATCGAAGGCATCATCGGCGGCTACACTGGCCCGGGTGGGAAGACAGTGCTGCCGCACCAGGCGATCGCGAAACTCGATCTGCGTCTCGTCCCCGACCAGACCGCCGACGGCGCGCTCAAGGCGCTCCAGGCGCACCTCGCCAAGCATGGTTTTGGCGACATCGACGTCAACATGACGGGCGGCTACGACCCAACGACGACGCCGGCTGATTCACCGATCATCCAGGCCGAGGTCGCGGTTTACAAGAATTACGGGATCGATCCCGTCATGGTGCCGCGGTTGGGCGGTTCCTGGCCCGGCTACGTTTTCACCAATCCCCCGCTCAGCCTGGGCGCGGGACATTTCGGTCTCGGCCATGGCAGCGGTGCCCACGCGCCGGATGAATATTACGTGATCGAGTCGGCCACCCCGAAAGTAGAAGGCTGGGACGGCGCGGTCCTTTCCTACGTGCAGTATCTCGACGAGTTGGCGAAATAAGTGTGAGTGGCGAGACACCCATCGTCGTCAATCAGGGCGACGGCCGCGTCCTGTGCGCTTTTGGGGAGGAAGTCGTTCTCCTCCTCGATAGCGAGCAGACCGGCGGGCGCCTGACGATGTGGATCGAGTCCACCCCGCCCGGGGGCGGGCCGCCGCTCCATTTCCACATCAACGACGACGAGACCTTTCACGTCCTGGAAGGACGCATCGAATTCTTCCAAAACTCAAGATGGGATGAGGTCGGCCCCGGCGCCTCGTGCTTTGTTCCGCGCGGCCAGGTCCACACCTTCAAGAATACAGGCCAGGAGACCGCGCGCATGCTCATCTCCACCGCCCCGGCTGGGTTTGACGTTTTTTTCGCCCGGGCAGCGGACGAGTTCGCCAAGCCCGGTGGGCCGGACATGGCGCAGGTGATGGGGATCGCGGCCGAGCACGGGATCCATTTCCTTAAGGAAGGCGCGCGCTCCTGAATTCGCGCCGTCCTTGAGTCGTTAGGCTCGGACGCTTAAACGAGTTTCGCCTTCAAATTGATCTGCGTGCCGGAGAGGGCGACAGAAACCGGGCAGGTTTTCTTCGTCTTCTCCGCCTGCTCCTGGAAGGCCTTGTCGTCCATCCCTGGCACGCTCGCTTCCACCTCGAGATCGATCGTGGTGATCTTTGGTCCGCCGTCGATCATCTCGAGTTTCACGTTCGCAGTGGTGCTGATGCGTTGCGCCGGATGACCGGCTTTCTCGAGATTGGAGGAGAGCGCCATGGAGAAGCAACCCGCTTCCGCCGCGCCGATGAGTTCCTCGGGGTTGGTCCCGGTACCGCTCTCGAAGCGCGATTGAAAGGAGTAAGGTCCTTCATAGGCGCCGCTCCCGAGCTTCATCGTTCCTTTGCCCTCTTTCAGAGTGCCTTCCCAAACTGCTGATCCTTTTCGTGCTGGCATAAGTAATTTTTCTTTCTCGTTCAGTTGACTGGTTATTTCTTTCCGCTCTTGCGCTTAAACTCGGTCAGGTAACCGACAAAAGAGCGCCGGTGTTCCTCAACCCACTACTATACCTGTGAAAGCGGCAGGGCGAACTTCGCGAATCCCGCCCGCTCCTCATTCGCAACGGAGGGAGGTGACGGGATCGACCTGGGTGGCGCGGCGCGCCGGCAGGTAACCGGCGAGGAGCGCAATCGCCACCAGCCCCAGCGGCACCACCACAAACGTGAGCGGATCGTGCGCGGTGATGCCAAAGAGGATCGTGTCCAGAAAACGCGCGAGGAAAAATGCCCCGAGCAATCCGGTGGCAATCCCGGCCACGGCGAGCTGAAACGTTCGGCCCAGGATCAGACCGAGGATGTTGGCGCGGGTCGCACCGAGCGCGAGGCGGATGCCGATTTCCTTGTAACGTTGCATCACGAGGTAAGCGATTACGCCATAAATACCGAGGCAGGCAAGACTGAGCGCGAGAATGGAGAAAATGCCAATAAGCCAGGTACGGAAACGCGGCTGCGTCGTGGATTCGCGGATCAGCGCCTCGAGCGAATTCACGCTCACCACCATCGTCGGGTCGAGCGCGTGGATCGCGCCGCGCACCTCCGCTGCGACCGCGCCCGGGCTGGAGGAGCGCAGGACGAAATTCAGATCACGCGCGACGAACTGTGCCACCTCCGCCGGCACCTGCGGGTAAGGCACGTAAATGGTGCTGCTGGAGGATTCATCGAGCGTGCCGTGTTTAATGTCGCCGCAGACGCCGATCACGGTCAGCCATTCCTCGCCATAGCGGATCTTTTTCCCGACCGCGTTGTCGTTAGGCCAGGAACGACGGGCCAGCTGCTCGCTCACGATCGCGACCCCGGCGCCGGTCTCACCGTCGCGTTCGCTGAAGTCCGTCCCGCCCTTGAGCGGAATGCCGAGGGTCGAGAAATAGCCGGGGCTAACCGGCCGGATTTGCGCGACGGCACTGGGCTCGCGGGCGGATTGTCCTTCCGCCTCGTAACCGTTGCCCCAGTCGTTCCCGCCGAAGGGCAGATGCGTGATCAGGGCCGCGCTCTCCACGCCCGGCAGGTTGCGCACGTTGGCAAGCGCATTGCGGTAGAAGGCGACCATCTGCGGTTTCGCGGGATAACGATCTTCCGACATAAGAGCATCGGCCGTGACCACGTTGGCAGGGCGAAACCCGGGATTGACCTGCACCAGGCTAACGAAACTGCGCAGCATGAGCGCACAACCGATGAGGAGAACGGCGGCGAGCGCGACCTCCGCGAAAACCAGGGCGTGGCGCGCGCCGGTCGCACCGCTCGTCGAGCGGGTCGAGCCGGTGAGGGAATTCTGGAGACTGGTGCGCGAACCGCTGCAGGCTGGGCCGAGCCCAAAGAGGAGGCCGCAGAAAACGGAAGCGAGCACGACAAAACCGAGCGCGCGGCCGTCGATCTGCGCGCCTGACAATTCCGGGACATTGGCAAAGCGCTGCAACAATCCCAAGCCCCATTGCGCGAGCAGAAGGGCGAGGGCTCCACCGATCGCCGCCAGCACGCCGGCCTCGGTCAGCAATTGCGCGAGCAGTCGCCGCCGACTGGCGCCGAGTGCGGCGCGTAACGCCATCTCACTCCGACGCGCCTGGGCGCGGGCCAGGGTAAGGTTAGCCACGTTGGCGCAGGCGATGAGCAGGAGGAATCCGACCGCGCTCAGCAAGACGAGCAGCGGGCTGCGCAGGTTTCCGGTCAGCACTTGCTTCAACTCCATCGGGACAAAGCGGCGGTCGGTTTTATCCGCGGGATCGGTGACGCGTTTGCCGAGCGCATCGGCTTCGGCCTGGAGTCGCTCCGGCGAGATTCCCGGCTTGAGCCGTCCGAGCACGCGCAGGAAATGCGCATCGGGATGCTCTTGGAAAACCGGCCCCATGAGCGCGGCCGGAACCCAGAATTTCGTCGTGTGATCGGGAAAACCGAAACTCTCCGGCATCACCCCGACAATGTTATAGGCCTTGCCGTCCATCGCGACCTGCTCGCCCAGGACCTCGGGACGGCTGCCAAATTTTTGCCGCCAGAGCCCGTGACTAAGAATGACGGCGTGATCCTGTCCCGGCGTTCCCTCCCCCGCCACAAACGCCCGGCCATGGCTTGGCGCCACGCGCAAGACCTCGAAAAAAGACGGCGTCACCATCTGCCCGCGGACGAGATCCGGTTCGCCGCGACCGGAGATGGTCAGGCTCGTCCCGGTGAAGGCCGCCATCTTTTGGAAGACCTCGCTCTGTTTTTCCCAGGCCGTGAATTCGTTAGGCGAAAAGGAGACCCGATCCTCCTGCGGGATTTTTTGCCAGATCATGCAGAGCCGCTCCGCCTCGGGGAATGAGGGCCCGCGCAGGAGGAGCGAGTTGACCAGGGCAAACATGAGCGCGGTGCTGCCAATCCCGATGCCGAGGACGAGGACGATGGTGCAGGAGAAGACCGGCGCTTTGCGCAGGGTGCGAAAGGCGAAGCGCAGATCCTGCCAGCGGGTCTCGAGGAAATGCCCGAAGCGCACCTCGCGCACCTGTTCCTTTACTTGTTCGACACCGCCGAGCTCGATCGCGGCGGCGCGACGCGCGGCGCTTTCGTCCAGCCCGTCGCGCATCTTCGCCGCCGTCGAGAGAGCGAGATAGGAATCGACTTCCTCCGCCAGTTCGCGCTCCACCTTCCTGCTGCCAAAAAGATTTCGGCCGAGGGCCGCAAGCGAAGAGAAAATGCGCATGGTCAGGCTCCGGTTAATTGGCGCCGAGCGCGCTCGCGATCCCGAGCGAAATACGCTGCCAGTCCTCCGTCTCCCGCTCGAGCTGCCGCCGGCCCGCACTCGTTAGGGAATAAAATTTGGCGCGCCGGTTGTTTTCAGATTCGCCCCAGTTGGCCTTCAGCCAGCCGGACTCTTCCATTCGGTGCAGCGCCGGAAAAAGCGACCCGGGCTTAACCTCAAAGGTCCGGTTCGTGATCTGGTTGATGCGCTGCGCCACCCCGAGGCCGTGCAGCGGTTGCGGGGCGAGCGCCTGCAAAACCAGCAGATGCAGCGTGCCCTGGAGAAGATCGATTTTCTTTTTCATTGGCTCCTATTGACCGTCTATACGAGTAAAGCACGTCTTCGTATAGAATGTCAATAGGAGAGCCAGCCTCGTGGAAAACGGGCGCGGCGGCTAGCGCGGCTCGAGCATCGTTCCGCGGCAATCGGCGCTGTCGCAGTGACAGGCAAAGAGACGCTCGAGCTTCTTTGTCCGCCGGTCCGCCGGCTCGAGCGAGTAATCATAGGAGAGCTCCTCGCCCTTCTTCAAGTTGCGCAAAGCCACGATGAAGACCCGGCTGCGACGCTCGGTGGTTTCGCAGTTCGGGTCGCAGGAGTGATTGATCCAGCGCGCCCCGTTTCCGCCGACCGCGGCATTGATCACCCGCCCGTCATCAAGCGAGAAAAAGAAAGTGTGGTGCGGATCATCCGGATCGAGCGGCGGCAAATCCTGCGCTTCTTTCCAGGAAATGCGCTCCCCGGTGTATTCGATGATCCGGGTTCCCTTGGGAATGTGGCGCGCCGCAAAGACCCCGGTGCCATGCACCTTGGACCGCTTCACCTTCACCCAATCGTTAGGCTGTTTTCGCTTCCTTTGCTTCTGCGCGGCCGTGGTCGTCACGCTACAGTTCGCTTGTCAGCCTGGTCTCGGCCCTGCACCCGAGTCTTTGGATTTCAGCTCCGGGGCTGGTTCCCGAGATGCGGCTTGGGGCGCGGCGAGCCCCTTACTGTTTCGCAAAGAGCGCGGGATCGAGCGGCGGGTTCACTTTGATCTCCTGCACCTTCGTGATCTCGATCACTTCGCCCGTTTTGACATCGATATCCTCGCCGCCGAAGGCAAACCAAACGCCCTCGACCTGTCGCCAATCACTCTTGCGCGACTCGATCGTGGTCGGCGTAGGATCGACATCCGGATGCCGATGTCTCGTCGCCGTCCGTGAAAGTCAGATGGACGACATGGTAGTTAATGCCATCGAGCTTTTCGCGGGCGCGCAACTCGAGCCGATGGCCGCGTCCCCGCATTTCATGGAGACCGAAGAGGTTTCCCGGTAATTCCACTCCGTGCCGCAGCGCGGCCGTGGGTTTCGGCCCTTCCTCCTGCTCGCCTTTTTCCTTCTGCCATTGCCACGCCTTTGTCCCGTCAAAACGCTCGGTGTAGACACGCTCCCCATCGGCCATGATGTCGATCCGCATCCGCCCCGGTCGTGCGGCGTGGTAGACGCCATCGACCTCGAATTTCCTCGGATCAGAAATATGAAGGCTCACCTGGACTGCGCGGACGTTCTCGATCGCCGCCGCACCTCCGGTTGCGTTCGTCACCCGGGCAATCACTTCCTCCAGGCTGAACCCCGGCTTTTCCGCCGCAGCGACCGCGCCTGGCGCTGCAGCCAGGAGCAAACAAAGTGACCCGAGAATATTTAGCCGCATCACCGATTAGACGCCGCTCCGGGACCGATTTGTCTCTCCGACCGAAAATGTTCGAGCGGTATCGCCCTTGAACAGAAAATTTCCGCGCCGCACGTGTCTGGCCTGCGCGAAGCGCTAGGCAGTGTTCACGAATTCTTCAAAATCAGGAAAGCGGCGACGAGGTGGAGCGCGGCCAGGAAAGTTTTGGCCAGCTTGTCGTAGCGTGTGGCGAGGCGGCGAAATTGTTTGAGCTTGTTGAAGAAGCGCTCGATCCGATTGCGCCCGCGATAAAGTTCCTGATCAAAGGGCGGCTTGGTGCTGCGCGCGGGGAGCGGCGGGATGACGGCGGTGATCCCGTCCAGAGCCAGGCGCGCGCGGATGCGGTCCGCGTCGTAACCGCGGTCCAGGATGGCCGCCTCTAGGACATTCTCGGGCGCCAGGCTTTCGTAGAGGCTTTCAAACTGCCGGCCATCGTGCGCCTGCCCGGGCGTGAGCTGCAGGGCGACGGCGCAGTTTTCATCCAGGGTGGCGGCGTGGATTTTGGTGCTTAGTCCCCCGCGAGAGCGGCCCAGAGCCTGATCGCCGGGCTCTTTTTTTTTGAGGCGCCCGCCGCATGCTGGTGCGCCCGCACCGTGGTCGAATCCAAGAGCAAGGCGCGGGCCCCGGCGAAAGGTTCGGCTTGCAGGTTTTGCCAGAGCCGCTGCCAAACCCCGCGCGCTTCCCAGCGCCGGAAGCGCATGTAAACGGCATGCCAGTAGCCCAGCTCCGGCGGCAGATCCCGCCACGGGCTGCCGGTGCGCTGGAGATGGAGGACCGCTTCGAGAAACTCTCGCTCGGTCATTTCGCCGGGCGCACCGGCTTGGGAATGCTTGGCTGCGGCGACGGCAGGTTCGAACTCTTGCCACACAGAATTGGTGATGATTTTGCGCACGGGATGCTTCAGCATCCCAAGCTTCAATCACCAATGAAAACAATAGTACACATTATAATTCGTGAACACTACCTAGA
>JBBPZS010000143.1:0-27349 GCA_038198605.1 Chthoniobacterales bacterium | reverse complement strand
GCGGAAAAGTTTGTCGGTCACTTCCGTCTCCGTCCACATAAAAGCCTGCAGGCCCTGGACCCACTCGAAGTAGGAAACGATCACGCCGCCGGCATTGCAGAGAATATCCGGGATGACGAACACTTCGTCCCAGCGCTTGTTCAGGTGCAGATCGGCTACCGGGCTGGTCGGACCATTCGCGCCTTCGGCCAGGATGCGGCACTTGATTTTGCCGGCATTTTTTTCCGTGATCACCCGATCGACCGCGCAAGGGGCGAGGATGTCGCAGGGCTGCTCGAGCAATTCGTGCGGCGAGATCCGGTCGCCCTGATCGAAGGCGCGCAGGACCCCCTTCTTTTGCACATGCAACTCGGCCGCTTTGACATCGATTCCTTTGGGATTGTAGAGCGCGACGGTGTGGTCACTGATCCCGACAATCTTCACGCCCGACTTCAAGCCTAACGAGAGCGCGGCGACGGAGCCGACGTTGCCGAACCCCTGGATAATGGCGGTCGATTTCTCCGGGTCCATCTTCAGCATGTCCATCGCGCGCTCGATCAGGTAAACGACGCCGCGCCCGGTCGATTCGCGCCGGCCTTCGGTGCCGCCGATGGAGACCGGCTTGCCCGTGACGATTTCGTTCACCGAATAACCCTGGTAAACCGAATACGTATCCATGAACCAGGCCATGACCTGCTCGTTCGTGCCCATGTCGGGGCCCATGATGTCTGTTTTCGGGCCGACGAACGGGATCATTTCCTGCATGTAACGACGCGAGACGGCTTCGAGTTCGTTCCGGGAAAGTTTGGTCGGGTCGCAGGCCACGCCGCCCTTGGCCCCGCCGTAGGGCAAATTGTTCAGCGCGCATTTCCAGCTCATCCACATCGCGAGCGCAGCGGTTTCGCCCATCGAGAGGTTGGGTGCGAAACGGGTGCCGCCTTTGGTCGGGCCGAGAGTGAGGTGATGCTGCACCCGGTATCCCTGGAAAGTCTGGGTGTTGCCGTCGTCCATATGCACCGGGAGAGTCACGGCCATGGCGCGCTTGGGATACATCAGCCGGTCGCGATCGTTTTTGTCGATGTTCAGGTAATCGGCGATGACCTGAAACTGGTCGCAGGCCATTTTAAAGACTTCGTCGTCGTAGATCATAGAAAGCGGAGCCGGCACGATAGAGCGGGCCGGCGGTTGGTGCAGTTGGTTTTTCCGATGGGACCTTCCAGAGGTCAAATGCAAATGTGGGAGGGGCCTTTGCGCCCCGATGGTCAGCGCGTCGCTACGGAAGCCCTCCTCCCTTGGCGATTGGCAAGCGCGCGTGCCCTGCTCTACGCTGCGCGCCATGGCTGAGCACGATTCGCAATGGCGTCCGGAAACAATTGCGGTCCACGCCGGCCGCGAGGTCGATCCCGCGACCGGCGCGGTGGCCGCACCGATTCATCTTTCGACCACGTTTCAGCGGGGCGCGGATGGAAGTTTCCCCGGGTTCAACTATACCCGGGGCGATAATCCCAATCGCGCCGCGCTCGAAAAAGCGCTCGCACTCCTCGAGGGCGGCGCCGCCTGCGCCGCCTTTGCCTCGGGCGTGGCCGCGGCCATGAGCGTTTTCCAGACGCTTTCGCCTAACGATCACGTCATCGCCCCGCTCGAGGCGTATTACGGCATCCAGAAGGTCCTGCGCGACCTTTTCGGACGCTGGGGATTGGCGGTCGATCTGGTCGACATGACCGATCTCGACGCGGTGCAAAAGGCGGTCCGGAAAGAAACTAAACTCATCTGGGTCGAGACGCCTGCTAATCCCACAACCAGGCTGACCGATCTCGCCGCCGTGGCCGAGATCGCGCACGCGGCCGGCGCGCTCCTCGCCTGCGACAACACTTGGTCGCCGGTCATTCAGCGTCCGCTCGATCTCGGCGCGGACCTGGTCATGCATTCGACGACGAAATATATCGGCGGCCACAGCGACGTTCTCGGCGGAGCGGTCATTGCGCGGCGCGAAGACGAACTTTTCCAGCGCCTGCGCGAGGTGCAGGGCATGGGCGGCGCGGTCCCGGCGCCCTTTGATTGCTGGCTCGTCCATCGTGGAATCCAGACCCTGCCCTGGCGGATGCGGGCACACTCGGACAACGCGCTCCGCGTGGCTCAATTTCTCGAAACGCATCCGCAGATCACGCGTGTGCATTATCCCGGGCTCGCTTCCCATCCACAGCACGCGCTCGCGCAGCGGCAAATGAGCCTTTTTGGCGGGATGGTTTCGTGTGAAACCAACGGCGATCGGGCCCGGGCGATGGCCGTGCCTAACGACACCAAAATCTTCACCCACGCCACCAGTCTGGGCGGCGTGGAAAGCCTGATCGAGCACCGGCAATCGATCGAGGGGCCCGACACCCGCACTACCGAGACGTTGCTCCGGCTCTCGATTGGCCTCGAGCACCCCGATGATTTGATCGCCGATCTCGACCAGGCGCTGGCCCGCTGATGTAGCGGCGCCCGTGTCGGGCGCTTGGTTGGACGCGTCGCCTCGCCCAAGTCCTGCGCTCGGCACGAGCGCCGCTACACTTTTAATTTCCGGCGCGCGATCGTTACCACATCATGCACCTCCGCCACGCCGAGGAGATAGGCGGTCCCGAAAAACGCGGTCGCGCCCACGCCAATCGTCACGATCATTTCGAGGATCAACTTCCACTGCCGCGCCTGCGTCGCCCCGGCCATAAAAAATCGCTCAGAGATCAGACAGACCCCTGCCAGGACGGCCCCGGCGACGGCGATTTTGCCTAACGTCGTCAGCATCGCGCCCGTCTCCAGCCGCCCGGTATGGCGGCGCATCAGGCCGTAGAGAAGGAGAAAATTCGTGATCGCGACAAAGCTGACGGAGAGCGCGAGCCCGCGATGCCCGAGCCCGAGATGGAAAGTGAAAAACCAGTTTAGCCCGAAATTCACCCCGATAGAAAGGAGACTAACGATCATCGGGAGGTGCCGTTTATCGATCGCGTAGAAAGCCGGCGCCAGCACTTTGATCCCGGCATAGCCGGCCAGCCCAATCGCGTAAAAGCGCAGCGCCCCCGCCGTCTGCACCGTGGCCGCGGCGTCGAACCGTCCGTGCTGATAAATCAACCGAATGATCGGTTCCGCCAGAATCATCAGCCCAATGGCGGAGGGAATCGTGAGCAACATCACCAGGCGCATGGCATGAGCGAGCGCGCCGCGAAATTCGCGGGTGTTGCCGAGGGCGGCGCTGCGCGAAACCAGCGGCAAAGTCACGGTCGCGACCGCCACCCCGAACACCCCGAGCGGCAGCTGCATCAGGCGAAAGGCGATGTTCAGCCAGGTGATGGGGCCGGTGCCTAACGTTGAGGCGAAGCCGCTGTTCACCGCCACGTTTACCTGCACCGCGCTGGCCGCGATCGTGGCCGGGCCCATCAGGGCAAGAATTGTTCGCACCCCGGGATCGCGCCAATTGAAGTCGAAGCGAAAACGAAAACCGGCGCCGGAAGCGGATGGAAGTTGCACCAACAACTGCAGCAGACCGCCGAGCAGAGTCCCGAGCGCGAGCCCGACCAACCCGCGCTCGCCGAAGTGCGGATGCCGCCAGTCCGGTTGCGGATCGAGCCAGTAGCAGAGCGCAACGCCACCGACGATGGAGCCGATGTTGAAGAAGCTCGAAGCCATCGCCGGCACACCGAAAACGTGCTTCGCGTTCAGCATTCCCATCACGAGCGCGGCGAGCGAGACGAGGAGAATGAAGGGGAACATGACTCGGGTCAGCAGGATCGTGAGGGCCGCTTTTTCCGCCGGAAAGCCGGGAGCGAGAATCCCGATCACAAACGGGGCAAAGAGAATGCCGAGCAGCGTCAGCGCGCTCATGAAAACGAGGGTGAGAGTCGCGACCTTGCTCGCCAGGCTCCAGGCCGATTGATCGCCCTCCGTCGCGATCCGGCGCGAGAAGGTGGTGACGAACGCGGTCGAGAGGGCGCCTTCGGCAAACAAATCGCGCAACATGTTGGGCGCGCGAAACGCAGTCAGGAACGCATCCATGTTCTTCGAAGCGCCGAAGAGCGCGGCGATGACCATCTCGCGGATCAGGCCGAGCACGCGGCTGCACAAAACGGCCAGGCCGACGATGCTCGTCGCCTTGGTGCTGACCCGTTTGTCCTCCGCTGCTGACATGGGCAAGAAGGAACAGCTGACCGCGAATTGTGAAAGGAGAAAGTGCAGCGGGCGAAGAAGGCGCCCGACCTGCGCGCTGTTGCCTAACGACGAACCAGATTGGAAAGAAACGAAACGACGGCCGCTTTAGTGGCCCAAATTCAGGTCGTAGACTTCCACCAGGGCGACGCCGGTCGAGTCGGCCTGTCCCCGCACAACGCCCGCGTCAAGATTGTTCGAGATTACGTTGCGCTGCGCGGCAGCACTCCGCCGACTATATTGACGGACGAAGAAACGTGGAGACCAGTGGCGTTGTCCCCTAAATACAATATGTCGGAAAAACCGATGGCGTTGCCTTCGATAAGATTATTGCCCGCTCCCTGCAGAGTGATGCCGTTTGGAAAACTGGTGACCGTAAGGCCGCGGACCAGAGATTCGCCCGCGCTGATGAGCAGCCCATCGTTCGCGTAGGATTCCGTCGATTTGAATCAGGATGATCGCGTCGTCGCTAACGGCCAGGCTATTGGCTTTCGCGCCGGGTTGCGTGTAACCGTCGATCGTCACTGGATCGGTGATCTCCGGCAGGCCGTTATCGCCCACTGAGATCTCGTGCACGCCGCTGCCGGGAATATTGAAAGTGATCGTATCCGCGCCCGGATGGGCGTTGGCCTGGTTGATCGCTTCGTAAAGTGATCCTGGGCCGAGAGAGTCCGTACTCGTGACGGTAAAGGTGTCGCCCCATCTGGAAGCGAGGCAGAAAAGCCACAAACCCGCGAGGACAATTGTCTGGGAAGCGCGACGCACCGATTGGAGCTCGCAGAAAGCGAAAATTAGCGAAGGGAAACCTAGCTCCGTTCCGGTGCGAGGAAACGCTGGTAGATGAACGAAGCCGCTATCAGGATGACGGCGACACCGACAAAAGCGCCAATGCGATAAAGCTCATTCAGGTCGCTCAGGTCGTGGACGAAGAGCTTCACGAGTGTGATCCCAAGCAGGCCGACGCCGGCGTAACGCGCGGCCTTCTGTTTGATCCGCATACCCGCAATGATGAGGCCCAGAGCAAAGAGCGCCCAGAGAATCGAATACGTCATGTCGCGGGCGAAGTTGCCCGAGAAAGAAAAGGTCAAGGTTGGCCCGATCGAGAAATAATCGGCGATCTCGATATTGAGAAGAAGGAAGAAGAGGATTGCGCCTAACGAACTGAGAAAAGCGGGCGCGAACCGTTCCCCAGTCGTCGGTCGTAGATTTCCGAAGAACCGTGCGCCCGCCAGCAGACAGAGGCTGGTGACGCCGTAGGCGTAAAGATACCAGTTCCAGATCCGGGTCCCGGCCCGCCGGTGGTATTCGAAGACAGCCGGGTTGAGCGCGAGCCGGGCGAAGGCCGCCGCCAGGAGCACGACCGCCACCACCCGCAATCCGCGGTGCGGCAGACGCCCGAAAAGCCAGAGTAACGCGACCCCTTCCAGTGCCCAGCCGAGCGTGATCCATTCGCGATCGAACTGGAGCGGGAAAATGAGACTAACGAAAAGGAGGAGCGCCCCACCCTGCCAGGCGAGCCGGGAATCGCCCGTCGCGGGATCAGCCCGGTAAAGTTTCAGCAGACTCCAAACTCCGATCGCACCCGGCAGAATGAAGATCGCAGGCAGCAGTCCCATCCACTCGTTAGGGAAAGCCAGGGTGACAGCGCGATAGACGAGCCAGAATTGGAGGATCTGCGCGAGAGCGCTGATCGCCCACGACCAGGATTTTTCTTTTTGCGCCGAGCAGAAAGGAAAGACGACGAAAAGAAGCAGGAAGAGTCCATAGCAGACGAGCGCCGGAATCGCCTGCGCGCTCGAAAAACGCTCGCTTTGCCAGGTCAACTCCGTCAACCCGGAGCCGACCAGGGCGGAGAGAGCGAGCCAGTCGGCCCGCCTGACGATCGCGGCAGCGAGCAGGATGCCGCAGAGCACGAGCGCGACCATCAGGATTGGCGTGGGATTCCAAAGCGCGACCCGTCCGATCAGGAGCACGAGAAGCAGGAACGGCGTAATGGTCCCGCCGGCCGTGAACGGTAAAAGAGCCGGCCGCCAGGCAGAGGCCGGCGTTGTCGCCGCGTGCAGAAGAGCGAAAATCAGGACGGCCGCGAGCGGCGCGCTCAGCGGCGTCTGTGGAGCGAACAAGGCGATCCATCCCGCAGTCAGCGCAAACGTAAAAGCACCGGCGCCGAAGGCGAGACTGCGGTGAGCCCGCCCGAGCACTGGCAACGCCAGCACGACGGCGTCGGCCAAAAAAACGAAGCTGAAGAAAAAAAGCGGCTGGCGCGCGAGCGATGGGACGGCCAGGACCCAGAAGCCAAATCCGAGCGCGGCAAAACCGGTCACCGCCGCCGCGGCCGTTGTAGACGCTTCGCTCTGCGAAGCGCGGGGGGAAGCGTCGCGCGCAGAAATTGTTTCCGCGGCTGGAGTCGGACCCGCGCTTCGCAGAGCGAAGCGTCTACCAAAGCGCTCGGCAAAATAGATGGCTCCAAAGAGCGCTTCGAAGCCGAGGAAAATCCAAAACCCGCGTCCGCCTTTGCTCGCGGAGAAGAATTCGCCCGCCCAGCCGAGCTGCGTCAGGGCGGTGCCAATCGCAGCCAGGAGGACGAGATAAAGCCAGCCTTTCCGCAGCGCGACCGCGGCGACGCCGAGATCGAGCAGCGCGATGTAAAGAAAGAGGGAGGGCGCGTTATCCACGCCGCTACGTAGGAGCAACGGGGTGAGAAAACCGCCCAGCAACCCGAGGATCACGATCACCTGCGCGCTGAGATTCACCGCGAGCAGAAAGGAGAAAAGCGTCACCGCCGCCATGGCGAAAAACGCAGTCGTTAGTGAAATCAGCCCGTAGAAAGAATGCGCGGCAAAAAGATCGGCATACAAAATCACGAGCCCGGTCGCGCAAAGGCTTTGTGCCGTGGCGCGATACTTTCCGCGCGCCAGCCACCAACCGGCGCCGACCAGAAAAGCGGCGACCACTAACCCGATGGTGACGCGACCGAGCGGAGTGATGAGATTGTTCTCGAAGGAATATTTGACCAGGAAAACAACGCCGAGAAAGAGCGCAAACCCTCCGAGCCAGGCGAACAGTTTCACGCCCATGAACGCCTCCCAGTTGAACGGTGTGGCCGGCGGCGGCGGCGGTGGTGGGGCCGAGGCGATCGGCAACGGCGGCGGAGTTGAAAGGAGGCGCGGTTCGGCGGAAGAGGTCGCTTTCGCAAGCAACGGCGAAGGAGGAATCACCACCTTCTCGGGCGGCGCGGGTGCTTCCGCGACCGGTAACTTCTGCTCCAGTCTGGCCACACGCGCGCTCAATTTTTCAAGCTTCTCCAGGAGCCGACCGATAATAACGGCGAAGACCGCGATGAGAAGCAGGGCGGTCAGGGAAAGAAGGATCATCAAGTTTTCCTGCCTAACGAATTGCGCGAAATCGACCTTTGTTTGTAGACGCTTCGCTCTGCGAAGCGCGGGTTTGGGGGCGGCGGCGGAAGCAAGAGCGCTTTCACAGGCCGGTCGGTCGATCGAGGAATTCCCAAGACAGACTGAACTTTTCCGCCAGCTCGGCCGCGAGCGCTTTGACCCCGAACGTTTCGGTCGCGTAATGACCGCCGAGGAAAAGATTGATCCCGAGCTCTTCCGCCGCGACCGCCGCCCAATGCGGCGCTTCGCCTGTGATGTAGGTGTCGATTCCCTCCTTCGCCGCGGCGTAGATTTCGCCCCCGGCCCCGCCGGTGCAAATCCCGACCCGCTTCGTTTCCATCGGCCCAGTGCCGATGCAACGGACAGGACCGCCTAACGATTCCTCGAGTCGAGACAAGAGTTCGTCGCGGCGCAGGGCGGTCGTGGCCAGCAGCCCGGCGGGCTGGCCTTTGAGCTCAAGAAACGGCTCCGTCTCCCCCAGTCCGAGGGCGGCGGCGAAGAGCGCGTTGTTGCCCACTTTCGGGTGGAGATCAAGCGGGAGGTGGGCGCTGTAGAGGGCAAGGTTGTGCTCGAGTGCGCGCTTGAGCACCTGATAAAATGAACCGGTAACTGGGCGCAAACCCGGCCAGAAAAGGCCGTGGTGCACGAGCAGGAAATCGACGCCGTTCTCCACCGCCATCTGAATGGTTGCGGTGGAAGCGTCAACGGCTGCACCGATTTTCGTGATCTCACCCGCGTTTTCAATCTGGAGCCCGTTTAGAGCGTGCGGGTAATCCTCGATCTCGGAGAGGCGAAGGTATCCATCGGTGAAGCGAACAATTTCAGCGAGCGCAGCCATTTCGTTATCTTGCAGTTTCTCGGGAGATTTGAAGCGCAAAAAAAATCGGCGGTCTCACTCCTGCGCTTCATCGCTGGGTCCAAGGCCGAAAATATCGAGCAGGATGATCGCTCTTGCCTCGCATGGCGCGATCGTTTCGCCAATAGTGGCGTCGGGGCGAGGTAGTGTTGGCTTGTTGTAGTTTTGTCGTCAACGCTCGTCGTCGTCCTCGTCCTCGTCCTCGACTTTCCGTTGCGAGGGGCGAGGACGAGGACGAGGACGAGGACGATACAATGTCCGAACATTCCCCGGGGCGAGCTCAGACTGCGTGCGAGCTTGACGAAGGCAGGCGCGCTGTTGACGATAGCCAGCGGAGGAATTGTTTTGGAATACACAGACGCACCGACCACCGAATCATCTGAACAACCGTTCGCCACGCCGACGCCGGCGACGGGCTTGCTCGAAACCGCCGAAGGCCAGGCCAGCGACATGGTCGCGGTCATGCTCAGCATCGTCCCGGGCCTCGGCCACATCTATAAGGGCTACCGCCTGATCGGGCTTCTGCTCATCTTTTTCGGCGCCCCCATGGCGCTCGCTCTGGCGTTATTGATCGCGACAGGCACGGCGGGATTTGGATTCTTCCTGCTGCCGATCTTCTGGATCGCCGTCATGGTCCACGTCTGGGCAATTCCGGACCGGGTCGTGACCACGCCGGAAGACGAAGGAGAGCAATATTAGGTAGACGCTTCGCTCTGCGAAGCGCGGGAGCACTCGTCGCTCCAGGGTTGAGGTTTCTTCGCAGTTGCGCGCAGCTCCGCGCTTCACGGGGACGTGTTTAGCATCGCCAAGTGCCGATAAGCAGCGTTGTAGCCACGGCTCTGTGTAGCCGTGCCGGCGCCTCAACGCAGTGAGGCGGCTACAAAAGCACCCTCACGCGCCGATACGCTGAACATGTGCCTTCGCGGAGCGAAGCGCTACAACGCGACAGCGGCGGCGTGGATCTCTTCCAGAACCTCCCGCAGCCCGTAGCGGAAATTCCATTCCGGGTAGTGCTCGCGGAATTTCCGCACGTCGCTGATCCACCAGATGTGATCGCCGACGCGGTTGTCCTCCACGTACTCCCGGGTGAGTTTCTTCCCGCTGATTTCCTCGCAGAGCGCGATCGCCTCCAACATCGAGCAGTGGCAGTGGCGGCTTCCGCCAATGTTGTAGACCTCACCGACCCGCGGTGCCCTAACGAACGCGGCGAAAGCCTCGACCAGGTCGAAGCTGTGGATTTTGTCCCGCACCTGTTTGCCCTTGTAACCAAAAACGCGATAAGGCCGGCCGCTCACGGCGCACCGCATGAGGTAGGAAAGGAAGCCGTGCAGCTCGGTCCCGGCATGCGCCGGGCCCGTTAGGCAACCGCCGCGAAAACAAGCGGTCGGCATGCCAAAATAGCGCCCGTATTCCTGCACCAGGAGATCGGCCGCAGCCTTGGACGCGCCAAAGAGCGAATGCTTCGTCTGGTCGATGCTCATGTTTTTGGGCGCCCCGATCGCGGTGGCTCTGGCGTTATTGATCGCGACCGGCACCGCGGGTTTAAGCTTCCTCCTCCTGCCGATCTTCTGGATCGCGGTCATGGTCCATGTCTGGGCGATTCCCGATCGGGTCGTGATAACGCCGGAAGACGAAGGCGAGCAATATTGATGTAGACGCTTTGCTCTGCGAAGCGCTGGGAGCAATCGTCGGCTGAACTTCAGACGTTTTTTCCAGTTACGCGCAGACCCACGCTGGGCGGGTATTTGTTTAGCGTCGTCTGTTCTGCGGCTGATTGCTGGAGCGCGCGACGGCAAAACAAACGGACGCTAAACAGATATTGTGGGAGGCGTGACTCTCCGCGGGTTTCAAATGCATTTGCCCCGCGATCAATGGCGCTTTCACGTTTCGCACAGCGAAGCGGCTACATCCGGCAAACCAAATCAAGCTCCGCTTTGCCTAACGGCGGCACCGACGGGCGTGAGTTTCGCAGGAGCGCGATCTCGCGCCGCCTGGACTTGGCTTTTATCTGCCCGAGCGTGACCGGTTTCTTGAGCGGCTTGACCGGCTTCAGCTCGACCGCGCTCCAATCCCTTTCTTTCGCCGTTGGATCGGGAAACGCCTCGCGCGTCACCTACGCGATGCCGACGACCGCTTTGTCGCTCACGCTGCGATAGAACAAAACCGCGTCGCCTTTGCGCATCGCGCGGAGATTGTTTCGCGCCTGAAAATTCCGCACCCCGGTCCACTGCGTTATTCCATCGCGCACGAAATCCTTCCACGAGACGGCAACGCGACTGCTCGTTCAGGCCCGAGGCCTCACGCGACGGCAGAGTAAAACGGGAGGGAACTCGATGGGAAAAATCTTTTCCTGCGGACGATTTTTCTGCTTGCCGATGATCGAACGATGTGAACAAATCGAGCCACTATGAAAATTCCATTCGCAACCTGGCCGATAATCCGGACGAATAAATGGGCGGGAAGAAAATTCTCCCTGACGTGGAAAGGTAGTCTGACGGCCCTCTGCCTGGCGAGCGCGCTGATTTTTGCTGGCGGCGGAACGTTGCTCGGGCAAAGCCCCGTCCAGATCAACGGAATGGGTGTCACCGCCGGCACGGATGAGAGCGGCGATGCCTCCGCGGGTTACATCATTTTTTCTAATCTTGGTTCCAAGGACGATCTTTATAGCACGAGCTCCGTCTTCGCCAAAGCGGTTGTCGGCCGAGCGGTCAATCAAACGCCGGAACAGTGGGACGCGATCCGTTTCGTTCCAAAAGTGGACGTGCAGGCCACGGTGCTGGAGGCGGCGATCGGCTATATTTCCGGCGACAAGGTTGTTCAGCTGGGCATCTACAGCAACAACGACATCTTTAGCACGCCGGACACGCTTTTGCCCGGCGGCCAGGGAAGCACGACGGATATTCCCGATTTGGGCGAGTGTTGTCAGCTGGCAAGAGTCACTCTGCCCGCTCCAGGGGTGACTCTGACCGCAGGCACCATTTACTGGCTGGTGGCCAGCCCCGATGAAGTAAATGGCACCAGCTTCAACGGTGCCTGGCAGGTGGCACACCTGGGCGAGCACGGTCTGTTAGCACCATCCATTCAGCCTTGGGTTCTGTCGCCCAGCGGGTGGCTAGCGACGCGAGTTAGCGGCACCAGGTTGCAAACGCTCGGGCCGCTCAGCGCCGAGAAACGGAAGAACGCGCCGTTGAGACCAAATGCCGCCAGCGGACGGGTAACGATTTTTTCCAATCTGAACCACTTCTTTCCTCAGCCTTACATTCCGGGAATAGGGTGGCCGATCATGGGAAACAACGTCCTCTTTAGCATTGAAGAATGGCAGGCTCTGCCCTTCACTCCACGGGCGGACGTTCAGGTCAACACAGTCAAAGCCGCGCTTAGCCATACCTCGGGCACCAACCTTATCAATCTCGGCATTTACAGCGATAGCGGCGGTCTGCCGGGCAGCCCCATGCCGGGAGGCCAGGGGAGCATCGCTAACCTGCCGAACTCAGGACAGTGCTGCGATTTTGCCACCCTGCGCCTGCCCGGAGATGGAATCGCGCTCATGGCCTCGACCCAATACTGGCTCGTAGCCAGTCCTGACAACCTTAACGCCGCGGATTTCAAGGGACTCTGGCAAATCTCAAGCAGCAACCTATGCGCCACACTGTTGCCGAAACAGAGTTCGTTTTGGACGGATTTCACGGGCAATTGGATGGCGGCACAAATTGCCGGCACAAATCAGTAAACCTTCTGAAAATAAAAACCAAATCTAACTAATTAACAATATAACTATGAACACAATACTGTCGCCCGCATCCCGCAGTCAAAGCGCACCGATACGCTCGCTTTATTTGCGTCCACTCGGCATTTGCCTCACAGCTGCTGCTTTGCTGTTTTGCTCTTCCAGCGTTCAGGCAATCAACCATGCTCCCATAGTCAGTTGGATAGCGGACCAAAGAGTAACCAGTTCCACGCCGGGTTTCCAGACCCAGTACTTTCGCATTATCAATTTCGATGGAGGCACTCCTAGTCTTACGAAGACAGTGTCAGCCATCTCCCCGTCGAATTGGATTCAAATGTCCAGCATAACCTTCGCGCAATGCAGTGGTGGGCCCTGCCCATCTGATGGCACCGGCTGGAAAATCATGTTTACCTCCACGCCTACGGGGAGCGGCACAGCTACCATTAGGGTGGCAGCGACCGGAACCACCGGCCTTACTGGCTACACTTCGTTTACTCTGCAAGTGGATACGACCGCCAACGCGAAAAATCCCCCCAGCATCGCCACGCTCCCGAATTACGCTCTGCAAGCCGGCAACGCAACTTACACGGCACAATTCGAGATTGGTGATCTGGGAAATGATGACATCCAAGATGTGGATAATATCTTCGCTAATTACCAGACCGACTTCACCCGTGTCTCCAGCAATACAAACCTGATAGACGTGTCCGGAATTACGATAGCTCCGGCGCCAGCATCGTCCGATCCAGATATGGTCGCGCAAGAAGGTAATCACGACTATATCCTAACCGCCACGCCAATAGCAGGTCAAACCGGAACCGCTACAATAACTGTGAAACTAACAGATCAAAATCTAAATTCCACCAGCACTTCGTTTGTTCTTCAGGTATGGCCCGCCAATAACGCCGATAATCCCCCCTCGATCGGCCCTGACACTGCTTACAACGGAACGTTTCTTGTTTACCCCACGCCGACTCCGAACCCGCCGCAATATCATTACATCGTCACCTCCAATGACAGCACTAGCCTGGCAGAACATCGGGTGAGCGCAACGTCGTCTAACACGAAGCTGGTTCCGAACGACACAACGTATTTAAGTTGCAGCTCTCCCGATGGCAATGGAAAGGGTACCGTGACGATCACTCCACTCCTCCCGTTGCCTTCGCCAGCTCCGGGGGTTCCGCAAGCTTCCACGATTACGTTGTCTGTCGAAGATGGAGAGTACATCCGGCAGAGTAGCTTTCTCTACGTCGTGTCGCCGGCTGGTGGTAGCGCTGTGACTGCCTACAGTCGGCCTACTGGCGTCTACCCAACTTCTGGCGTGACCACACTCACTAACTTACAGTTTGATTCTTTTCTCAACGGCGTAATGGTGAATCTCCAGTGGAACAAGGCTGATATACTGAATGGCACGACTCATGATTACGATTTCGGGGATATCGATGACGCTATCACCACCATCCAGCTACTGAATCCCACTCTGGATATCTCGTTGGATTTGGTAGGTGACGCATGTTATACCTTCGACCAGGCCGCCCAAACCTGGTGCGATCCGATCTCAGATGATCGCAGAACTTGCGGGAATTTGACCCCCTGTGGCCAGATGGGCACAGGATTCATGCGGGCTGTCCCGTGGGACATGTCGCTGAGAGCTTCGCGGGACGCCTACTTGGATGCCATGAACGTTTATCTCACTGTCACGACGAATGACATGGATTATATCGAGGTCATCAACACGAATCTGCCCGGGATCGAGACAGGCATCCGCCAACCGGGCACGTTGAGCTTCAACGCCACAGATTTCCCAGACTACACGCGCGCTGCACTTCTTGGCGCGATCCAGGATGAATTGCGAACGGCCCAGAAAGATTTCCCCGGCAAGCTGATCCAGATTGGTTTTTTTGAAGCTACCGACAATCTTGGTCCTTCTTCCTCCTGCACAGGGATCCCTCCGCAATGCTATCCCGATGAGCTTTGGCAATGGCTTTATAAGAACGCAAGTGCGACGGATGCGACAACCGGAGTGCCTTTGTATAAGGACGATAACGGAACGCCTCTGATCGCGCTGGCAGACGAGTTCAACGGAGCACTTCGCCCTCGAGTCAGCTTTTTTCAGGAAACACTGGCGGCGGCGCGGACGCCAATCCCTCCATCCATTCCGACGCCAAGTCCTACACCAAGCAGCAATGCGCCTAACTACTCGACCCCGCCCGGTACGACCGCCTACACCTACTCCCCCATCACCAGTTTCATCCCCTCCTTTGCTTTCTACAATGGCGCGCTGACGAACGACACTTACAACAACGGAATTGTCTTTCAGGCCAACACCGTCTGGTCAGACCCCTTCACGGACAGCCATGACCTCAAATATATCAAAACGGTCAATGGCTCGCCCAACGATGCACTGGAAGGCGCGTTCAATGGTTATCACAGCGAATATCTGGAGATGTTCCAGGAGGATATCGATCATGCGATTCCGATCGGCACGCCGTCATTGGACGCCGCCCTTTGGGCCAGTCAGCTTCAGTCCTGGCACGATTACGCCGGATCGCTGCGTTCGCAGGCGCCGCTTGAAGCGCCGGCTGGATTGAACGTGACATATGTGAACTCCACCCAACTCAACGTGAGTTGCTTTCCCGTATACGGTGCAACGACGGGATACACCATTCAGTATAGGTCCCTGAACACGACGCCAATCACGTGGACTAACGCTGGCACTGGCTGCGACCCGACGGCCGTGGGAGGATGCCTGATCGCGGTCTCGTCAGGAACAGAATACGCGGTGCACGTGACTGCCAATGGACCTAACGCAGCCTGGTCCAACGCAGCGCTGTTCCTTTCTGAGCCGTTGAATGATGGATTTATAAGCAAGCTAAATATGAACTACGCCAATCACGCGAGCGATATGGAACCGGGAATCCTTGCCGGAGAGCCTGGCCAGGCTAGCACCCATGACAAGGGTTTTCTCTCTTTCCATACGGGCGACCTGGGGTCTACCACAGTGATTCTGGGTGCCAAGCTGCGTTTGTATCAAGCCACGTCGGGATCGAATTTGGAGGACCTGACGAAACAGTGCATGGTCGACATTAAGAACGGTTACTTCGGAACTTCGGCCGCACTTGATAAGGCGGCTGACTACAACGGAAGCGCGACGACCACAGGTGCGTTCTCGATCATCAAGGCAAACCCCAGCCCGGGCTGGTTTGAGTCCAATTTGACCAAATCGGTTGCGGCGAGAAACATCAATATCACTACCGCCGTTGGCACCGGCGGGCTGACCCAATTTCGTCTCTACTTTCCAACAGGGAGCGTGGCCGGTCGATACGAAGGCTGGTATTCAGGCGACAGCGCAAGCTACCCGCCACAATTGCTGGTCCGATATCAGTGAGACATCTCGCTGCACTCTGAGCCGGCGTCTGTTCTGCGGCTGACTGCTGGAGCGCCGGAGGCGCGACATGTTTATAGGACACCGTTGCAGAAGATCCGAGCTCCGGAGGAGCGGCACGTATCGCTCGCGCTGAGATGGCGCTCCTCCCGGAGCTAAGATTTTGCTGAGCGAGCACGGCTATAGACATGTCGCGTTCGTAGCGGCGACGCCTCGTCGCCGGAGTTGTTCGCGGCGCCCTCACCGCGATTTTCTGCCCTCACCATTTGGTGCGCCCTCGAAATGGCGGCGGAGGCGCCGCCATGACTTCCGGCGACGAGGCGTCGCCGCTACGACAAATCCGCGCCGTCAGTTTTCAACTGCATCGTTATGGCTAAACAGATACCAGCGAAGCGCGGGAGCAATTGTCGCCCGTAGCTTAGACGTTCCATCGCAGTTCCGCGCAGACCCACGCTGGGCGGGTATTTGTTTAGCGTCGTCTGTTCTGCGGCTGATTGCTGGAGCGCTCGACGGCAAAACAAACGGACGCTAAACAGATATTGTGGGAGGCGTGACTCTCCGCGGGTTTCAAATGCATTTGCCCCGCGATCAACGCGCTTCGCGGCGAAGCGGCTAGATCCGGCAAACCAAGTCAAACTCCATCTTGCCTAACGGCTGGACGAAGAGCCGCGAGTTCCGCAGGAGGCGCAATCTCGGGCAGCCTCGGCTCCGCCTTGATCTGCTCGAGCGTGACGGGGTTCTTGAGCGCCTTGATCGGCTTCAGCTCGACCGCACTCCACTCCCCTTCCTTCGCCGTTGGATCGGGAAAGCCCTCGCGCGTCACCTGCGCGATGCCGACGACCGCTTTATCGCTCACGCTGTGATAGAACAGAACGGCATCGCCATTGCGCATCGCGCGGAGATTATCCCGTGCCGGGAAATTCGATTCTCCCGCCAATTCCACGCGGCAAAAAATAGTTGAAAAAAGCTTGCCAAGGTGGGGCGAGCGGGTGTGTGATCGCGCTTAAGAGAAAGTCCCGCGTGAAAATCCCAGGCAGTTTTTCCCTGCCCGCGCAAGCCGGCGCGACTGGTTCTTTCATATTCCGGTTTGGCCCGCAGGGCTGTCCTCCCTGCTCCTACGTGCTTAAGCTTTTTTTCCTCCTCAGTGTCCCGCCGGGCCTGGCCTGTAATCAGACGGCCTGAATGAATCACCCTACTATGAAAACTTCGAAAACAATCTGGTCAACCACCCGGGTGAATAAATGCTCGGGCAGAAAATTCTCTTGGACGATGAGACTTGGCCTAACGAACCTTTGCCTCACGAGTGCGCTGGTGCTTTTGCTCGCCGGTCCATCTCTCGGGCAAAGCGCGGTGCAAATCAACGGGCTCGATGTCACGGCTGGGGCAGAGGAGAAGAGTGGCGATTCCTCTGCGCCCTATGTGATTTTTTCTAACGTTGGCTCGCGCGACGACGCCTATAACGCCTCGACCTTTTTTCCGACCCCGATCGTCGGCAAACAGGTGAATGACATGACCGAGCAGTGGGGTGCCGTGCGGTTCGTTCCCAAGGTGGACGTGGAGGCCAGCGTGCTGGAGGCCGCGGTGCAATATATTGCCGGCACCCGGTCGGTCGTGCTTAGCATCTATGATAGTGGCGGCTTGTTTGGTCATCCTGGCGCGCCGCTGCCCGGAGCCCAAGGAACGACCGCGGACATCCCAGACCTGGGCGAATGCTGTCAGTTGGCCACGGTGACACTCTCCCAGCCGGTCACGCTTTTCGCGAACACGATCTACTGGATAGTTGCCAGTCCTGGCGACAAGAATTTCAATGGTGTTTGGCAGGTCTCGCATTTGGGCGAGAGAGCCACAATGCTCTCCCCCTACCCCTGGGTTCTTGCATCCAGCGAATGGCCTGCGGCACGGATTCGCGGCACTAAGCTGCGAACACTGGGACCGATTGGCGCGGAAAACCGGATTGGTGCACCGTTACAAACAAACGCTTCAACGGGCAGAGCGACGATTTTCTCGAATCTAAACCCTGCTTTTATCCAGCCCTACATCCCGGGGATCGGTCTGCTCGTGGTCGGAAACGACGTGTCCGGTTACAGCGAAACGTGGGAGGCGCTTCCTTTCACCCCCCAAACCGATTCTCAAGTTACAACTCTTAAAGCTGCGGTTGCGGATGCCCCTTCCCTTCCAGCCGTAATTAATTTGGGAATCTATAGCGACAGCGGTGGATTACCCGGAGCACCCTTGTCCGGAGGGCAGGGCACTGCCACTGACGTTCCAGTATCGGGCGACTGCTGCGATTTCGCGACTGTCCGATTGCCAGGAGTTGCCCTCTCTCGCGGCGTCCGATACTGGCTGGTCGCTAGCCCGAACGCGGATGCCGAAAATTTCATGGGGCTCTGGCAAGTCTCAAGCAATAATATCTGGGCTGTGCTGAAGCCAGAACAGACCAGTCTATGGACCGGATACAACGGGGGATGGATGGCCGCACAGATCGCCGGCACAAATCAGTAAACCTTCTGACCACAGGTGCGTTCTCACATCGTTGGGCGAGCCATTGAACCGGCCACGCTCCCTGTTGGAAAGTTGTAGTCAGCCGCCTTATCAAGTGCGGCCGAAGTTCCGAAGACGAGCGTCTCGGTGCGCTTTGACTGCGGGATGCGGGCGGCACTCTGAGCCGGCGTCTGTGCTGCGGCTGATTGCTGGAGCGCCGGAGGCGCGACATGTTTAGAGGACAACCGTTGCAGAAGATCCGAGCTCCGGAGGAGCGGCATGTATCGCTCGCGCCTGAGATGGCGCTCCTCCCGGAGCTAGGATTTTGCTGAGCGAGCACCGCTATAGACACTGTGTCGTGGCGCGCTCATTGGAGAAGCGCCGGCGCGCCTCCGGCGCTTTGCCGTCCGAGGCTAAACACATACTTTCGCAGAGCGAAACGTCTACAGCGCTGGATCGCGGTCATGGTCCACGTCTGGGCGGTTCCGGACCGGGTCGTTGACGACAAACCGAAGACGGAGGCAGGCAGTTGTAGACGCTTCGCTCTGCGAAGCGCGGGAACAAGCGCCGCCCGCAGCCGAGACTGTCTCCTTCGTAGCCGCGCGCAAGCCCGCGTTTCGCAGAGCGAAACGTCTACAAGGCGGCGCGAATTTCCTCGAGAATTTCGCGCAGGCCGTAGCGGAAATTCCATTCCGGATAATGTTCGCGGAATTTCCGCACGTCGCTGATCCACCAGATGTGGTCGCCGATCCGGTTGTCCTCGACGTATTCCCAAGTGAGTTTTTTGCCGCTGATTTCTTCGCAGAGCGCGATCGCTTCCAACATCGAACAGTTGCAATGGCGACTTCCGCCAATGTTATAGACCTGACCAAGGCGTGGCGCCCTAACGAACGCGGCGAAAGCCTCGACCAGGTCGAAGCTGTGGATGTTGTCCCGCACCTGTTTGCCCTTGTAACCAAAAACGCGATAAGGCCGGCCGCTCACCGTGCACTTCATGAGGTAGGAGAGAAAGCCGTGTAGCTCGGTCCCGGCATGCGCCGGTCCCGTTAGGCACCCGCCGCGAAAACAGGCGGTCGGCATGCCAAAATAGCGCCCGTATTCCTGCACCAACAGATCGGCCGCAGCCTTGGACGCGCCAAAGAGCGAGTGCTTCGTCTGATCGATGCTCATGTTTTCGGAAATGCCCGGCTCGTATTCGTGACCGGGCTCGATCTCCCAGCGCAATTCGAGCTCCTGGAGCGGCAGGCGATTCGGAGTGTCGCCGTAGACTTTGTTCGTGGAGGTGAAAACGAAAGGCGTTTCCGGGCAAAAGTTGCGCGCCGCCTCGAGAAGATTGAGCGTCCCGTTGGCGTTGACAGTGAAATCCACCTGCGGATCGCGCGCCGCCCAATCGTGGGACGGCTGCGCGGCGGTGTGCACAATCGCGGCCAGCTCGGGCCCGTGCGTTTTGAAAATCTCATTCACCGCGGCCGCGTCACGAATATCCACCTCGTGATGCTGATAGGCGGGAACGGTGGCGAGAAGAGCGTCACGAGTCTTCCGGGTCGACGCCTCTTCGCCGAAAAAACGCTGCCGCATGTCGTTGTCGATCCCGACGACGCGGGCGCCCTCGGCCGCAAAATGCCGGACCGTTTCCGAGCCGATCAGTCCGGCCGAGCCGGTGACGAGAATCGTGCGCGCTTTCGACACTTCGTTAGGCGCGCTCGCCAATCATCCAGGTTAACTGTCCGTTCGGGGGATTGACCCGCCCGGCAGGGTATTCCGAGTCGCCGGCCAGGATCTGCTCCAGGAGTTCGGGGTTCTTGTCCCCGCTCACCAGAAAGAGCACGTGTCGCGATTGGTTCAGCAGCGGCAGGGTCATCGTTAGGCGCCAGGCGTCCAGCTCCGGGACATAGTTTGCCAGCACCCGTCGGACCTGTTCGCTGAGCGCCTCGGTGCCGGGAAAAAGCGAAGCCGTATGGCCGTCGTCGCCCATCCCGAGGAGCATGAGATCGTGTCGATAGATCGTCTCCCCGTGCTGGGTGGCGAGGAGCGCAAGGGCGTCCTCGTATTCCTGCGCCGCCAGGACGGGTTGGATTTCGCCCCGCATCCGCAGGATTGATTTCTCAGGAACGGCAAACGGCTCGAACAACGCTTCGCGCGCCATCCGATAGTTGCTCTCGGCATCTTCCGGCGGCACGCAACGTTCGTCGCCAAAGGTGAAGCGGACCCGTTCCCACGACAGATCGCGTGAGATACGTCCGAACTCGCTGTATATCGGCCGCGGCGTATTCCCCCCGGAGAGCGCGATCCGAAATTCACCGCGCTCCGCGATGGCACGGCGCGCTTCGCACAGGATGAAGGCCGCGGCGTCCTCGACCAGGCGGGGAGTGCGAACGACTTCGCGATTCATTGGGGAAACGAGGCGAAATGACCAATGACGGATGACGAAGGACGAAGGAATGACCAATTTCGAAGTCCGGAAAGGGGCGACGCCTCCGGCGATGGTCGGCCAAAAGACTTCGTCATTTGAAATTCTGACTTCCTTCGGCCTTTTTCATTCTGGTTTCGTCATTTCTCTCCTAGATCGCGCAATGCGTCCGCCCGTGTTTGGCCAGATACTGTTGATGATAGTCCTCCGCGCGATAAAAAGTCGGCGCGGGCTCGATCAACGTCACGATCGGGCGGCGAAATCTGCCGCTCTTTTCCAGCTCCGCCAGCTTCGCTTCGGCGGCCGCTTTTTGCTCCGGCGAATGATAAAAAACGACCGAGCGATATTGCGAGCCGACATCCGGGCCTTGGCGATTGCGCGTGGTCGGGTCGTGATTGCGCCAGAAGACATCGAGCAGCGTCTCGTAGGAGACTGCTGCCGGATCAAAATCGACTTCGACTACTTCCGCATGGCCCGTTTCATCGCTACAAACATCTTCGTAAGTAGGATTTTCTGATTTCCCTCCGGCGTAACCAACCGCCACATCTTTTACTCCTGCGGTCTGCCGGAAGACCGCCTCGACTCCCCAGAAACATCCGGCTCCAAACGTGGCTTTTTCAATGTTCATAGGGCCACCATCAGACGGGAAAGCGAGCCGTGCAACCAGCGCCTAACGACTCTTCGCTCCGGCTTGGCAATCCGGCTTCGCGCTCCGGTAGGGCGAGACTCCGTCGAGCCTTAGACACGCTCTCCTTCCAGCTCGACGGAGTCTCGCCCTACCGTCAGCGCGCGATTTTCGTCACTTCCTGCACCCAGACCAGCTCGCAGGCTCCGCTGCCTGTATCGGTGCGGGTGAGGGAGCTTCGCCAGGTTCCGATCGCCGGGCCGCTCGCTTCGACGAGGAGACCGGAGAGATGGATCAGGTCACCGCCCCGGAGCGATCGGCACTGGGCGGCGATCGGCTTGCTCGAGGGAATGAGGTGCAGATTGGTGGCGTGGCTGGTGATCTCTTCTTTGGCGATCGGGGGAACGCCCTTGTATTCATAATAGAAAAAACGCGACGCCTGGCTGATTTCGAGCCGGTCAAGGACAGCCTGGTCCGACATCGGACCCCACCCAACCGTGAGGTCAACCGGGACCAGGTCCGCGCCGTGATCATAGCGATAAATTTTCCGGTGCAGGACGCGGGCATCGAGCGAGAAATGAGCCAGCGCCTTCAACTGAAACTTGCCAGTGGCAATCGGGGATTCGTCCGGCGACGCCTCCGTCTGCACCGGGTCGCTCGCGATGAGGACGCCCGGCGGATAAGCGACAGGGGGATTGAGCCATTGGTAGGCGTACCAACCGACGATAAGGACGGCCAGGAAAGAGATCGTTTTCACGAAAGGCAGACCCTACCGCAGCAGGTTCAGTGCTTGCCGGGGCGGCGCTGAGGTGACGCTGGGTGCAGGCGGCGCGAACGCCCGCCTGGGCGGAGCGGCAACCGCTTACATCACCATCCCGCCGTCCACGGTCAGAACCTGGCCGGTGATGTATTTCGCTTCCGGCGCGGCCAGAAACGCGACCGCCGCGGCGATGTCTTCGCCTTCGCCAAATTTGCCTAGCGGAATCTTTGCGAGGATCGCTTCCTTGATTTGGGCGTTGAGCACGTCCGTCATGTCGGTGACGATGAAACCGGGGGCGACGGCGTTAACGGTGATGCCGCGGCTGGCCAACTCGCGCGCCAGCGTTTTCGTTAGGCCAATGAGGCCCGCCTTGCTCGCCGCGTAATTGGCCTGACCGGCATTGCCGGTGAGGCCGGCGATCGAGCTGATGTTGATGATGCGTCCGCTGCGCTGCTTGATCATGGAACGCATCACGGCCTGGGTGAAACTGAAGGCGCCTTTCAGGTTCGTATTCATGACCGTGTCCCAGTCGTCCATCGACATGCGCATGCTCAGGCCGTCGCGAGTGACGCCCGCGTTATTGATCAGGATGTCGATCCGGCCGAAATCCGCGAGAATTTTTGCGCTCGTCTGCTGGACCGCCGTGTGATCGGAGACGTCGACGGCATAAGCTTTGGAGCTATCGGCGCGAGCGGCATTGATTTCATCGGCGGTGCGCTGCGCGGTTTCGCTGCGGCTGACGGCCGCGACGCGCGCGCCTTCGCGCGCCAAACGAACCGCGATCGCATGACCGATCCCCCGCCCTGCACCCGTCACGACTGCGACCTGATTTTCGAATCTCATTTGTAGACGCTTCGCTCTGCGAAGCGCGGGCGCAAATGTGGATCGCAGAAAGAAATCACTCCTGCGAGAACAACTCTCGCGCCTCCCAGAGGGAGGCGTCTACAGCTTCGGCTCGTTCTTCACGATCTTGCCCTCTTTCATCACGAAAAAGACGCGTTCAGTCGCGGTGATGTCGGCCGTGGGATCGCCCGGCATGGCAATGATGTCGGCCAATTTTCCTTTCTCGAGAGTCCCCAGTTTGTTTGCGACACCGAAAAGTTCCGCGTCCACCGCGGTCGCGCTGAGAAGGGCGTCGATCGGCTTCATCCCAAGTCCAGTCATAAGCGCAAACTCTTTCGCGTTCTGACCATGCGGGAAGACGCCCGCGTCCGTGCCGAAGGAAATCTTCACACCCGCCTTGAGCGCGTTACGAAACATCTCGGTTCGCGCGTCGGTCGCGGCTTTGCCCTTCGCCTGAATCGCGGGCGGATAATTCCCGATCTTCTGCATGACCCACTCCGAGGCCATCAGCGTCGGCGTAAGATAGGTGCCTTTTTGTTTCATCAATTGGAGGGTGTCCGGTTTCATGAAAGAACCGTGCTCGATCGAGTCGACCCCGGCATTGATCGCGTCTTTGGCCGCGGAATCGCCATGACAATGGACCGCGACTTTCTTCCGCAGCCGATGCGTCTCGTCGACCAGCGCCGCCATTTCCGCCGGCGTGAACTGCGGGACATCCACTTCATCGGCTAACGAAAGCACGCCGCCGGAGACGGCGGCCTTGATCACATCAGCGCCGTTTTTTACTTCAAACCGGACTGCTTTCCGGATCGCATCCGGGCCGTCGGCGATCCCGCTCTGCCAGTCGGGCTCGGCGCCGAAAAGCATGTCTCGAAAACCGTTCGTGCCGTCGAAATGACCGCCGGTTGCGCCAATGCCGTGCGTCGCGACGAGCATGCGCGGGCCGGGTATGACGCCGTTGCTGATCGCATTGCGGAGCGAGATGTCCGGGAAATCGTGGGAATTTGGAAAACCGCTTCCGAGATCGCGCACGGTGGTGAAGCCGGCCTCGAGCGTGGCTTTGGCATGCGGGATCATTTCGAGCGCAAGCTGAGAGATGTTTTCATCCAGCATGCGAAGGCGCAGCTCGTTGTAGTTGCCGGAAAAATCGAAGGTCAGGTGGGTATGCGCGTCCATGAATCCCGGCGAAAGGGTGGCGTCGCCGAGATCGATGACCTGGGCGTTCTCCGGAATGGCGATGTTGCTCCCCGCCGCGGTAATGGTGTTGCCCTCTACGACGACGACACCGTTAGGCAAAAGCGTTTTCGATTTGCCGTCAAAGAGCCGGGCGGCCTTGAGCGCGATGACCGCGGGCGGGGTATCGGCCGCATGCATAGTCGTTAGGCAGAAAAAGAGGACGAGAGCGAACCGAAAAGCGCATTTCATCCCGCGGATATAGGAGCGAGGAGCGGCGTTTGCAATCCTGTAGACGCTTCGCTCTGCGAAGCGCGGGGGTAATGGCCGCTCGGTCCAGATTCTTGCGTCCCAACGCAGGCCCGCGTTTCGCAGAGCGAAACGTCTACAATGCTTGCACCGCCAGTTCGGTCGTGTAGATCGACCCGTTAGGCGTGAGCCGGCTCGATTTGAGCTGGAAAGCGTCGATCGGGACGAGTCCGGCATCGAAATCGGCCTGAGCGCGCAGAAACGGGCTGATCTTCTGCGGCGCGACATCCTGGCAGCGCGCGAGAGTGAGGTGCGGATGCCAGGGACACAGATCCGGTTCGATCCCAGCAGCCAGGGCCGCGTCCGTCACCCGCTTGTGCAGCTGAAAGAGATGCGGATGTCCCCGGCCGACTCCGAGCCAGATCACCTTGGGCCGGCCTTTGGTCGGAAAAGTCCCGATCCCGTGGAGCGGGAGGAAAAAGCGCGAGAAATGAATCGCGGCCAGCCGCGTGCGCAGATCCGCGGCAGGTTCCGGCGCGACCTGGCCGAGAAAGGCCAGGGTCAGATGCAGCTGCTCCGCGGCCACCCAGCGCACGCCGGGCAACCCAGGATCCAGCCTAACGAGCGCTTCGGCGATCGAGGCCGGCACTTCCAGACTAACGAAAAGGCGCTCCGCCGGCACCGGGCTGGATCAGACCTCGTTGTTCTGCACCATTTCCGCGCGACCGAGGCGCATCAGCCAGCCGGGTAATTTTTTCTCCCGCTGCGCTTCCTTGCCGGATTTGATTTCGTCTCCCTCCACTCCGACCGGCCCGGGGAGGAGACGGTTGACCAGTTTCATGACCTGTCCGGTGAGGTTGGGAAAAACTGCGTTGCCGATGATCGCGAGCCGCGCCGGGAACCCAATGATGAGCGAAGCCTGACCGTTGCGGCAGGCTTCGACGATCTTGGCGGCGGCGCGCTCGGCGTCGACCGCGGCAAAGGGCAGCGCGGTCGAAAGCGAAAACCAGCTGTATTCGGCGCCGTGGTTCCCTTTGAACTTGGCATGAACCTGCGAACCGGTTCGCATCATGCCGGGCGTGACGGTAGTGACTTGAATGCCCTCGCGCGCGAGTTCGGCGCGGAAGGCGTCGGAAAGTCCCACCAGCGCAAACTTGCTCATGCTGTAAGGCGCCATGTGCGGCACCGCCACTTTGCCACCGATCGAGGCAATGTTGACGATCCGCCCGCCGCCGCCGCGCCGCATGTGCGGAAGGACTTGCTGGATCAGGTTGAAGGGCGCCCAGAAGTGGAGCTGCATCGATTTCTCGAAATCCGGCCGGCGCATGTTTTCGAGCGGGCCGACTTCGATGATGCCGGCGTTGTTGATCAGGACGTCGATCGTTCCGTAATGGTCGACCACGGTCTGGATCGCGCCTAACGACTGATCGCGATCGAGCAAATCGCAGGGCACGGCGAGCGCTTCGCCGCCCAGCTCGCGGAGTTGCGCGCAGGCTTTGGCGAGCTCGTCCTCGTCGCGTGCGAAGAGGGCGAGGCGCGCGCCTTCAGCCGCGAGGCGGCGCGCGATCGTTAGGCCGAGACCGCGCGAGCCGCCGGTCACAATCACAACTTTACCGGCGAAGGAAACATCGCTGCGCAGAGCGCGCATAAGCGCCCAGGAGGCCAGACCAATTCCGCCGAGAGTGAGGAGAGTGGAGCGCTTCATCCGCCAAACTAGCAGGGCAAGAGCCGGTGAGCGACAGGGAGCGAGAAGTCCGGGGAGCGCACTGCCTGCCCGCCGTGGCGGGCGCCCTCGCGTGCTCCGTTTGGCGCCTCGCCAAACGGCTGGACGGGCGGTCGCTGGTTCTCATTGCCGATGAGAAGTCGCGACCTTTTCACGGTTTGCGGCGAGGGCGCCGCAAACGGCACGCAAGGGCGCGTGCGCTCCCCGGAGTTTAAGCGTCCGCCTCGACCGGAATCGGGGCGAGTTTCTTATCCCCAATCGGTTTGCGAACGCTGAGCGCGAGCGCAAAGGCCACGAGCAAAATGGCCGCGCCGGCGAGGAAAGGCGTGCGCGCATAAAAATGCACCGGCTTGCCGAGATCAAACATGAGAAGCCAGCCGCCGAGGAGCGGACCAATCAAACGACCGACACTGCCGGCCGATTGCATGAGCCCGAGCGCGCGGCCCTGCCAGCTGCGATCGATCATCTGGGAAGCGAGACCGTTGAGAGTTGGATTGACGAGGCCGTTGGCGATTGCGAGCGCTGCGCAAACGACGAGGAGCATCGGAAGCGTAGGCGCGAACGGGAGCAACGCGAGAGCGACGGCGAGGAGCAGGAGGCCGGTGCGGGCGAGCGCGGTTTCGCCAAATGTTTTCACCAGGCGCCCAATCAAGCCGCCCTGTAAAATCACGCTGATGATGCCGATAAAACCAAAAATGTAACCGGTCTTGCGAGCGTCGAAACCGAACTGCTTTTCGGTGAAGAGAGCGAAGAGCGTCGTCATGATGGCGAAGCCGGTGATGGTAAAAAAATAAGTGGCCACGATCGTGCCGAACATGCGGGGATCGCCGTGCTGGAAAACTTCCGCCAGCCGGGTGTGCACTTTCGGCCGCGCGCGATGCTCGGCGGAAAGACTTTCCGGCAGGATGAAATAGAGGAGCACGACATTGACCGCGGCCAGCCCGGCCGCGAAATAAAACGGCGCGCTATAGGAGATGTGGCTCATGACACCACCGATCATCGGGCCAAAGGTAAAGCCGAGGCCGAAGGCGGCGCCGATGATGCCCATCGAGCGCGAACGATTTTCCGGCGTGCTGATATCGGCGATATAAGCCTGCGCGGTGGAAATGTTCCCGCCGGAAATACCGTCGATAATGCGCGCGACGAAGAGCAGGGTAAGCGAAGTCGCCCAACCCATGACGAGAAAACCGAGCGCCGTTCCGGCCAGGCTGAGGATGAGCACCGGGCGCCGGCCGACACGATCGGAAAGCCGTCCGAGGAGCGGGGTGAAAATAATCTGCATCCCCGAGTAGATGCCGGTGAGCAAGCCAATCTGGAGCGGGCTGGCGTGGAAACGCTGCGCGTAAAGCGGCAGCACCGGGATGATGATGCCGAAGCCCACCATGTCGATAAAGACGGTGAGAAAGATGAGAAAAAGCGGTGACATATGTAGACGCTTCGCTCTGCGAAGCGCGGCGGAGAAACCGCGCTACTCAAAGCCGAAATCAATAGATCGGCAATGCGAATACCCGCGCCTCCCAGAGGGAGGCGTCTACCGAGGGAGGCGGCCTCACCCGTGTTTGCG
>JBBPZS010000142.1:0-20554 GCA_038198605.1 Chthoniobacterales bacterium | reverse complement strand
AGGTCGGGATGGAGGTCGCGCCGGAAGGTGTCGGCGTGCTCGGGGCCGAAGTCGGCCTCGATGCCGCGCAGGGCGAGGTTCATGACGGCGAGGCGGCGGGTGGTGGGGTTCGATTCCTGACCGTAGATCGCGATGTCGCCAATCTTGCCGCCGTGGGCTTCGACGAATTTCTCCGATTGCACGAACATGCCGCCGGAGCCGCAGCAGGGATCGTAGATGCGGCCTTTGTAGGGAGCGAGCATTTCGACGAGGAGGCGGACGACGCTCTGCGGCGTGTAGAACTGGCCGCCTTTCTTGCCTTCGGCGCTGGCGAATTGGCCGAGGAAGTATTCATAGACGCGGCCGAGGATGTCTTTGCTGCGATGGGATTTGTTCGACGCGTATTCGCGCGAGGGTTCTTCGGCGGCAAGAGGCAGATCGGCGGGGGCGCCGATCTCAGCACGCGAGGCGCGTGCGCTCCCCGGAGTGGGATCGATCAAAATTATCGTGCCGATGAGGTCGATGAGTTCGCCTAACCGATGCTTGTCGAGACCGGGACGTGCGTAGTCTTTCGGCAGGACGCCTTTCAGGCGCTGATTGTCGCGCTCGATCGCGACCATGGCGTCATCGACGATCTTGCCGATGGTCGGCTGCTTCGCGCTGTTCTGTAAGTAGGTCCAACGTGCGGCGGGCGGGACCCAGAAGACATTCTCGGCTTTGTATTCATCCGGGTCTTCGGCGTCAGCGCCGGGCTCTTTCGTGAGCTGCGCATGTTTCTCTTCGAAGCTATCGGAAATGTACTTGAGGAAGATGAGGCCGAGGACGGTGTGCTTGTATTCCGCCGCGTCCATGTTGCTGCGGAGCTTGTCGGCAGCAAGCCAGAGCTTGGCTTCAAAGCCGAGGTTGGCGGTGGAGTTGTTGTTCGAGGAGGAGCGGGAGCGAGGCATAGACTGGTTGGCTTCTACCAAGAGATCATTTCAAGATCGAGCCCCAATCCCACCGGTTTTATGATAGCCTCCCGAAGACGTTGGAAGCCCGTGCTCTCGCAAAACCGATCGGGCTGTCAGGCAAGGTCGCCTAGCGACTTCCGATTCACTGCGGTCTGGACAAATTTGCCCCAGCTCAGGTTGTCGCGCCCGGGGACATGCTCTTTCGCTTTCCGGATCGCCATTTCGGCGACGGCCTCGACAACCCAGTCGAAATTAGCCTGTCCAACGGAGGCGATCTCAGCGTCGGGCGCTGGGTTGCAGAAATCGATCGCCATCGGGACGCCGTCGCGGATGGCAAACTCGACCGTGTTCAGGTCGTAGCCGAGGTATTTGTTCAAGGCGATAACGCCTTGCTCCACCTTTTCGAGGATGTCGCGCGGGGCCTGCCAGTCGGTCTGGTAACGAAGATGATAGGGATGGCGCGGCTCGTAGTTCATCACCCGCACCTGCCGCTGGTCGATCGAGTAACAGCGGAAATACATGTCAAACGTCACTTCCTCCTGCAGCATCATGACAAGCTGTCCGGTCTCGCTGTAGGCCCGGAAAAATTCATCGGGATTATGCAGCTTGTAGACGTTTTTCCAGCCGCCGCCGGCGAAGGGCTTGAAGAAAGCGGGCCAGCCGACGTAGGCGAAAATCTTCTCCCAATCGAGCGGGTAAGCGAGGTTGCGAAAAGAGCCATCGCTCGTGTCGGGCGGGAGCGAATGCGAAGGAAGAAGCACGGTTTTCGGAACGCCGACGCCAATTTTGGTCGCGAGCGCATTATTGAAAAACTTCTCGTCCGCGCTCCACCAGAAGGGATTGTTCACGACCGCGCAGCCGGTTAGCGCTTCGTTCTTGAGCCAGGCGCGGTAGAAGGGCACGTCCTGCGAAATGCGATCGATCACGACATCGTAGCCGCCGGGTTCGCCCTGGATGACCTTATCGATCCGGACCGGCTCGGCCACGATGTTGCGGCCTCCGGTCTTTTGGTTGACTCGTTCGACGAAGGCCGGCGGGAAGCTGTTTTCCTGACCGTAAAGGATTCCGATTTTTTTCATAATGGCGATGACGGGGAGTCAGTGTGGCATCGGCCCGTGCCAGAGGCAATTGCGAGGTTTCAGGGGTGAATGTCGATTCCGGGTCGCTTGACCAAAATCCGGACTGACACTGGACTCATCTCTCGCTTTGGGGTCGGAGAGGCAGAGCAAACGACTTGACTAATAACTGGACTTACGATTGACTAACCGCATGGCTTTCAAGCCGATTTACACCATTACGACGGTTTTGCTGACGCACGTCGAGCAAGTCGCCGCTTTGCGCGAGCGCATCCTGGCCGCGGCGGTGCAGGTGCCATGGATTCCTGCCCTGCAGAAGGACACGCGCATCCGCAATGCCCATTCCTCGACCGCGATCGAGGGGAATCCGCTCACCCTCGAGCAGGTGCGGGCGATCGAGGAAGGCAAGGAAGTTCCCGCAACCGGGCCTCGCCCGCTCAGGGAGGTGGCGAACTATTTTGCCGGCCTGCGCTTTGTCGAAAAAAATGCGCGGGTGAGCGTGATTCGCCACCAGGAAGTCCTCAAGCTGCATCGCATCATGGCCGGGCAAGTGATGGACCAGGGAGAAGCGGGAAAATATCGCAGCATCCGGGTGCGGGTGGGGGAATACATCGCGCCGCCGCCGGACCGGGTGAAGCCGCTCATGACTGATTTGCTCTCCTGGTGGAACGAAGAGGCGCCCTCCCTTTCGCCGATCGTGAGTGCGGCGATCGTGCATCATCAATTTGAGACGATCCATCCTTTTGCCGATGGAAACGGGCGCGCCGGCCGGATGCTCAGCCTCTGGGAGCTGTATCGGCGCAGATTCGACAATCACCATATTTTTTCGATCGACGAATTTTACTGGGAAGACCGGCCGCGCTACTACGCGGCTCTGGAAAAAGTCCGGCAGGAGAAGGGCGATCTCACGAGCTGGCTCGACTACAGCGCGGCGGGTTTACGCGCGACTTTGGAACGCGTCTGGACCCGGGTGCAAAAGCTGACCGCGCGCGCCGGCAAGGCGAAGCTGGTCCTGCGCCCAAAACAGGAGCAATTGCTTCATCTCCTGCGCGAGCACAAGGCGATGACCCCGCGCGAGATCTGGGCCGGGGTGGGCGTCTCGAAACAGGGCGCAATCGATTTGCTCCGCCCGCTGATGAAGGCCGGTTTGGTGCGCCGGGTGGGGACGAAAAAGACCGGCCGTTACGTCCTGACCTGAGAGTTTGGATCCCTCAGATCGTCGAGAGATAATAGGGCAACATGTCGCGCCAGTAATTCCAATCGTGGCCGCACCATTTGCGATCGTCGAACCAGTGCTGAATACCTTTCTCGTTCAGGAGCGCGCTCAATCGCAGGCTTTCGTGCCGGGTGTTATCCCATTCGCCCGTGCCGATGATGATCCCCATGTGATTGAATCTCCAGGCATCGGGCAGCTTCGGCAGATACTGGTAGGGGCTGTTAAAATAAATGTTCTCGTCGTGATAGCCGTCGAAGAAATCGCTGATCTCGAAGGCGCCGCTCAGGCTGATGAGGTGGCTCACCAGATCGGGGTGACGAAAAGCGATGTTGGCCGCGTGGTAGGCGCCGAGGCTGGCGCCGCAGACCGCGACGCGGTGGCAATTAGCCTCGCGCCGGGCGAAATCTATCACGTCATGGACAATGACGTTTTCGTAGGCGTTATGGGTCCGCATCCGGTCGGCCGGGTGAATCGACTTGTTGTAAAAACTTTCGAGATCGATCGCGTCCGGGCAATAAATGGTGACGCGGCCGGTGTCGACCAAAGGCGCACAGGCCTCGACCAGTTTGAAATCCTTGCACTGGCGAAAATTGCCGAAGGAGGTCGGGAAAAGAATCAACGGCAAGCCGCCGCCATTGCCAAAGACGAGCATCTCAAAATCACGGCTGAGCTGGGGCGTGTACCAGCGGAGATAGCGTTCGTTCATGCGCGCGGCCGACTAAAGGCGAGGGGAAGCGGCTTGGCGATGACAATCTTTCGCCACTTCGGTGCGTCCTGCGAGTTTGCGCAGACGAATCTCCTCGCCGATAACAACCGGCTTCGATGGACGAAACCCACACTCTCACTGGCAACATCCAGCAGCATCCGCAGTTCAAGTCGCGCCTCCTGCGCAACCGGCGCGATGTGCAGGTTTATCTGCCCCCCGGCTACCGCCGCTCCCGGGAACGCCGCTACCCGGTGCTTTATTTGCACGACGGGCAAAATGTCTTCGACGCCGCGACTTCCTTTGCCGGGGTGGAATGGGGCGCGGACGAATCGGCCGAGCGCCTGACCAAGAAACGCCTGATCGAGCCGGTCATCATCGTGGCGGTCGCCAACACCGGCGAGAAACGGATCCATGAATATGCGCCGACCCGTGGCGTGATCGACACGACGGCCCCGCGAAAAAAACGCAGCCGCGGCCTGTTGAGAAAGTACGGATGCTTCTTGCGCGACGAGCTCAAGCCCTTCATCGACCATACCTACCGGACACGCCCGGAAGCGGACTTCACCGGCCTGGGCGGCTCGTCGTTAGGCGGACTCGCCACTCTCATCCTCGGGCTCTGGTTTCCGCAGACCTTTAACCGGCTTGCGGTCATGTCGCCCTCGATCTGGTGGGATGATTGCGCGATCTACCGGATCCTCGAGAAAGGGAAAGTGAAACCGCCGCTCAAGATCTGGCTCGACACCGGCACGAATGAGTCGGGCTGGGAGCGGGCGCGCGAGCTGCGCGAGCGGCTGGTCGAGCGAGGCTGGCGGGCGGATGACGACCTGCAATACACCGAGGTGAAAGGGGGCGATCACAGCGAAGGCGCGTGGGGAGCGCGCTTCGAGGCGGTGTTGCGTTTCCTCTATCCGCCGCGGTTGTAGACGCTTCGCTCTGCGAAGCGCGGGGGCGAGGGTGAATTGGGTGGAGGGGCGATGGTCGCAACTCTCGCGTCTCCCAGAGGGAGACGTCTACAGGGGCGCCGCCCGGTGACGGGCGTTGCTGGTAACTTCGTTAGGCGTTAGGCGCCGTTTTTCGTTTTCGGCTCGGCGAAGTTGCCGAGCTTGCGGAATTTCGCGTAGCGCTCCTTGAGCAGCTCGTCGATCGGCGTTTCCAGGGCGCGCTTCAGGTTGCGGCGCAGGGCCGCGCCGAGATTAGCCGCGGCCAGGTCGTGGTCGCGATGCGCGCCGCCATCCGGCTCCGGCACGACTTCATCGACCACGCCCAGTTTCATCAGATCATGGGAAGTGAGCTTGAGCGCCTCAGCCGCTTCCGGCGCGTGCTTGCGATCTTTCCACAAAATGGCGGAGCAGGCTTCCGGGGTGATGACGGAATAATAGGCGTTCTCGAGAATGAGGACGCGGTCGGCCACGCCAATTCCGAGCGCGCCGCCGGAACCGCCTTCGCCAATGACGCAGGCGATGATCGGGACGCGCAGCACCATCATTTCCCGCAGATTGACCGCGATCGCCTCGGCGATATGGCGTTCCTCCGAACCGATGCCGGGATAGGCGCCGGGAGTATCGATCAACGCGATCACCGGGAGTTGAAATTTTTCCCCGAGCCGCATGATCCGCAGGGCCTTGCGATAACCTTCCGGATAGGCGCTGCCGAAATTGCGCATCACGTTTTCCTTGGTATCGCGCCCCTTTTGTTGCGTGACCATCACGCAGCGGTGCTGGCCGAGCTTGGCCAGCCCGCACGGCATCGCCTTGTCGTCGCCGAAAACGCGGTCGCCGTGTAGCTCCACCCATTCGGTAAAACAGCGGCCGATGTAATCGAGCGCGAACGGCCGCTGCACATGCCGGGCGATCTGGACCCGCTGCCAGGCGGTCAGGTTCTCGTAAATCTGCCGACGTGTTTCGCGGATCTTCAGTTCCATCGATTCCACCTCGGAATCGAAATCGATCGAGTGTTTGCCGGAGTGCGACTTCAGCTCCTGGAGCCGGCGTTGCAACTCAAAGATCGGCTTTTCAAAATCGAGCGGCTGCGAATCCATCTGAGCGCAAATCTTAAACCGGGAACTGGGAATCGTGAATCGCGAATCCGCCAACAGGCAATCGCGCGACTGTAGTTTCGGATTCTCGCTTCACCTTCACTGCACAATCGTGACAGCCGTTTTCGTGTTTACAAGGCTGCTCAGCTCTTCCACGTCGGAAGCCGCCATCCCGAAGCCCTCGCCCGGCGGCGGGACATCGAGAATCTGATGCGCCCCGTCGGGCTCGGAATAAATGAGATAACCGGACGTACCAAGCCGGACCCAGCGGGTGCTGTTGAGGAATTCCGGACTGGCCAGGCCGACGCGTTTGCCGTTCTTCCAGGCCATGATCTCCGCCACGCGAGTATTGATTTTCGGAGGCGGATTGCCCGGCAGTTTCTCGTTCAGGATGTGATAGCGCTTAAAAAAATGGTCGCGATCGAGCAGGTAAAGGAGCTTGGCGTTGCGCTGCAGGAGGATGGAAAATTCCGGGTGCGAGACGAGTAATTTCTGCCCGATCCGGAGCATCGTTCCGCTCAGGTTGTTGGTCCGCATGATCAGCTCGGGCGTCGATTTAAACTTGTTCGCGATCCGCGCCAGGACGTCGCCGCTGCGCACGGTGTATTCCTCTTTTTCCGGCGCCGGATAATCGGAAAGGAGAATGCTGACGTTGATGTCCCCGAGCAGGTCCTGCGCTTCGCCGACATGGAGGCCGCTCGGATATTTCTGGATGAAGGAAGTGAGCGCGGCGCGCGCCTCGGTCAGTTTGCCTTCGTTCTTCAGTTTCTCGGCCGCCTTGAATTCCGGCAGGCTGATATCCGGCGTCGGGACCGGGGTGGCGACCGCCTTGCGCTCCGCCCGCATAACCAGTTCCGGGCGAATAAAGATTTTGTAACTAAAGAGCGCCGCCCCGCCAAAAATCAAAACGGCGAGGAAAAAAGCGAACAACCATTTCATCGAACAATCGGGGCGGAGCTTGTCGCGGATGGGACCCCCGGGCGCGCGGGGTTCGTCCGGCGGTTAGCCGCGATCCTGGGATCCTTCGCGGTCAGGGCCGGAGAAGAACCGGTTCCAAAAACGATAGCGCGGACGTTCCAGCTCATTCGTCCAGGTGAACTGGCAGTCCTGACAATAGAATTCCTTCGGGAAAATTTTGAGGGCAAAAAGAATTCCCGCCAGCGCCGGAGTGAGGAACTTGCGTGTCAGCTGCGGATATTCGATGCGGGGCGAATTGCACTGCGGGCAGCGGAGCGCACCGATGTCGGGATCGGCGGCTTCCCATTCCACCAGCAGGCCCTGAGCGCGCGGAAAATCTTCCTCTCCCACCATGACCTTGGCGTTGGCCTGCGGTTTCGACATGAAAGCGAAGGTCTGCAGATTGGCTTCGTTATGCAGATCGGCCTTTACCCCAGCCGCCTGCAATTTCTCCTTCAATCGTTTCGCCTTCGCCGGTTCGTTATAGGTCGCGATCGTCACCATAATTGGCCCAGGTTCGTTGGGCGTGCCTGATCAAACATCAACTAGCGCCCGAGCGCAAGACTGGCCGGCGGGAACCATTGGTAGAGGATGAAATAAACCAGCACGCCCGTGACCGAAACATAAAGCCAGATCGGCATCGTCCATTTCGCGATCCTCCGATGTTTATCCCAGCGCCGGCGGAAGACCGGGATCAGGGTCAAAATGACGAGCGGCAAAGTGACGAAGGCCAGGAGGACGTGAGAAATGAGCATGGGAAAATAAAACCACGCGATCAACCCGCTGTAACCGGACGATTTTTCGCCGGCGGAGGCGTGATAGACGAGATAGCCGGCGAGGAAGAAGGAGGAGGAAACCAGGGCCGTGATCATGCAGGCGATGTGCTGCCGCCAAAAGCCGCGCCGGATGAACCACCAGCCTAACGAAATAAAAATCGTGCTGACGGCGTTGAACGAGGCGTTAATTGCAGGCAGGTCGGAAATGGCCATGGGTCAGCTCTCAATGTAGCGGTTAATCGGCGCGCTTCTATGTAGACGCTTCGCTCTGCGAAGCGCGGGTCTGCGCCGCGCTCGCCGCCGCAGATCGCAAACCACATCAGTCTCGCGCCTCCCAGAGGGAGGCGTCTACAAGCTTGAATTCCCTCGCTCTACCCTTAGGAATCAGCATGCCCGCGATCGAGTTGAGCGAACCCTCGCGGCCGCGCCTGCATCGCGGCCGGTTGCGTCATCCCGCCCGGGTCCGTTTTGCCCTGATCCTCCTCCGCCTAACGATCGTCCTGGTCCTGGGCGGTCTGGCGGCGGGCGGGTGGTATCTGGCAAAAAAAGGCTTCAGTCGCAACTGGCGCAACAAGGTGGTGGAAGAGCTGCACAAGCGCGGAGTCGAGGCTTCCGTGCGCCGGCTCACGCTCGATCCCTTCCGCGGCCTGATCGCGCGCGATGTCCGCATTTACGATTATAAAAAGCGCGAGAAAACCCTCGCCCTCGTGAGCGAAATCTCGCTCGATATTAATTACGCCGCCCTTTTCCATCACCAGCCTTTCCTCAACGCCCTCGACATCCGCAACGGCGACCTCACCATCCCGCTCCCGCCGGTCGAGGGCCAGGTCTCCAACGCCGAGCTCAAACATTTCCGGGCTCACATTTATTTCCCGCCGGAACGGATCGAGGTCAGCCAGGCGGAGGGAGTTTTTGGCGGGGTCCGCATCTCGGCCAGCGGCCAGCTGATCAAGCGCGAAGACTATCAGCCCTCGCCGACGAATCCCGCCGAGGAAGCGGCCCGGCTGCGGCTCCTGCAAAATCTTGTCACCCTTCTCCAGGGTTTCAAATACCCGGCCGCGGCGCCGGAATTGCAGATCAAATTTTCCGGCGATCTCTCCCAGCTGGAGGAGGCGCACGTCGAGGCCACGCTGCGCGGGAGTCGGATCGTGCGAGGCGATTACGAGGCGCGAAATTTGTTCGTCGCCGCGGAATGGAAGGATCATGCCTGCACGATTCCGCGCCTGGAGTGGAGCGACGCCAGCGGTTATTTCGCCGGGAGCGGGAGCTGGAGCCGGGAGAACCGGCTTGCCAATTTCCAGGCTCGGAGCAGCGTCGACCTCAGACCATTGTTAGGCAGCTTCGGTCTCGGCGCGATGTTGCAGGAGGTGAGTTTCCATTCGCCGCCGCAGATCGAGGCCTCGGGCTCGGCCACAATCGGCGCGCCGGAGAAAAATTTCGAGGTCGTGGGCAAGTTTGCGGTCGAAAAATTCTCCTGGCAGGCGGTCGATTTCGAAGGCGCGACCTGCGAATTCGCCTGGGATGGGGTCCGCACCATGTTGCGCGACATCCGCCTGCGTCATCGCAGCGGGCATCTCAACGCCGACCTCTTCGACGCGCCGGACGATTTCCGCTTGAATCTCGACAGCTCGCTTCTGCCCGCCGCCTTCGAGCCGGTGCTGCCGGAGAAGCTCCGGCCCTTGCTGCGCCAGTGGGGCGGGCAGCGCTCGCCCAACATTCATCTCTCGCTGCGCGGGACAAGTCGCGCCCCGGCCAGTTGGCACGGCGAGGGCACGCTCGCGCTTGGGCGAACGCGTTTCCGCGGGGTCTGGATGAACAGCGCGAGCGCCAACCTCCGTTTCGGCGACGGGATCCTCGCGGTCGATGATTTCCAGGTCACCCGGGACGAAGGAACCGGCACGGGCTCCTTTGCCTACGACGCCCCCAAGCGTGAAATCCGCCTAACGAACGTAGAGACGACCCTAAAACCAACCGAAGCCATCATGTGGATCGAGCCGCGGTTTTATGAACACGTCGTCCCTTATCGATTCCATCGCACGCCGCACGTAACGGCGAATGGCGTGGTCCAGTTCGGCCCCGGCAAGCAGACCCATCTCCAGATCGACGTCGATGCGCCGACCGGGATGGATTACACCTTTCTCGACAAGGTCCTGCCTTTTGACCGGATCGCCGGGCAGTTGCTCTTCACCGACGATCGCCTGCAAATTCTCGGCCTGAAGGGGAAACTATTCTCCGGCGAGTTGGCTGGCGGAGCCGACATTTCGCTGGCCAAAAACGATCGCCGTTACAGCGCGCGGATCGAGGTGGAAAAAGCCGACTTCCCCAAGCTGACCGATCTTTATTTTAAATACAAAACTGCGGAGGGCGACCTGAGCGGGCATTTCGATTTCTCGGGGGTGGGGAGTGACGCGCGTTTCCTGAAAGGCGAAGGCCTGGTCAAGGTCGAGGATGGCAACGTCTTCGCCATTCCGGTTTTCGGACCGCTCTCCGAGCTGGTGAGCAAAATGTTCGCCGGCGCCGGTTACAGCGTGGCGCACGAAGGCTCCGCTCCTTTCTCGATCAAAGAAGGCGTCATTCACACCGGCAAGTTGCGCGTTTCGGGGGCGCTCTTCGCCATGGTCGGCCACGGCGATGTCGATTTTTTGAAGAACAAACTCGATTTTGATATCCGGATCGACGCCAAAGGGCCGGGCGCTCTCCTCACCCCGCTTTACAAACTTTTCGAATATCACGGCGAAGGCAGTCTCTCGAAACCGATCTGGCGCCCGAAACGGTTCTGATGGCGGGCAGGAAATCAGCCGCGCGCCATCTCCTCGGCGCGCACATGTCGATTGGCGGCGGGGTGCACCGCGCAATTGAGCGGGCGCGCTCGATCGAGTGCACCGCGATGCAGATATTCGTGAAGAACAACATGCAGTGGTTTGCGCGCCCCCTGGCGCGGGAGGAAATCAGGGCGTTCCTCGAGCACGCGCAGCGGGCCGAGCTAACGTCGGTTTTTGCGCACGCCAATTACCTGATCAATCTCGCCGCGACCAATCCGCAGTTCCTGGCCAACTCGATCCGCGCCCTGGCTGAGGAGCTAACCCGGGCCGATCAGCTTGGCCTGCCCTTTCTTGTCCTGCATCCGGGTGCGCATCTCGGAGCGGGCGAAGAGGCCGGCCTAACGAAAGTCGTGCGTTCGATCGACCAGGTCTTCCGCCGGATTCCGAAGGTAAAAACACGCATCGCGCTCGAGACGACGGCCGGCCAGGGCTCGTGCCTGGGTCATACCTTTGAGCATCTGGCGACGATTATCGCGAACGTGCGCGAGCCGGAACGCCTCTGCGTTTGTCTCGATACCGCCCACGTCTTCGCGGCCGGTTACGACCTGGCGAGTGAGGTCGGGACGCGAAAAACGTTCCGCGAGTTCGAGCGCACGATAGGTTTGGAGAGGCTTGTCGCACTCCACCTGAACGACTCCAAGACTGCGCGCGGTTCGCGGGTCGATCGGCACGAGCACATCGGGAAGGGGCAGATTGGGTTGGAAGCGTTTCGCTTCATCATGCGCGGGCGGCGTTTCCAGAAAGTTCCGAAAGTGCTCGAGACGCCGAAGGGCAAGGAGCTGCTCGAGGATGTCGAGAACATGAAAACGCTGCGCGAGTTGTAGCCGTTAGGGCCGCGAGGTGTCGTTTCTCTGCGAGTTGTCGTTTCGCTGCGCGTTGTAGACGTTTCGCTCTGCGAAACGCGGAGGTGGGGTTGACCGCAGGGTTATCCTGCTTAAACCCGCGCCTCCCAGAGGGAGGCGTCTACAAATGAAATTCTCCCGGCCTCCTCAACGGCTTGATCGGGTTTTTAGCGACGCCCCGCTCTACTTCGTGACTTGCTGCACTTATCGTAAGCGCCCGAAGCTGGCCAATGAACAAATGCACGAGGGGTTTGTTCGTTTTGCGGAGCGGGCCGCTTCTGAGTTTGCTGTCGCGATCGGCCGCTATGTCATCATGCCTGATCACCTGCATCTCTTTGTCGCCGGGCCTAACGAATTTGATCTGGGAGAGTGGGTCGGCGTCTTGAAGCGAACGGTGGCGAAGTCCTTGCCCAAAAGCGATTCGCTCGATCCGATCTGGCAGCGCGGTTTCTTCGACCATCTCCTACGAGGTGACGAAAGTTACGTGGGGAAGTGGGAATACGTGCGAGAAAATCCGGTTCGCGCCGGGCTCGTGGGCGACGCAGCGGCGTGGCCGTACGCGGGTGAAATTGTCGTGCTCCAGCGGTAGACGTTTCGCTCTGCGAAACGCGGCAGTTGGCCGGGCTTCGGTTGAGGAGTTTATTCCAATACACCCGTAAGCCCGCGCCTCCCAGAGGGAGGCGTCTACAATCGCGCGCCTCGCTGCACTGTTTGATGAAGCGAACCACTGTAGACGTTTCGCTCTGCGAAACGCGGACGTTGGCTTGGCTTGGCTCGATCGAGGACTTTATTCCAAGACACCCGTAAGCCCGCGCCTCCCAGAGGGAGGCGTCTACAGGCGTGCCGCACTACTTAATGAAACGAATCGTTAGGGGATAGCGGTAAAGCTCGCCTTCACTCGCTTTGATCGAGGCGATAATGACGAAAATCGTGTTCAGGATCCAGAGCAGGACGAGGATCGGGATTCCGATCAGGACAAAGCAAAGAATGAACGCGACCACGTCATAGATCAGCATCGAGAGCTGGAAGTTGAGCGATTCTTTTCCATGCGCGTCGATCTCGGCGGACTCGGGCCGTTTCACCATCCAGACGATGAGCGGTCCGAAGATGTGGCCGAGGAAATGAACGAACAGGCCTAACAATGCGCTGGCATGGCAGAGGACGAGCCAGGTGCGGGTGTTGGAGGACGTAACCGGAACGGACGGTGGGATCGTTTCCATACCGTTATTCTTTCACACGTTCGATGTGCGCGCCAAGCTCGCTCAGTTTTTCGTCAAGGTGTTCGTAACCGCGATCGATGTGGTAAACGCGCCGCACTTCGGTCGTGCCTTCCGCTTTTAAGCCCGCCAAGACGAGAGCGGCGGAGGCGCGCAGATCGCTCGCCATCACCGGCGCGCCGTAGAGCCTCTCGACGCCCTGGATGACGGCGGTCGCGCCTTCGATCTGCATCTGCGCGCCCATCCGTTTCAACTCCGCGACGTGCATGTAACGCTGTGGAAAAACGTTCTCCGTGATCACGCTGATCCCTTCCGTGGTCGAAAGGAGCGCGCACATTTGCGCCTGCATGTCGGTCGGGAAACCGGGATACGGTTCGGTCACGAGTTCAAGCGGCTTGGTCACGGCGCCGTTAGGCGAGACCGTGATCGAATTTGCAGTCGTTTCGATTTTGAATCCGGATTCGGTCAGCGCGGTCGTGACGGCGCTGACGTGTTCGGGCTGGACCCGGTTGAGCGTGATGCCTTTCCCGCAGATCGCGCCGGCGACGAGGAAAGTGCCGGTTTCGATCCGATCCGGACTAATGTCGTGCTCGGCGCCGTGCAATTCCTTGACCCCTTCGATGATGATGCGGCGGGTGCCCGCGCCCTCGATCTTGGCCCCCATCTTGTTCAGAAAATCGGCCAGATCGCACACTTCCGGCTCGGCTGCGGCGCCTTCGATCACAGTCACGCCCTCGGCCAGAACCGCGGCCATCATGACGTTGTCGGTCCCGAGAACGGTCGGGCCAAATTTCCCGCGCAGGTTGATCACGGCGCCGGTTAATTTCGGGGCGAAGACTTTGACGTTGCCGTTCTCGACCCGGACGGCGGCGCCGAGACCTTCGAAACCTTTGAGATGCAGATCAATCGGGCGATCGCCGATGACGCAGCCGCCGGGCAGCGAGACGGTCGCTTCCTTGCATCGGCCTAACAATGGCCCAAGCACGCAGACCGAGGCCCGCATTTTGCGCACGACCTCGTAAGGCGCGACGGAGTTTACCTTCTCTGCCTTGACAGTGACGGTGCCGCTGGCCCGCTCCACTTCCGCGCCGAGATGCATCAGGATCTGGAGCATGTAGTTCGTGTCGCTCAGGTCGGGGACGCGATGGAGAACGCACGCTTCGCGTGTGAGCAAGGTGGCGGCAATGATCGGCAGGGCCGAATTTTTCGAGCCGCTGATCTTGATCGAGCCGGAGAGCGGATGACCGCCGTGTACGAGAATTTTATCCATGCCGTGCGAAGAGGAACCGTGGGGTCCCTGCATAGTCCTTTTTCGAGCGAATGTCGCTGTAATTTTGCGCCGCGAGGAAGTCGGAAAGGCCGCTTTCCTGGCCGAGGCCGATCTCGAGCGCGAGCGTGCCGCCTGAGTGCAAATGCGGCGGCGCGGTCACGATGAGTTCGCGGATCAGTTCGTCGCCGTTAGGCCCACCGAAAAGCGCGATGGAAGGATCGTGCCGGACTTCCGGCGCGAGCTGCGCGGCGTCGCCGGCGGCAACGTAGGGGAGGTTGGCCACGATCAGGTCGAACTTGCCTTCGGTCGGCTCGAGGAGGTGACCTTGCATGAAGTGGATTCGCTCCGGGATGCCGAGCCGGTCCGCATTTTCGCGCGCGAGAGTTAACGCGTCGGGCGAGAGATCGACCGCCTGCAGTTCCGCCTGGAGAAAGTGGGCGGCGAGGGACAAGGCGATCACTCCGCTGCCAGTCCCGACGTCGAGCATGCGCGGCTTTTCCGGCCAGGGAAGGTCGCACAAATATTCGACCAGTTGCTCGGTCTCGGGGCGGGGGATGAGAGCGCGTTTGTCGCTTACGAAAACATGATCGGCGAATTCAACCGTGCCGAGGAGATGCTGGAGCGGCTCACCTTGGCCGCGTCGCCTGACGAGCTCGCGCAGCGGGGCCAGTTCCGGTTCGGAGAGGGGGCGCTCGAACTCCAGGTAAAGCTCGATCCGTTTCTTGCCTAACGAGTGGGCGACCAGGTGCTCGGCATTGAGGCGCGGGCTTTCGATCGCGCGCTTCTTAAAGTAGGCGGCAGTGGATTGCAGGACCTCGAGGACGGTCATGGCGTTACGAGCAGGTCGGGATCGGGCTTGTAGTCGCTTCGCTGTGCGAAGCGCGCGGGCGACTCGGCCGAGGCGAAAATTGCCATCGCCAACGCTCGCCCGCGCCGCCCAGAGGACGGCGACTACATGGTGCGCGCTCCTTCACATGTCGTTAGGCCAGGACCGATTCCTTGAGCCGCTGCTCGAGATCCGCGTGCTGGAGGGCGGAGATCATTTCGTCGAGATCGCCTTCCAGGACGCGGTCGAGATTGTAAAGCGTGAGGCCGATGCGGTGATCGGTGATGCGGTTTTGTGCGAAGTTGTAGGTGCGGATCTTTTCTTCCCGTCCGCCGGAGCCGATCTGGCTTTTGCGGTGGGCCGAATATTTGGCCTCTTCCTCCCGCTTTTTATCCTCGAGCAGGCGCGCGCGCAGAATGCTGAGCGCTTTCTCCTTATTCTTCTGCTGGCTGCGCCCGTCCTGGCAACGGACGATCCGGCCGGTGGGAATATACATGACCTGGACGGCGGAGTCGGTCGTGTTCACGCCCTGGCCGCCGGGGCCGCCGGCGCGGCAAACTTCGATCCGGAGGTCTTCCGGCTTGATTTCGAAATCGATTTCCTCCGCTTCGGGCAGAACGGCCACGGTCGCGGTGGAAGTGTGAATCCGGCCTTGCGCTTCAGTCGCGGGCACGCGCTGCACGCGATGTACGCCGCTCTCATAACGCAGTTTTCGGAAAACCGATTCGCCCGAGATTTTGAAAATGGCTTCTTTCATGCCGCCGAGTTCGGACGGGCTCAACTCGAGATCTTCGATCTTCAAGCCGGCCGTCTCGGCGTAGCGGTTATACATCCGGTGAAGATCGGCCGCGAAGATGGCTGCCTCGCTTCCACCGGTACCGGCGCGGATTTCCACGATCGCGTCGCGGTCGTCGGCTTCATCCGGCGGCAGGAGCGCGACCTGGACCTCAAATTCGAGATCGGCGACGCGCTTTTCGAGCGCGGGAATTTCTTCCTGGGCCATCTGCGCGAGATCGGCGTCGGAGGCGGTGGAAAGTTCGCGGTTGTCGTCCAACTGCCGGCGCGCCGTCACCACCTCCTCCCATTTTGCGAGCAAATCCTTGGTCGCAGAATGTTCGCGCATAGTGTCGCTGGCCCGCTTCCGGTTATCGAAAAGGTGCGGATCGGCAATCTCGCTTTCGAGCTGCTGAAAGCGTTCCCGTTTGCGCACGATGAGGGATTGGAAATCCATAAACAAAAACGGCGATTGCACGCCGGGGCGCAATCACCGTTCGTTAGGCGGAATCAGCTAAGCTTGTTTAGCGACACCAGCGCGGGTCGCCTTGGTGCTGCCATAGCGGCGGGCAAATTTCTCGACCCGGCCAGCGGTATCGACAAACTTCTGCTCACCGGTGAAGAACGGATGGCACGCGGCGCAGATACCGATCTTGATATCTTTGCGGGTGGAACGGGTATGGTAGACCGCGCCACAGGCGCAGCTAATCTCTGTCTGGTTGTATTCAGGATGAATGTCCGTTTTCATAGGAAAAGAGCCGGCAAAGTAGCCGCGAAAGCGGGCTGCTGCAAGTGATGATAGCCGGGGATCCATTGCTCGCGGCCTGGGCCGCGACCCGTGCCCGTAGAGCGGGCGCGCCGGCCCTTTTTGACACGCAGGGAAAGGTTCTTTTTCGCTTCGGCGAAATGGAGGAACTGAGCCGCAGTCTCGAGGCGGAGGCCCTGCGGGATCTGCGCGCGGGCGAGATTCTTGGCGTCCAGATCGGGAATCACCCGCATTGGCCGGCTCTGCTCCTCGCCTGTCTGCGCCGCGGAATTGTCGTCCTGCCGCTCGAGCGCACGATGAGCGACCAGGAACGCGCGGCCGCTCTGCAAACCTGCCGCGCCACGGCGCTCCTCGCGACGATGGAGGAAGGGGTCGAACCGCTTACGGGAACGAAACCAGTCAACTGGGGCGAGCATCCGCCGGCTCTGCTTAAGCTCACCTCAGGGACAACCGCGGCCCCGCGCGCCATTCGATTCCGCAGCGCGCAATTGCTGGCCGACGCCACCCAGATTTGCGACACGATGGGGATCACCGAGGCCGACCTCAATTTCGCAGTCATCCCGCTCTCGCATTCCTACGGCTTCAGCAACCTGATCACGCCTTTGCTGGTTCGCGGCGTGCCGATGGCGATCAGCGTCGACCGGATTCCTCGCGCCGTCCTCGACGATCTCGCCCGGACTGCGGCCACTGTCTTTCCGGGTATGCCGCTTTTTTATCAGGCCTTCGGCGAAATGAAGGAGGCGCCGATGCTGCCGAAGCTGCGCCTTTGTCTTTCCGCCGGGGCGCCCCTCACTCGTCGCGTCGCGGAAAATTTCCGAGCCAGGTTTGGTTTGCCGATTCATTCCTTTTACGGCGCCTCGGAATGTGGCGGCATCTGCTACGACCGGGTCGCGACCGACGCGCCGGAAGGATTTGTCGGCAGGCCGCTGCGTGGAGTGGAATTGGAGCGGCTCGATTCGCTCGGCGCGGCGAGCCAGATTCGAGTGCGGAGCGCGGCGGTCGGCGACGGTTATTTTCCCGAACCGGAGCCGGCCAAACTGGGCGAGGGATTTTTTCTGCCGGACGATCTGGTGACGGTGAGCGACGCGGGAGTGCGCATCGTTGGGCGACTCTCGGATGTGATCAATGTCGCGGGGAAAAAGGTGAACCCGGCGGAGGTAGAGGCACATCTTCTGAGTCATGAAGAAGTGCGGCAGGCGGTGGTTTTTGGACGGGCCTCGGCCTTGCGCAATCAGGAGGTAGTGGCTTGTGTGGTCGCGGCGGAAAAGACGAATGAAGCGGCGCTTTTGGAATATTGCCGGACCCGTCTGAGCGGCTGGCAGGTGCCGAAGCGGATCTTTCTTCTGCAGACGATCCCGGCAAACGAGCGCGGCAAGATTAGCCGGCGTGAGCTGGCGGAGCGTTTTGCGGCTTGAGCCCGGAGCCGCCGCCGCAATAATTCGCTTCGAGACGCTCACTCGCCAAGCCGCTTACGAATATTAGGAAACAAACATCACAATTATGCGAACCATTCTTCTTTCCACACTCGGCGCTATTCTCATGCTCGCGGCCTTTTCCAGTTGCTCCACCACCCTGCGGACCGACAACGGGCACGCGGTCACGACCGGCGTGCACACCAACTAACCGCTAACGAATTGCAGGGCGACCGCCGGCCGTCTCCCGGTCCGGCGGTCGCCGACTTTTTCGTGCGGCGCGAAAAAATACTTTTCATTTCGCCGCAGGCGGTCATTTCTAGGCCAAGACCGAGGCATGGCGTCCATGGTGGTTCGCACTTGCTTCGTTTTTGCCATCGTGAACCAAGGTAGCGCCAGCACACCCACCGCTTCATCTTCCCGCCTGCAAGTTCTCATCCTGGAAGCGGATGAGCAGTTGGCGGCGGAGATTCTCGGCGCGGTGGAGGCGGCGGCTCCGGGCGCGGTCGTGGCCCGGGCGGCATCGTTAGGCGAGGCCCAGCAACTGGTGGTCGACCAAAAGCCGGCTCTTTTCGTCCTTGATGTCGACACCACCGACAATCCGGCGCAGGAGTTCATCTACGATCTGCGGACCAGCCATCCCGATGCCCGCGCCATCATCCTGACGGCGACGCATTTCGCCGCGCAACGCGAGCAGGTCGCCGGCCTGGGAGCGATTCATTTTCTCGAGAAACCGTTTCCGCGCGCGGATTTTATGACTCTGGTGGAAGCGCTTCTCGCCCCGGCCGACCAGGGGGGAGGGGAACGTTTCCAGGGGACTTTGAGCGACCTGCACATCGCCGACATCATTCAGCTCAAGTGTATCAGCGGCGCGACCTCGATGCTGGAGTTTACCGGTCCGCGCGGGGAAAAGGCGCGGGTTTATTTCCAGAACGGTCAGGTGCGGCATGCCACCGCCCCGGGCAAGGAAGGGCTGGCGGCTTTCAACGAGATCGTCGACTGGAAGGGGGGCATGATTTCGGAGGTGCCGGTCCCGCCAGGCACGCCGCACACGATCGAGTTCGACTGGCAAGTGCTGCTGATGGAAGCGGTGCGAACGATTGACGAGTCGCGGAGCTCGGAAGCCTCCGCCGCCGCGGCGCCGGCTTCGCCTAACGAAGCCTCCCAGACGGTCCTCGTGATCGACGACAGCGCGATGCTGCTGAGCTTCGTGAAGGAAATCCTGGAGGAGCAAAACTACCGGGTTCTGACCGCCCCTACCGCGACCGAGGGCCTGGAAATTACCCGGGGTGAGATGCCCGATTTGATCCTGCTCGACTTTGTTCTGCCCGACATGAAGGGCGACGCTGTCTGCCGCAACCTGGTGGCCGATCCGCTGACGGCGAAGATCCCGGTGCTTTATGTTTCCGGTTTCGGGAGCGATCTCCAACCGGACAGCACGGAGATCCCGAATGTCATCGGGGCTCTGAACAAGCCTTTTACCTCCGCGACCTTGATCAATGCCGTGCGCAATCATCTCGGGGGTAAGGGAACTCTGCCTAACGAATTAAAACCGGCCCGGCCAGCGCGTCCGCCGGCGGCGCCGCCTCCGCGCCCGGCAACGCCTCCGCCGCCTCCGGAAGTTTCCAGTTCGTTAGGGGAAATGAATCCCGCGCCGTCTCCGGCCAGCGCTCCTGCGCCCGCGCCTCCTCCGTCAGCGGCTCCGGCCGGGCCGGTCTCCGATCCGTTGGGAGAGGACGAAATCGATCGGGCTTCGCGCGGCGCCTATTTCTGCGGCGACTCCAGCTTTTTCTCCCTGCATTGGGCACTGCAGACGATCGCGCGCGAGAAATTGACCGGCACGTTGCGCGCCTTTTGGAGCAAGGACTCGGTCGAGCTGCTGGCGCACGATGGCGAGGTCGTGCTGGTCACCACCCGCAACCCGCAGCTCTATTGCGAAGAAGCGCCCGTCACCCTCCTGAACGTGAATCGCGAGCGGATCGAAGCGGCCCGGGCGCGACAGACGAATGACGGCTGCCCCATCTTCATCACGCTCGCGCGCGAGGAGCTGATTTTGCGCGAACCGGCGATGCAGCTGGTGCAGCATTATGGGCAGCGGCTCTTCTCGCAGCTCTGGACGGAGCGGGTTCGCTTCCTGTTCGAGCAGCACGAGTTACCCGAGTTTTCCAACGAGCTGCCGGCCTCCGAGGACAGCGTCGATCAGTGGGCCCTGAGCACGCTGCGGTTTGTGCAGTACCAGGCCTTCAACACCAAAGACCTGTCCGACTCCGGTTCGATCCCGGCCTACACCCGCGACGGTTTCGAACGGGTGCAGGACCTGCGCCTGACCGTGGCGGAAGCGCAATTTGCGTCGCAGTTCAACGGCAGCCGCTCCATCGCGCAGATCTCGAAGAATCTTCGGCTCGACATCAAGTTTGCCCGCCTCACCCTCTTCCGTTTTCTCGCTCTGGAGATCGTGGAATGCTGGCCGGCGCAGGTCGGGCAGAAGCCGGAATCGCGCGGCGGGCTGCGCGGTTTCTTCGGTCGTTAGGCAAGAAAACGCCTGCGGGGCCGATCTCGGAATTGCGGCGCGGTCTGCTCACGAGAGGAGTCGAACCTCCACGGGTTTCCCCATACGGTCCTGAGCCGTACGCGTCTGCCATTCCGCCACGTGAGCGTCGCGCCGAGCGGCCTGTAAACTGCCCGCCGCGGCGCCAACCGCAAGCGTCTATTCCAGGCGCGGCAGCTCACCTGTAGACGCTTCGCGCTGCGAAGCGCGGGGATGGCTTTGGGTTGATCGACCATCTCTCCGCGTTCACGCGCAGACCCGCGCCTCCCAGAGGGAGGCGTCAACAGTGCCCGGCGCATGCGGGCGCGCGAATCGATGGCGCCCGCGCGGCCGCGGTTGCCTAACAACCGGACAAGATCGGGGTAATTGGAGGCGTCGATTT
>JBBPZS010000141.1:0-4327 GCA_038198605.1 Chthoniobacterales bacterium | reverse complement strand
TTTGGCTTTTCGACTTCTGGCCCCGGCTTCCAGTTGTTTACGTTCCGAAGGACTCAAACGAATGCGTTCTGACATCCCCCTCTCTAACCTATCTGTATCAGAACTCAATGACTCATTGCACTAGTAGGCGCTCGGAGTGAGATATTGGTAAGCGACGACTCGACCGCGTTGGAACGAGACCGTCTTCACCGGATAGCTCACCGTGGGTGGAAACGGGTAATAAAACGGATCCCAATACGGATCGACAAAAGCGCCGTAGAAGCGATGGCGGCCATGATGGCCGTAATAACCCACCCGCCCGGCGTAACCATAGCCGTATCCAAACTGGCCATAAGGATAAGGTCCATAAGCCGCGGTCGAGAGAGTGTAAACCCACGTCTCGGTCGGCGCTCCGCGCACCACCCCGGTGGTTTTCTGCTGCGGCTGACCCCAGGCGATAAAAACCGCCTCTTGCGACATTCCGCCTTGGATTTTGCCCTGGCTCACGAGCGCTTTCTCCTGCGGCCGGAGTTGCTCGAAACCCTGGCGATTTGCATCGATCCGCGAACCGATCGTGCTGCAGCCCGACAGAACCAACGCGCCCGTTGCGATGCACGCCAACAGCGCCCACGAAAACATTTTACGCTTCATCCGGTAAACCTAGGCGAGCGCGGAAGAGCGTCAAACCGCGGTTCGTTGGGCCAGACTAAAAGCGGAAAAGACAGCGAAGGAACAGGCGACGCGGAGCCTGGCTTCTTTGCTCCGATTCGCACGCATCTTGATTCAGGAAACGCTCCACCGTAAACTCGGCCATGGAGGATCGTTTCGGACACCGCATCTCGTATCTGCGCGTCTCGATCACCGATCGCTGCAACGAGCGCTGCACTTATTGCATGCCGCAGGAGTTGCAGGAATGGCTGCCCCGGCAGGAGATCCTCACCTTTGAGGAAACGATCCGCCTTATCCGGATCGCAACCGACCTCGGCGTAACCAAAATTCGTCTTACCGGCGGCGAACCGCTGACCCGGCGCGATGTCATCCAGCTCTTTCGGCAATTGCCCGGCCTCACGAGCCTGCGCGACATCGGTCTCTCCACCAACGGCACCCTCCTGACCCGCGAAGTGGAGCCTGGCCTAACGATGGCGGAAGCGCTTCGCGCCTGCGGATTCAATTCCGTCAACGTCTCGCTCGATACGCTCGACCGGGAAGAATACGCGCGCGTCACCGGGCGCGATCTGCTGCCGGACGCCATCGCGGGGATCGACGCCGCCCTTGCCGTCGGTTTCCCGCAGGTGAAGATCAACTGCGTCCTGATGCGCGGGCACAATGCCGGCAGCCTGACCGCGCTGGTCGATTTCGCAGCCGAGCGCAATCTTCTCCTCCGCTTCATCGAACTCATGCCTGTGACCACGACCGAGGTCCTGACCGAAAGCAATTTCCTCCCGGTGGCGGAAGCGCGCCGCGGGATCGAAGCAAAATATGGCGCCCTGATTCCACAGCCCGAGTTCAAGACCAACGGCCCCGCGAGCTATTACCAGATCCCGGGTCGGAGCCAGCGCATCGGCTTCATCGGCGCGATGACCAACCTGCATTTCTGCGAAAGCTGCAACAAGCTCCGGCTCACCTGCGATGGGAAATTGCGGCCCTGCCTCGGTAGTTACCTCGAGTTTGACATCATGAAACCGTTGCGCGCCGGTGCGAGCGACGAGGAATTGCGCCAGTTTTTCCTCGACGTCGTGGAGCGGAAACCAGAACAGCATGATTTTCGCACCACCTATCAACCGGGCCGGAAAATGGTCGCGATCGGCGGCTAACGATGGGACGCCTCACTCACATCGCGAGCGACGGCAGCGCGAAGATGGTCGACGTCTCGGCCAAGCCGCTCAGTCACCGCGAGGCAGTCGCCAGCGGAGTTATCGAGTTGGCCTCGGAAACGCTGGAACTGATCGCTTCGGACCGGATCGCCAAGGGAAACGTTTTCGCCACCGCGCGCCTCGCCGGCATCCAGGCGGCGAAGCAGACCGCCCAGCTCATTCCGCTCTGCCACACTCTCGGTCTCAGCCACGTCGAAGTCGGCCTAACGAGCAACGTAACCGGCGTCGAAGCCACCTGCACCGCGCGCACGACCGCGCAGACCGGTGTCGAAATGGAAGCGCTGACCGGAGTGACGGTCGCGCTCCTCACCATCTATGACATGTGCAAGGCGGTCGATAAACAGATGCGAATCGGCGACATCACTCTCCTCAAAAAAACGAAATCCGCCACGGCCTGACGAATGCAGATCACGGTTGGCATCATCACCGTCTCCGATCGCGCCAGCCGCGGCGAGTACGACGACCTCGGCGGTCCGGCGCTGAAGGAAGTGGCGCTGAAGAACAACTGGAGCGTGCTTGCGGAAGCAGTCGTGCCCGATGAGTTGGAGCGCCTGCAGGAGACGATCCGGTCGTTCGCCACGCAAGGGTGCGGACTTATCCTCATCACTGGCGGCACCGGGATCGCCGCGCGCGATATCACGCCGGAGGCGATTCGCGGGCTAATGCGGGTCGAGCTGCCCGGTTTCGGCGAGGTGATGCGCGCCGAATCGATGAAGATTACGCCCAATGCAATCCTCTCGCGGAACATCGCCGCCGTGGTCGATCGATCGCTCGTCATTGCGCTCCCCGGCAAACCAAGCGGCGCCGTTGAATGCCTTGGCTTCGTCGCGGGCGCGATCCCGCACGGCGTCGCTCTCGCCCAGCGCGCGCCGACATCCTGTTAAACCGCGAGCGCTTTTCTGAATCCAAAATCGTGCGATCCCGCATCTCACTGGAGAACCCAATCATGAAGACCAAATTTTCCATCCTCGCCCTTTCGCTTCTCCTGCTCCTCTCCGTCGGTTGCGATTGGCGCGGCGTACGCGGCAACAACAAGCTGAAAACGGAAAGCCGACCCGTGACCACGTTCACCCGAATCGAGGCCGGCGGTTTCTACGACATCGTATGGCAGCCCGGTCCGCCCTCTCTCAGCATCAAGACGGATGAAAACCTCCTCGCCAACATCGAAACCAAAGTCACCGGCAATGTGCTCAAAATCGGGATCCAGGGACAGATCGCGCCGACTCACGGCATCACCATCGTGCTCCGCAGCGAGTCGTTAGGCGGAGCGGATCTGGGCGGCGCGCTCAAGTTGGAAGCGACCGGTCTGAGCGGCGATCGCTTCACCCTCGAGACTCGCGGCGCGACCAAAGTCACCCTCGCCGGCCGGGCCACTCGTCTCGTAGCGAGCCTGACGGGCGCGAGCAAACTCAGCGCCGATTCGCTGCAGACAGAAGAGGTCGAGATCTCCGTCACCGGGGCCGGCAAAGCCGGCGTCAACGCCACCAAATCGCTCAAAGCCGCAATTACCGGGGCCGGCCGCGTCACCTACAGCGGGAACCCGCCGGTCGTGCAAAAGAACGTGACCGGGGCTGGTAAAATCTCGCCGCGCGACTGACGGTTCTTGACCCCTTGGCGGGTTGGGCCGGAAGATTCGCGAACTCGCGCATGCATCCCGAACCTGTCTTTCGCGTTTTCGGTTTCGCACATCTCGTCGTTCTCTGCCTCATCGTCGTCATTCCGGTCGGCCTCGGCTTGGCCGTCCGCCTAACGAATTCGCAGCGCATCGACCGCGCCGTTGCGGTCTGCATCGCACTCCTCCTGGCGACGAACTATCTCGGTTACGCTGTCTACATTTGGCAGCACCAGCTCCTTCTCTGGCGTCAGGCCCTGCCTTTTCAACTTTGCGATTGGGCAATGGTCACGATCATCGTCGCCCTTTTCACCCGGCGGCGGAGCTGGACCGAGGTCTCCTATTTCTGGGGCATCGGCGGCACCTTCCAGGCCCTCCTCACGCCCAATCTCCAGGTCGATTTCCCCGACATTCGCGCGATCAGTTTTTTCGTCGGTCATGGCGGCATCGTCGCGGGAGTGATCTATCTCCTCGTCGCGCGTCGTTTCCGTCCGACGTTAGGCTCAGTCGGACGCACCCTGGCCTGGTCGCAGCTCTATCTCGTCTCGACGCTCCTGGTCGATCACCTCACGGGGGTGAACTACGGTTTCCTCCTGCACAAACCCGTCGCTGCCTCGATCCTCGATCACCTCTCCGACACACGCTGGCTTTACATCCTGGGGTTGGAAGGGCTCGCTTTGTTCTTCTTTGCCATTCTCTACGCGCCCTTTGCCTTTGGCAGGCTCAGCGAACATACGGCCCACACCTGATCCTAGGTGACGTCTCTTGGTAGGGCGAGACTCCGTCGAGCCTGGGCGCACGCTGTGCTTGCCGCGCAAGTTGTCTCCCAGGCTCGACGGAGGCTCGCCCGACCAGGTGCCGA